>JACPGZ010000008.1 GCA_016188895.1 Candidatus Pacearchaeota archaeon
AATTATATAAAATCAGTCCCTGCAAAAATAAGCGGCTATAAGGCATTTTGTTATTTTTGCTTTCTTCTCGGTCAGATGACTCTGCAAAATATGAAAGAAGCAGGGGCTGATAGAGTTTTTAAAGGCGAAGAAGAGGCTATTAAAGTTCAACATGGCATTAAATCCCTGACAAATCTTAGTTACGGCATTGTTAAATATAAGGGTGGAATATATGCTAATGATTTTTTAGATGAATATGGTGGGGATCTTAAAGGATTTTCATTTAGAGATGAAGAATATGAAAACCGGTTACAAGATTGGATAAAACGAAGAGAACTACTTAATCAACCTCCAGCATCTCCTCAATAAGCTCTTCAAGATGCGGAAAATTTCTTGTAGGACGTTCCAGTTTTTCCAAATCCTCTTTTATTCTGCTCTTGTATGAATCAACTAATCCAACAACAGCTTGTGCCCCAACCAAATCAATCGGTGTTTTTTTATGAATATCTTGGCGTTTTGGCTTGTTTTGCTTTTCTTTCAGATAACCTGCATCATAAAGGTCGTCTTTTAATTGATAAGCAATTCCTGCATTAATGCCCATCTGCCTTAAATGAGATAATTGAATTTGTGATGCATCTCCAAGAATTCCACCTATTACAGCAGCTCCGCTAAATAACTTTCCTGTTTTCAGCTTGTACATTTCCAATAGTTTTTCCAAATCAACGCATTGTGTTTCATAAAGATCCATTTTTTGCCCTAAAACCATGGCAGATGGAATATCATTGTATAGTTCATGATTTATTAACGAGTTCTTTTCAACTGCGGGCCCGTTATAAATCATATTATGAATCATTCCTGTAGAGATTTCGTTTGCACATAATATTGCATTCGCTTCTCCAAACTTTATATGACAAGTTGGCTGTCCATGCCTTATTGAAGAATTATCCATGCAAGGAAGGTCATCAAAAATAAGTGCTGCGCGATGCGCGCACTCAACAGCAACAGCATAAGGCATTGCAATTCTGCTCTCAACCCCAAATGCATCTGAAGTTGCCAATGTAACTAGCGGCCTCCAATAATGGCCTCTTGGACTCATGACATATTTTATTTCTTCACTTTCTTTCCTAATTATTTCTCTGTCTATAAAATAAGCTATCTCCCCCTTTAGCTTAATAAAATAATCATCTGGCATGAGGGTAAAAAGCTGTTAACTTTAATAAAATTAACTATTGTAAAGAATAGATTTTTATACCCTTGTATAATGCATGAATCATGGCTGAACTTTCAGACATTCTTAAAGAAGAGCTTCTTAAGCTGTCTAAACAGATTCCAGAGAATCTTCAATTTGTGTCGTCCTTGCTTCAAAGCGATACGCAAGCAAAATTAGGAATAGAAACTCTTTTCTCTCTTTATAACCAATGCAGCAGATTTTTGACACTGGCAGATCTGTATGAGAAAGCTAATCTAGAAATACAGCAAGAAAGGGAGTTTCAAAATCTCAAGAAAGAACTCAATGACTACAGGGCTTTTTTCCAAGAGCTTATAACAGATACGTTAACATGATTATATTATTATTCTGATACCTTAAAATAGATGATTAAAGATATAAATATTTAAGAATATTTGAATTTGTAATCAAAATATGGTAAATGTACAAATACCAACATATGATGTATTGATTCCTAATAGTACATATGGAAAAAAAATAGGATCATGCGATCATTTTGTGGGCCCTTCTACACAGATTACTCAGTTGGGACGTTATACTGCTCCAGCAGAAGAGGATGTTATTAAATCATTCCAAAGAATTGCTCAAAATCGTAATTTATCAAAGTTGGAGAAATCTTTATCAAAGCATATTAAAATGATACCATCAGGTGAGCTTAAAAAAATTGCCGAAGGTGATAAAGATTCAATTGATCATCTAAGAGCGCATTATCCATCCGGTTATCAAAGTGGCAGGACTTATATCATAACTTCAAATGGAATTGTTCCTGATGAAATACTAGAGAAACTAAAAGCACATATTAAGAAAAATGGCGAAATGGCTTACTCATCTCTTATTGATAAAATAGGAGCGAAAGAGTGGTATTTTAGAATGCGATTAAACGATGGCAATGCTCTGCCAGCAAGAAATGAAATAGATTTTCTTTTAGCAAGGGGTGTAACTGCTTCAGATGTAATTGTTGTTGAAGGTGATTATGAATATAAAGATGTTATTAATCATGTAAGATTATTATATGATGCATTAGATTCTCCAAAGAAGATAGATGCAGTTAAAGATGGTTCAGATAACCTTCTAAAGAAAAATATTGTTTATATAATAAGACAGACAGGAAAATGCCTTGCGGAAAGAGCTATGTTAAGTGGTTTATGTAAAACTATTGAAGAAATTGCTAGTTCGTAAAGTGAATATTTTTATAGAAGAATTTATTAATATGTGTTTCCTTTGTTTAGAATGCCGCACAAATGTGTTCATTGCGCCAGAATATACCCAAATGCAAGCAGAGAGCTACTTGAGGGTTGTGCATGCGGGAGCAAATTTTTCTTATATGTGAGAGAAGATCAGCTGAATAAAGTTCAGGAAACAGAGGAAAAAATAATAGAGCTTGTTGAAACTGATAAGGAAAAGGTTGAGCAAGAGATAAGGGAGATGATTGGCGCAAGCGATGATGACGCTCCAATTATACTTGATTTAGAATCTGTGCGCGTTCTTGGACATGGAAAATTCCAGATTGATATAATCAATTTGTTCAGAAAAGACCGCCCGCTTATTTACAAGCTGGAAGAGGGCAAATACATTATTGACATTGCCTCAACTTTGATGAATATAAAAGATAAGAAAGCGTGAGATTTTTATATATATTTTAAAAATTCATCGGCTGCCCTTTCCATATATTTTCTTAAAACCAAGTTTCTCTAATATCTTACAAAGTTCTTTTCCTGATATAGGAATCAACTTTGTCATTTTTACTAGTGAGAAATATGATATTTTTCAATTTGGATTTGCTGCAATCCAATAAATTTCATTGGCGTTATTTCTTCCTTATCTCCTTCAAGACATACTTCTATAGCTTCTTTTATTCTATCTAGCACTTCTGGAATAGATTTTCCTTGAGTATAGCAACCTTCTATATCTGGAACTGTTGCTAAATAAATTCCATCCTCATCTTGTTCTATTAAAACTGTAAAATTATAGACTTCCCTTTCCATGAATAATTATGACATATAGAATTTATATATTTACGTAACAAAACAAGCGTTGCATTTTTATACTCCTTTCTCTATAATCTGCCATGCTGAAAAAAATTCTGCCTGACCAAGAGCTAGAGCCTGCTGAAACCGAGAAAATAACCGAAGAAGCTAAGAAAATATCAGGGTTAATTGAAAAATCCTTTAAGAAAAGCAAAATAGATGCAGACTTGTTTTTTGGCGGAAGCTTTGCAAAGGGAACAATGATGCGCAAGGAAATGCAGGACATTGACCTTTTTGCCAGATTTGCCAATAATTACAATGAAAAAGAGCTTTCTGTAATTTTAGAAAAAGCAATTAAAGATACAAAATTAAAATACATTAAGATTCATGGCTCAAGGGATTATTTTAGGGTATCTGGCAGGAATTTTAACTTAGAGATTATTCCAGTATATAAGATAGCTAGTCCTAGCGAGGCTAGAAATGTTACAGACCTCTCATTTTTTCATGTAGAATATGTAAGGAAAAAACTGGGCAAAAACCCAGGGCTTGTAAGAGAGATACTTCTTGCTAAGTCATTCTGCTATGCACAAAATTTTTATGGAGCTGAATCCTACATAAACGGATTTTCAGGGTATGCTCTGGAATTGTTAATAATCTATTATAAAAGTTTTATGAATTTTATTAAAAAGATTGATTCATCTCAAGATAAAATATTTATAGACATTGAAAAGAATTATAAAAATAAAGAAGAGATAATGATGCATCTAAATCCTTCAAGATTGCAAAGCCCAATAATTCTGATAGACCCGACATTTAAGGAAAGGAATGCGCTTGCAGCTCTTTCTGAAAGAACTTTTTTGAGGTTTAAAGATGCATGCACAAGATTTTTGAAAAAACCATCCAGTGAATTCTTTGTCAGAAAGGAATTTGACAAAAATGAGTTTGTTAAAAAAGCCAAGACAAAAAGAGCTGAATTTGTATCTTTGAGTTATTCAACAGACAGGCAGGAAGGAGATATTGCTGGAACAAAGCTCAATAAATTTCACAGGTTTGTAATAAAAGAGAGCTCAAGGTTTTTTGAGTTTGTTGACGAGCATTTTGCTTATGATGAAAAAAAGAGCGGGTCATCTTATTTTATATTAAAGCCAAAAACTAAAATAATTGTAAGAGGCCCGCCTGTAACAAATACAGATAATTTGAAGAAATTTAAAGAAATACATAATGATGCATATATTAAAGGAAATTTTGCTTTTTATCAGCATCCCGGATACAGCTCTTTTAGTGATTTTCTAAAAAATTGGAAGGAAAAAAATAAGTTAAGAATAAAAGAAATGGGTATTTTGGAAGTGGTATTAGTAACTTCATAATTATTACAGAGGTTTATATACTAATAATAATTAGTTATTATATAATAAATTTTATTTATTATTAAATAAATGAAAAAAGAGAATCAGATAAGCAAAAAAGGTGAAAGAAGTGCTAAATATACTCCTACGCTAAATACGCTTATCATGGTTGAAAATACATTGAAAAATATTGACAAAAATGTAAATATGCCGGAGCTTAAGAATAGGTTGCCAAAGCAAGTGAATCATTATACGCTAATCAAGATTCTTAATTATTTAGAAGAAAGCAAAAAGATTGCAGTTAGCATGAAAGGCATAAGATGGGATCAATCCTTTGGCGGAAAAAAGGAGTTGCAAAGAGGATACATTAATTAACTATTGCACAGAATCTTCTAATGTTTTTACAACATTATCCCACGCATTGGTCCACCAATACTCTGAATTAGGTGCGTCTTCGTTTCCTTTTTCAGACACATAACAATATGATGGAAGAGACCCTGTCTGAGCAAAAGGAACTTCAACTTTTTGTGCCTCTAAATAGTCATGAGCAAATCTATGCCCTATTTCTCTTGCCACTAGGTAAGCAACATGACTTAATTTTGGATGATCTTTATAAGTATCTATAAATTTCCTTCCAAGGGCTTTATCGCTAAACACATTGATAACCCTTAGAGCGAGAATTGGATTCTCTTTTATAACTCTTTCTTGCTCTTCTTTATTTTTCACTCCCCTTATTCTTTCATAATACCAGTTGCTGAATTCATTGCCATGTGGATCATATTTTTCCATATTATTTTAGTATACTATTTTGTTATTAAAGTTTATGGTTGATTAATTTTTGCAACTCTCTCAAACAAATGGGCGATTGATTTTGTAAAAAAGTCGGAATCTATCCAGATTCCTACTTCATCATTATCTTTTTCAGAATCATTGATATTGAACAGAATTTCCCTTTGGTCTATGATATAAAAGCGTGATTTTATTGGAATAGATATTACTTTAATATCAAACTGGGACTCTATTTTTTTTATCTCGTCTTGCGAGCCGTTTATTGCAAACTTTAATGATACCTTTTTCTTTTTAAGCTTGTTAATCATATGGGAAAATGAGCGTAATTTTGACATTATGTCATTATAAGTTGTGCATATAATAACTTCATTTTCAGCATTTTCTATCATGTCATTCAAATGGGCTGAAATGTTGTTCTTTCCTTTTATAGAAGCGCTTAATTCACTTTTGTCAATAGGATTGATGCCTTCTTTGTATAAATGCTCAAGCTCCTTGTACTCATTTGTCTCTCGTAATTTTGAAAGAACATTCATTTTTTCATTAGTGCCTTTTACTAGTTCTTTTTTCAGCTTTTCTATAACAAGAACTGGCTTTATTGCAATATATTTTATCGGCTTGCCGATCTTTGCAATTGCAAATCCACGCTTTTCAAGGCTTTCCAAAACATCATATGTCCTGCTTCTTGGAATTCCTGACACTTCTGCAATTTCTCCAGCTGTTGCAATTCCCTTGCTGACTAATGCAAGCCATACCTTGGTCTCGTAAATATTAAGGTCAAAGTGCATCTTAATTTTCTTAACAAGTTCTTGTTTGACTATCATTTTTCCAGTAATTTCCTTCTTGCTTCTATCAAATCATCTAAAGTCATTATAGAAGCAATTATATTTACCTTTATTGCTCTTTGAGGCAGAGAATACTCGACTGATTCTGGACTAGTCATATTATTGTATTGTGGGTTTGTGTAAGTATTATCAAATACTTGATTAAGATTAACTTTATGCTTTTTGTAATCCTTTATTAGCAAGAATCTGCCATCATATCTTTCTAGATATCCTGCAGATAAATTAACAGCTACATTACCTTCTTCAATTACAACTTGCTTTCCAATATAACTTGAAATTATATCTTTTTGCTGTGCTTCTGTCATGTTATTACTCGTATGTGGCTATTTATAAATCTTTCTATTATTAACTTTACAATAGTTACAAAACTGGGGAACGAAAAGCTTAAATATTGTACTATCTGTAAAATAATATAAGGGAGCTATATCGACTGTGAGAAGACATCTTGTCAGGCTCGCTGTAAGTATAGATTATGATTAACACAAAGGTGTTAACATCCCCTTTATTTTATAACAATTCTTCAACTTCTTTTTTAGTTAAAATTCTGTTAGGCGCTAATTTACCAATGAAAGTTTGATATGCTAATCTATGTGCTCTGGATTTTTTACCAATAATATCAAATTGAATTATATCTTTATTAAAATTGGGTTTTACTCTCCAAATAAAGCGCAATAAATGCTTCTTAATATCTTTCTCTCGCCCTTTATATTCTATATCAATAATGATTTTCTGGGTTTTATCTAAATAAGTTTTAATGCAATAAAAGATACAAATAGCAAACAACCGATAAATAATATCCTTATATTTGCCCCTATAATTAGTAATAATTTCATTCTTTGTTTTTCTGTCTAATAAAACACTAAATTGCTCACCATTTCGAAAAGCGATAATTGTATTAATATAACTCTCTATCTTTCCGCTTTGGTCAATTTCTATTCTCATCAGTATTTTTAGTTGTCATACTATAAAAATATTCTATAGAAAATTGAATGTTATGAAATAACATTCTATTATTAACTTGACAATAGTTACAAAACAAAAGATTTATAAATATTAGTATTACTAATTAGTGATAATACTTTAATACAACATACAATAAAATGATATTGAAAATAATAAAATTCGGATTGATATTCTCGCTAGGAGTTATCAGCTCATTTCTGGTGATGTTTTTGACAAATAGCGAGATTCCATATAGTTATGGTTTTTTTGGGCAAGAGACATCTGCTCCGCAGGATTGGATTTCAGAGGATGATATTGCTGTTTATAATGATAAAGTTGTTATATTCCTGAAAAATCCAAGCTTAAGCAAATATGCGTGGAGCGGTAGCATGAAGCCTGTAATTGACGGAGATGCAAATGGCATAAGAATTGCTCCAGAATCACCTGACCAGATTAGCGTTGGAGATATTGTAACATTCAAGCAGGGAAATGCTTTAATTGTTCATCGTGTCATTGAAAAAGGCATTGATGAGCAGGGAGTTTACTTCATAACAAAAGGCGACAACAATGATTTAAGCGATGGCAAGCTCAGATTCGAAGATATTAAATATGTTACAGTTGCGATTGTGTATTAAGATGAGTTTGGATAGATTAGTTGTTAAAGAGATATATTTCCCTGTTTTGAATTGGGATTTAATTGAAAGATGGGCAGATGAAATACCTGTTTTTAGTGAAAACGATCCAACACATCCTGAATGGAAATCAACTCCAGTAATTCCATTGGATTTATCTTCTGAAAGTTATGGATTGGTTTACATAAAAAATGAAGCTGACTTAAAGAGTAATCCCACAGGAACTTTTAAGGACAGGATGGCATGGGAGATAACTGCATTACATAGAGATTACGCAAGAGGATTAATGTTAAAGAAGAAATACATTGATGGCAACGTTGAAGAACAATCTGTTCCAAGAATAACTTTAATTACAAATGGAAATGCAGGAACTTCACTAGCTTATTTTTTTAAGAAATATGGCTTACCACCTCCGAAACTTCTTGTTAGTAGAGATATCTCAAAAGAAAATTTAGAATCATTAAAAGGTTTGTATACTGATATTTATATGGCAGACCTAGAAGAAAAATCTTTAACACCCGAAGAAATAAAGAGATTGACAAATAATGAAAATGGACTTGATATTACTTCAACTTTTATTTTACAACCAGAATTAATCTTTTATGACTGGCATGTTCATGAGACATTTAATGAAAGCCCTGATGAAATTTATGTTCCATATGGTTCTGGCAGGCTAATGGAAAATTATCTCGCATGGCAAGAGAGAACTATGCGGAATGACGCTGGAAATAAGGATCCTAGACTAAAAATACCTGTTGGAAAAGTTGTATCTATGGACATTCTGGGTGCTATACCTGAAGAAAAGGACAGTTCTGCAAACCTTTTAACTCCAGCTTATAATCCATTTAATATTTTTGACGATAATGATTTATCTGCATTAATTAATTTATCATGGACTGGGAAGAATACTGGAATATATAAAGTCAGAGAAGAAAGAATTCGGGAAGCTTATTCAATAATGAATAGAAATGGAATTCCGACTTCGCCTTCTGGAGCAATAAGTCTTGGATTATATTTACAAAGATACGAAGAAGCCAAAATTGATCCAACGAAAAAATCACTTGTTGTAAATACAGGGCAGGGAATATAATGACAAAAAATATTCTGACAATTGACGAGGCAATAGATGAAATAAAAGAAAGGCACGACAAAGCTGAGCAAAAGCCTCTTCTAGTTGGAGTTTTCGGTGCGGTTCATTCTGGAAAATCATATTTTTGCTTAAAACAATGTAGAAGATTAGAAGATCCTGGAAAAAGATGGGGCGGTGTTTATTCTACTAAAGATTATTTTTTTTGTACAATTCTAGATGAAGTATATTCTAAGTTAGAATATCTCTTTTATGAAATTATACCAATGAATGGAATTATACCTCATGAAAAAGATAAATTTATGTGGAATATGAATATTAAACCATACACCGGAAGGCCTCTTGATGTTAGTGCTGCTATATTTAATCCTAATCATCATAAGGCTGACTTGGATTATCTTACACAAACTTTTGATATTGTTATAAGCAATCCAGATTCTAAGAAGAAGGGCAGGATAGAATAAAGATAGTCAAAGTTTCTTTCTTCTGTATCTTCCCAATTCCAAAACTATAA
This sequence comes from Candidatus Pacearchaeota archaeon, assembly GCA_016188895.1. Lineage (GTDB taxonomy): Archaea > Nanobdellota > Nanobdellia > Pacearchaeales > GW2011-AR1 > JACPGZ01. Next base: position 9,327 of record JACPGZ010000008.1, read on the forward strand.
TAGCATTTACTAATTCTTTAACATCTACTTTATCCATAAATTCATTAAAAATGTTACTTATTCCAAAACTATAATAGCATTTACTAATTCTTTAACATCTACTTTATCCATAAATTCATTAAAAATGTTACTTATTCTGTCAACTTTAAAATAATAGGGTAATCTTGTAAGAACTAATCCAAAACCTTTGTTTTTGATAAACATATCGGCAAATCCTAAATCTCTTGTCACTATAATATATTGATTCTTATTGGCATATTCAAAAATTTCCTCATCACTAGCAGATGGAAAGAGGTTTCTAACATGAACTGCCTCATGCCCATGTTTATTAAAAATTTCTATAAAAGAATAAGGAGAATCTGCATCTATAAGAAATTTCATGATCTCATCTTTAATGAGTATATTTCTTCACCCATTACAAACTTTGCAGCATATTCAATTGCAGCTAAAATGTCATCTCTTTTAACTCCATACTCTTCTTCAATTTCTTCATAAGTCATACCGCTAATAAGGCTACCAAGAATTATATCCACAGGTACACGAGTGCCTTTAATGATAGGTTTACCATGCATTATTTTTGAGTCAATTATTATTCTTTCCATTTTATCTTATTTTTATATAAGTTTATCAACCTTATAAAACTATCTTCAAGAATTCTCCATCTTCTTCATTTTTCTTTCTTACAAATGAAACAATCCAACAACTGCAATTCCTAGGAACAAGCCAGCTGATATGAATGGCATTGCAGGATAAAATTTTCCTTTTTTTGCAAGCACAAAAAGCGATAATAATGCAAGTGTTGCAAATATAGAAACTGTTATGGCTTCTGCAAATCCCCATAATCTCAAGATAACACCTGCTGTGATTATTGGAAATACAACATCCCCTCCGCCAAGAATAGCAAGGTTTACTTTTATCTTTTTATCTGATTTCTTTCCAGGTTTCTTTGCATCTTGCTTGAGCTTTTCCAGCTCTGCCCTCTGCTTTTTTGATACATATGGGATGAAAAATCCTGCAAAGAACTTCAATTCCTGTATTTGATACTGCGCCATCTGCTGCATAATCCCTGAGTGCCATACAGCATAAATGTCATACAATGATATCAGTATCAGCAAAACTATTACGCTCCATAATCCAAGTATTGGAACAAACACAGCTGCAATTCCAGGATAGATTAAAAGCTCTGTTAAATTATGCACAATAATATTTCTCTTGTATATTTTAATATATCCAAGCGGGACTGCAAATAAAAGAGCTATGATTGAGAAATATGTTATTCTAGATGCTCCCACATAGATTAAAAATGCATTTAGGCTCAGCGCTATTGACAGACAAACAACTATAAAAAACCACAATTTAAGAAAAAACGCTGCCCGTATTTTTGAAAGCAGAATTATCAGAGAGATTGCAATAATCATTGATATTATAATTGTTCCTAATGATGTTTTTTCCTCAAGCTCGGGCGGCTCTACTCCATATGGAAGATCCTGCTTTACTTTTTCAATTCTTGTCTCTCCTGTCACAGGATCAATTGTTTTGACCTCATGCGGCGAGTAAGCATAAATAACAGCAAGCCCTATAAGCTGTGTTACAAAAAACATTGCAACAAGTATCGCTGTTATTTTTCTGTTGTGCTTCATGAAATAGATTCACCTCGCAGAGCTATGACAATTTTGGTTTTTAAAAGTATCTATCCAAACAATCTTTTCATGAGGTTATCTGCTTCATTCCTGCTTAAACTCGGGAAGCGCTTTTTTATTCCTCCATGACGCTTGCTAGAAATTACCCATGAAGACACTGCTTTATTCTCGCCATATCTTTCGGTTGTTCTATGAAGTGTAAAAAGATCCTCTGTAGGAGATGGTGCAAAGATCTTAGCCACCTGAATAGAATCTTGATGCCTGTCTATATAAACAAATGCAGACTTAAATTCTTTTTTGAATACTAAGTAAAGATGATTATTTTGAAAGCAGTCAGATGATGCAACCTCTTCGATATATCCTATAAGAAGAGGAATCTGCCAGCTGAAAAACCTTATCCACTCTCGTGATTTTCTTACTCCTAATCTATATGCATTAGGATGCTCTAAAAAGGAGCTAATTAGTTCACCATAACTTTTGAAAGAAAGCGGATTTTTAATTTTAGAATAGATGAAAATGTCTTCTTTTGATTCATTAGGAAAATAATGTTCCTTTTCTTCATGGCTCATTTCCTCCAATACCATCGACTTAAGATCCATAGTTAGTATGCTACAATATCCTTTATCAATTTTTCTACTTTATCCTCACAGTATCAAGATTTCTTGGTGCGCTTGTTTCAATGCCGTGAATCTTGTACAAGCTTGAGGCAAGATCAAGGCATTTTGATGCCTCTCCGTGATTGACAAGAATTTTCTTTGGCCTTGGAACTGAATTGTTTACAAATGCCATGAGCTGATTTCTTCCAGAGTGTGCAGACAATCCTTTAACAGTATGGACTTCCATATTAACTTTCACAAGCTCTTCTTTTCCTTCAACATCCATTTTGAACTCTTTTATTCCATCCTGAATCTGTCTTCCAAGGCTTCCAAGACCTTGATAGCATACAAATGCTATTGTGTTTCTTTTGTTTCCCGCAAATTCCCTGAAGTATTCAACAGAAGCTCCGCCCTGAAGCATTCCAGATGTTGCTAAAACAACACACGAACCACCTTCAATAACTTCTTTTCGTTCATGAGACGAGCCAACTCTCTTGAATATATCTGACACAAACGGATTTTTGTCGTGAAATATCATTGATTTTACTGTTCCGCTTAAGAAATCAGGGTATGCTGTATGGATTGCGTTTACATCCCATATCATTCCATCAATATACACTGGAACATTTGGAAGCTTTCCCTGTTTTATCGCATCCTCAATGATAAGCATTGTTTCTTGAGCTCTTCCAAGCCCAAGCTCTGGAATAAGAATCTTGCCCTGCCTTTCAATTGTTCTTTTAATAACATCCAGAAGCTCTGCCTCTGATTCCTGTCTTGGCGGAAGAATATCCTGGCGAGCTCCGTATGTTGACTCCAAAATCATTGTTTCCATTCTTGCAAAATTTGTTACAGATGGGTCTAGCAAACGAGTTTTCCCGTATTTTATATCAGCACTATAAAGCAGATTGCTTAATCCATTGCCTATATTCAAATGAACCATTGCGCTTCCCAGTGCATGGCCTGCATTGTAAAATGTAAGGCGAATATCTGGAGTAATATCTGTAACCTCATTATAATTCAGGCATATAGAGTGCTTAACCATGGATTGAATATCTTTTGCGCTATAAAGAGGGGCTTTTGCTTTTTTATATGATACCCCAATAAAATCAAGACAAAGCAATGAGGCAACATCCCTTGTTGGAATTGTCATATAAATCGGCCCCCTATACCCCATTTTATATAAATAAGGCACAACACCGCTATGATCCAGATGCGCATGGCTTAAAACAATTGCGTCTAATTCATTTATGTTGAATTCTGATATTTCAAAATATGGAAATTGCTCCTTGCCCTGAACTGCAGGGTCTATTCCGCAATCAAGCAGGATTTTTGATTGGGGTGTCTGCAATAACAGACATGAGCGCCCGACTTGTCTTCCGCTTCCAAGAAATGTCAAACGCACCCATCCCTCCATTTTTTCTGGATTCCAGTCTGCATAAATCTTTTTTCCAATTGAATTCAGAAATTTTTTCCTGTAGTTGTTGTTCTGGTACAAGACTGCACGGATATTTTCTGTTATTTTTGATGGGATAGCTGGACTTCTTTGTATTTGCGGAAACCAGAGAATTTGTTTTTTAATCTCGTGCAATATTGAACCTTGCTTTCCTATAACAAGCCCTGGCTTTTTTGCCTCAATAATCACAACTCCGCGCTGCACATCAAAGATAATGTTTGTTATATTCGCTTCTTCTGGAACAATTTTCCTTATGAACTGCTCCGCTTCTTCCTTTTTTTGCAGGATGCTTGATTCCGCCCTTAGCTCAACTCTTTTCTTTATCTCGTCAACAATCCTTTTTATATAATGCTCGCTTTCTCTGAAGAAATTTGCATCAGATGTATACAAAACTATGTTTGCACCTTCATATATAGCATCTGTTATAACGCCTTTTGGGAGTTTTGACAAAATATTTTTTATTATATCAGCCATTTAAAGTTAATGTCGTTTTTATCTAACTTATTTAAGACTTCGTTTGTTTTCCAGAATTTCTTCTAGATTATGATACGATAATAATTCTATTTTTTCCTTTCCTTGTATGTTGGCTCAATTTCATGCTCCACTACCTGTATTATCCCGTCTTTGGTAATAGTAAAGACATCTATTCCGTGGCCTGAAGCAGTATCTCTCTGAGTTGAAGATTTTAATGCCTCAATAGCAAGCTCAATTCCTTCTTTAACACTTGTGCTTTTCTTCCAATTTCTTTCTAAAAATCCAAGAATAAAAGGCATGCCAGAGCTGAAATTTGCATCATAATCATCAACTTTGTATGCGCCACCTGCTGGCTCTATTGTAAACAATTCTGTTGTGCCATCTGGATTTATTCCGCCAGCCAGAGTTCCGACAATTGTTGGAATTGTTTTGAATTGCCTGATGCTATGATAAGAAATTGAGCCGATAAGATTTGCAGCTTCTTTAATTGTTGGCCTGATTCTTGTCCTTAACTGCTTTAATTTTAATTCAGCCCTTATTATTTTAATCAGCATCTCTGCATCAGACGCATTTCCAGCTATGGCAACAGCAAGATAATTATTTATCGGAATAAGCTTCTTCGTATTTTTGCTTATGACAATGCTGCCTGCTGTAGCTTTTCTGTCAGCAGCCATTACTACCCCGTCTTTGCATACAATGCCAACTATACTTGTTCCTGTTTTTAATACACTAGATTTCAACTCGTTATCCATTTTAGAAATATAATAAATACAATTAATCAGGGTTTATAAATCTTTTGTCAAGATTTATAAATTACTCTTTTTTCAGCAAGTTATGATTGAAGGATTTATGGCTGGATGCTTGTATGCTTGGATGCTGGATGCTGGATGCATCGAAACCCGCAGGAGGTTTCGATTATGAAGCGGTCAAGCAGGAGATGGAAGAAAAAGCGCCAGATGAGGTGGAAATGGCAGAGAAAACGCCTTAAGAAAGAGAAGCGAAAGAGAAAGCAAAGGAGAAGCTCTTAATAAAAGATGAAACAAAAAGCTAATACTAATAAGAAAATCAAGGAAGAAACCTGCAGATGCGGCAAGCCAATGAGTCGGTGTGATTGCAGAGGCGGATGTAAAAACGAGAGATGCTGCTGCGGTCGTTGATTACACCTTCAACTTCTTCGGATTTTCAAGCAGCTCTTTCACCAGATTCATAAATGCAGATACAGTTCCTCCATCTGCAATCCTGTGGTCAAATGAGAATGAAACAGGAAGGATTTTTTTAACAATAACTTTATTATTTTCATAGAATACTTTATCTTCCATTCTTCCTAATCCAAGAATAGAGCTTTCTGGATAATTAACAATTGGTGTGAAAAACTTGCCTCCAACAGAGCCAATGTTTGTTATAGTGAATGTGCCACCTTTTAAATCTGCAAGATCAATGCTTCTTTTTCTTGCTTTTTCAGCAAGTTCTTCAATTTCCTGCGCTATCTGCAAGATATCTTTTTTATCAGCTCCTTTTATAACAGGGACCATTAATCCTTCATCTGTTGCAACTGCAATTCCTATGTTGAAATATTTTTTAACAATTATCTCGTTTTCCTCAAGTGACGAATTCAATATAGGAAACTTCTTAAATCCCTCAAGGACAGCTTTGACTATAAACGGCAAGTATGTCATCTTGATTTTCTTTTTTTCTGCAAGTTTTTTCTTCTCATCACGTAATTTTATTAGTTCGTCCATAATTATATTATCCATATGAGTAACATGAGGAACATTTTGCCATGATTCAGACATCTTTTGAGCAACTGCCTTACGGATACTCTTAAAAGGAATTCTGTCAATATATCCATACATATCATATTTCTTTTTCACAAGAGGCTTTTTTGATTCTGTTTCTTGCGATGCCCTATGCAATGGGCTTCCAAGCTCTTCTTCTTTTACAACTCCTTCAAATTTGCTTAAATCAATGCCGAGCTCTTCTGCAATCTTTCTAGTGCGCGGCATTGCAAGAACCTCGCCTTCTGGAGCAACTTCAAGCTCGCCAACAACACCATATGCTTTTTTTGGCTCCTTTTTCGTAACTTGCGATGCCCTATGCAATGGGCTATACTTTTCTCCTTTTTCTCCAATAACAATCATTACCTGCCCTACCTTGACTTTTTGCCCTGTCTTTACAAGAATTTTCAATATTTTTCCTGATTTTGGAGAGGGAATATCAACAACAGCCTTGTCTGTTTCAACTTTTCCAATAACTTGATCTGATTTTACAGTATCGCCTTCTTTGACATTCCATTCAACAATCTCGCCTTCTTCTATACCTTCGCCTACATCTGGAAATTTGAATTCAAACATCTTTATCCTCCTCTGCATACAATTCCATATCATAAGGTGTTGAAGTAAGGTAACAAATTCCAAATTTCTTTTTTCCAAATCTAAAACTTTCGAAGTTTGTGTAAAAATTTTTATATAATTTTTTAGCTAATTTAATCTCGCTATTTGTAAAATCTTTCCTTACAACAGACATATCCTCAGGTAATTCTTTTTCAAATGATTTAATTAAACTTTTCTCCCTAATTTCTGCCTCTTGCCTGAGCCATATGTTTCCATTCTGCAGAATATTTAATTCCTCTCTCGATGCTTTAAGCGCTTGTGGCATATGAAAATAATCAGAATTATCAACCAATGCTGTACCATGATGCAAAATTAAATTCTTAAATCTTCTTTGAGCATCAAAAATAAATCCCTTCCCGTTCATTCTTACAATAGGATGCTTATCTTTGATAACTAAATTTGGAGAAAAACCTACATTTTGCAATGCATTAATAATACTCATATTAATTCTTCGTAACAATTCTTTGGAATAACCAAGACCAGTAATTATGGAATATTGCATATCATTTTTCCCTAAATAGACACTTCCACCTCCTGTTGTTCTCATTGTAACATCAACATTATTTTGCATACAATAATCATAGTTAATTTCAGAGATTTTTTGCATATACCCTAGCACAACACTTGGATTTGAAAAAGAATATAGCTTCACGATCGGCTGTATTTTTCTTCCTCTTAGCAAATCTTGCTTAGCTTTTAAAAACAATGCTTCTTCTAAGGCAAGATTCCAACCCGCATTTGCTCTTTTGTGAGGAATTATTCTTAGTTTCATTTGAATTAAAACTTCAAGACCTCCTTTATGCCTTCAATTATTCTATTAGCATCAGGTATATAATACTTTTCTAACTTGCCTAATGGCATTGTTGTATCAAATCCTGTGACTCTTACAACAGGTGCTTTCAAGTGAAGTATTGCATTTTCATAGACTTGTGCAGCTAATTCTGCGCCAAAGCCGCAAGACCGGGCTGCTTCATGTACAATAACACACCTTTTGGTTTTCTTGACAGAATTGATTATTGTCTCTGTATCAAGTGGGCTTATTGTCTGCAAATCAATAATTTCTAAGTCAATATCAATTGAATTTTGTACATCAATAAGTGTTTTTATCATTGCGCCCCATCCGATTATTGTTACATGAGTACCTTCTTTGATTATGCGGGCTTTTCCAAGAGGAATTGTATATGGCTCTTCTGGCACTATTTCTCTAATTGCTCTATATACTTTGATTGGCTCCAAGAATAAGACAGGATCAGGATCACGAATTGCACTTATTAAAAGACCTTTTGCATTATATGGAGTTGATGGAATCACAACCTTTAATCCTGGAATGTGAGCATATACTGCTTCCAAGCTTTCTGAGTGGTGCTCTAATGCTTTTACTCCTCCGCCATTTGGCGAGCGAATAACAACAGCACAAGAATATCTGCCTCTAGAGCGCCATCTCATTCTTGAAAGATGATTAATCATTTGATCAAATGCACTTGGTATAAATCCTGAAAATTGTATTTCTGCAATTGGCTTGTATCCTGAAATTGCTAATCCAATAGATGCACCGACAATTGTGCTCTCTGCAAGAGGTGTGTCAATCACTCTTTCCTCACCAAATTTCTCAATTAATTTGTCTGTCACTCTAAAAACACCCCCATCTTTGCCAACATCCTCTCCAAGTATAATAACATTATTGTCTCTTGTCATCTCTTGCATCAAGGCTTGATTCAATGCCTCAACCATTACAATGCCTTTTTTTTCGTTCTTTTTTTCAGCCATTTGGATAAAATCTTTTGAAAGTTTCGCTCTGCCTTTTTAATTGATATGTCATTTCATTAAAAGTATAGTTAAAAATATCCATTGGATCAACTGGTTTTATTGATTCAAATTTTTTAACAGCCTTTTCTATAAGCAATTCTAATTTTTTAATAAGCTGTTTTTCCTTGCTCTCGTTCCAGAATCCTTCATTTATAATTTTATTTTTTAAGATAATACGCCAGTCTTTTTTTCTTGCCTCTTCAACTTCGCTTTTGCTTCTATAACGAGAAGCGTCATCTGCTGTTGTATGGTCGCTTAAACGATAAGTTACAGCTTCTATTAAGACTGGTTTGCCTTGCAATGCAATTTCTCGTGCCTTTATCACTGCTTCATAAATTTCTTCAACATTATTTCCATCAATTCTCATACCTTCAATTCCGTATGCATCTGCCTTTTGAGCAATTGTTTTTGAAGCAGTCTGTCTTTTTAATGGAACAGATATTGCATACTGATTGTTTTCGCAGATAAGAATAACAGGCACCTTGAAAACACCTGCAAAATTCAATGCCTCATGAAAATCCCCCTTTGATGTTGCTCCATCTCCTAAAAAACATACTACAACTTTTTTTTGTCCTTTCTTTTTGAAACCCCATGCAAGTCCAACTGCATGAGGAATCTGACTTGAGACAGGAATATTAACAGGAAGTACATTTATTCCTTTTGGGATTAGCATCCCGCGTTCATCTCCTGAATTGTACTGCAAAAGCATCTCCATTGGATAACCAAGTGCAATAAATGCAGGCCATTGCCTGAAATACGGCGCTACCCAATCATCTTTTTTTAGCGCCATCACAGAGCCAACTTGAATTGCCTCATGTCCTTGGCTAGATGCAAAAGTGCCAAGGCGGCCCTGCCTTTGAAGAGCAAGCATTTTGCTATCAAAGAGCCTGCTAAGCACCATTAATTCATATGCATGAAGAATTTCTTGTTTATCCATTCTCTTTTTCTAACTGATAAGACATTCTATATTTATAAATTATTCTTTAATAAGAGAATTATATGTATTTACTTCTTCCCCATTGCCCACTTCTTCAATGTAGGATAATCAACTGCTCCGCAGATGCTCTTGCCTGTTGATTCATTGTAGAAAAATGGCACGCCAGTGCATCTGCTTTTGTCAACCTCTTTCATCTTGCGTAGATTTGATTCGTTATGCCAGACTTCCAGTTTTTTAACTTTTACCTTAAGCTCTTTTTCCAATTTCTCAATTAAAGGCATCATTTCGTGACAGTGCGGGCACTCTATGCCGTAAAACATCAAAAGTTCTTTTGCCATCTTTTTATAATAAGAATAAGATGTGTTTATTTATAAATATGTCGGGAAAATATTGCTTGCTCTAAAAAGTTAGCAGAGTTATCAAAAGATTTAAATACTACATGATATTACTAAGTGATATGGAATCTGTTAGCTTAAAATTAGAGAAAAATTTCTTAAAAGATCTAGAAAGAATTATTAAAAATTACAGATATTCAACTAAAACAGAATTTATTAGGGAGGCTATTAGAGACAAAATGGATGAAATTGAAAAACGAGGGATGTTAAAGAATCTAGAAAAAGTTTTTGGTTCTTCAAAACATAAAACTACGGACGAAGATCTGCATAAAGCAAGAGAAAAAGCCTTCGAAAAACTTGAGAAAAAATCTTTTTCTAAATGATTTCTTGAGGTCTAACTGGCTTTATAATATCTAACATTTTCTGAAAATGAATATCTCGGGTTATTAAGATAGATTTACTATCTCGAGCAATAAGTGCGTGTAGGGCGTCGCCTTTTGGAACATTTCTTTTTGCAGATAAATCTTTTGCTTTTCCTATCTGTTTTTCAGTAGATTCTAAAAAAATTAGGAATGGTTTCAATGGTAAGAACATTTCATCAAGTTCATATAAAGAGTAACCTACATACTCAAGTTCAGAAAGCGTAAGATCGGAATAAACTATTTTATTACTTTTTTGAATAAGATTTTTAATCAATGCATGAGCAAGTTTTCCTTTAGGCAATTTTGGCTCGTTTCTATTCTCAAAAAAATCAAGCCAGATAGATGTATCAAAATAGTAATTCCTTGGCATCTAACAAACAAATATACAAAATTTATAAATATTCGGATGCTATAGATAATTATTTAAATAATAAAAAGCAATTAAAATCATGGTAATATGCCCTGAATGCAAAGGAACAAAAAGAGTAAGGGAAAAGGATGGGTCAATAAGGCCGTGCTGGAAATGCCTTCTTGAAGGCGAAATGGACCAGCATTCTGAAAAGCTTCCTGACACAAAGATTAAATGGTAAGCCCAGCCCATTGCATAGGGCATCGCAAGACACAGAGAACTGGCCTCATAC
>JACPGZ010000053.1 GCA_016188895.1 Candidatus Pacearchaeota archaeon
TATACCACTAACTGATATCTCTAATTTACATAATAATATACGAAATTTTTGTAATGATATAATACAAGATGATATTCCACCTTACAATAGCACATTTGATTGTCGTGATAAATATGGTGGAAGATTTATTGATACCGCAATGAAAAACCTTAATTTTTCTGGATTTTTTTTATCCCTTGGTTTCATAATAGCATTTTTTTCTTTAGTAATTTGGTATTTAGGAAAACAGAAAATTAAAAATAAAGATTTTAATGACGAATTATATGGAATTATATTATTAATTCTTTTTTCTATAATTTTATTGTATCTATATAATAAATATTCTTAAAACTTTTTTATTTTAAGTAGTTTATAGCATGATACCATAGAGGCATTTTTAGAAAAATTTAATAATAAGGGATTATTACCGTTAACTCTTATATCCAAATCTTCTTGCATAATCTTTATGGTCAAAGAATTCTATAATTATTGCAATAATATCTGATTTATTTGTTGCTATAGAATAAACCAATCGCCAACCATCAGGCAAAGGATACCACCATAAATTTGTTATCGCATATTTTTTAATATACTCTTTAGGTATCAATCTCTTTTCTATCTTTTCTCCACAAAAAGCATTTTCTTTTAGATCATTAATTGCTCTTTGAATACCTTTCTTTATATAATTATTTTCTGGAAGCGAAAGAAATTGATTTTCTAAATGTTGTTCTATAAATTTAACCTCTTTTGCTGGCCTAATTAGCATAATTTTAGTACGCTTTTCTATTTTTAAGCTTCTCTATTAATTCTGGATTCCATATATAAACAATATAACCCTTTTTGTCTATTCCTATCTTGTTATTGTCCCATAAATATTTCAAAATAACATTAAATGTTCCCCACATTATTTTTTTCGGTAATTTCTGAAAGAGTTCTGTCTTTTTGTATTCTCCGCTATATTCCTCAATAAATTTTTCTACAAGTTGTATAGTTTCTAATCTAGGACTTCTTGTGATTATTCCTGCTGTATTAAATTTTAATTCTTGTTCTACCATGTTACATATTGATAATATAATCAATTGATATATAAATGTTTCGTTTTTAATTTTTAAGAAGGTTAGAAAAAACTTTAAATGGCTGATGTCTTAAATTCTGATGGATTATCCTATTGTTAATGTAAAAACCGAAGACGGAATGCTGCTTTATGGATTGCATTTAAAGGCCAAAAACAGCAAAACAATTATTATTGCAATTCATGGGACAGGAAGCAATTTTTATGAGAATGATTTCATGGCTGAAATTGTAAAGGTATCTAATCAAAAAGGCGTCTCTGTTCTTCTGACAAATAATAGGGGAACAGCTGTATTGCAGTCATGGCCGAAGTTGCATGGTACATCATTAGAGCATTTTGAAGATTGTGTGAAAGATATTGATGCATGGGTTTCATTTGCTCTTTCCCAAAATTATAACAAGATTATTCTGCAGGGCCATAGCCTTGGAACAGAGAAAGTGGTCTATTATATGAGTAAAGGGAAATATAATAATAAAGTAAATGCAGTTATTCTGCTTGCTTTTTCTGATTCATGGGGCGCTGAAATGCAATATCAAAAGAAAAGAGGCCCATTGCATATGGCATCGCTAATTAAAGAAGCTGAAAATCTTGTGAAAGAAGGAAAAGGTTATCAATTTCTTGTTTCTGACTGGCTGTGCTATTCAGGTGTTATGCCGAAAAGCGCTGACTCTTTTCTTAATTTTATGCAGGAAGACTCTGAACTATCAAAAGCATTGCCTTTTCGCACAAAAAATCTCCCATTTTATCGAAAGATTAAAGTCCCTATCTTAGCAGTTATTGGCGATCAAATAGAGTACACATTTATTCCAATAAAGGAGGCGATTGAGTTGATTAAGAAAGAGAATTCCCTAACAGAAGCTTATCAGATTAAGAACTGCAACCATGATTTTAAGGGAAAAGAAAAAGAGCTTGCAGAACTCGTAAGTAGATTTCTTGAGAAGATTAAATAGAAGAAACTCTTGCCTTGCATTCATCAAAATCAGAAAGCAAGTCTGTGGCAATGTCCCCAAAAGATCTTGTTTGGCTTGGAGGAATATCAAATCCTGAAACAATTGTTGAATCTGTACCAACTAATCTTCCAGATGCATCAAAAAAATCTACATTTATCTTTACAAGAGTTGCTGCTTGTTCGCCATTATTCTTAACCAGCCCCAAATATTTGGCGTGGTGCGAAAATTTATTGCTGAATCCTTCGTAAATGCAATCTAATTGCAAAATCTGCAAATCTGCTTTTTCAGGCATAGAATTTATATCTGATTTCTTTGAAGTTATCAAATCAGATTCCATAACAGGACTAATTACTTTGGATACAAGGTTACCTTTATAAGTTATTGCCAAATAGGCTGCTGCTGCAAAAATGAGCATAAAAATCAGCGACCCTAACATGCTGAGTAAGATTATCTTTATACCTCTTTTCATTATTATAATAGGGTTTCATGTATTATAAATTTTGCTGTTATATAGAAATCATTTCCTTTTTGATTTTGTAAATTTATCCAATTTCTTCTCAATCCTTTCTAATCTGTCCTCAATTGCATAAAGTCTCTTCCTTTTTATTCTGTTATTGATAAGAACTATAATTTCAAAGATTATCCATAATATGACTACTAACCCGATTGCTTGTATCCATAGTCCAACCCTTCCTACTTCAAGAGCTAGATTCGAGACAACATCCTCCACTGCCATGGTTATGGTAAGGAAGAATTATTTATAAACCTGCTTTTCCATAGAAACATGGATGAAAAAGAGTGTGGATAGACTTTCTTTAGAGAGAACAGAACTTGCAAGGGAAAGAACAATGCTTGCTTATTTCAGGACAGCTTTTACTATATTTGTATTCGGTTTTGTAATTATGAAACTTTTTTTGTCAGATATCGGTTATTATACAGGGCTTGGCAGCATTATTATCGGAGTAATTTTCTTTTTAATGGGTTTGAGATATATTCCTCATCATAGAAAATGAGGTAGTACTTTCTGCCTCGCGATGCCCTATGCGTAATGGGCATGCGCTAGCCGGGATTTGAACCCGGGTCGCTTCGTCTTTGCTTAGCACCTTTCTTTCATGTTTAGGAAATGGTCTAAAGAAGAATTCCGATGCCCTATGGAATGGGCGTTCTTCTTATTGGCAACGAAGCATACTAACCGCTATACTACCAGCGCATGAAATTTCTTTATCTTTGGGCTTTTTAATTTTATCCTAATTTCAAAAACCGAAAGGTTTTTAAATAGTCCTTACTGCAAAGTGACAATAAGTATAAGGAAAATGGGATTAACAGAAATTGTTAAAAGTGTATCGAAAGGTGTGTGGAAGAGTGCAAAAACTGCAAAACTTCCTCGCTTAGCAGCTTATATTTCAGCTCCGGCATTTCTTGCTCATGGAGCAGAGGCAGCTCAGAAAATGGCACCAAGCATTGAGAAAGCTGTTGATGTCAACTGGTTTGACAAGCTTTCGGGGAATTTGTTTTATTGCTTCCTGGATTTGAATGAAAAACTAGGGATTACAGCACTTAATACTCTTGATGCTGTTCAGGAAATGGACAAATGGAAAACATTAGGAGAGTATGGAATGGGAGTTGCGTTATTCGGATGGGGTGCAAAACTCATGAAAGATTACGTAACAGACAAAATATTCAAAAAAAGCGAGTTTTTCAAGCCACATAAAATAAGAGAGGGATTTGAAGCTTTAATGTACGGAGCTACTGCACTTGCAATTCATGCTTTATCAAAATATCCTGCTGCAGAAGCGGCAAAAAGAGTTTCGCTTGAGGATATAAAGGAAACACTTTCTAAACTTCCAGAAGTGCATTACGGCATGACAGATCAGCTTGCATCAGGAGACAGCAAGATAATTGCAGGAGTAATTGCATCTTATCTTCTAGGAGCTGGTTACAAAGGAATAAGGGCGACAGGGCTTTTGTGAAGTTGAGCTTTAAGATAAGAATGTTAAGCTTGAATGAAAAGATTTAACTGCTTTAGCAATGTACCAAGGATTAAATTTATATCATTCAAGAAGTTTAGCTTGCTTGTCATTACAAGGAATTATTCAAGGACTTAATTCATTAATTAACTCTTATATATCAGGATAGAAATTTTGTATATACAATAAACCCGTCAACAATTATTCCCAGAATTCCAATTATCAATAAAATTATGCCTGCCCACTTTGGCAGGGGTTTCTTCGTTTTCAGCGACCAAATTGATAGTATTGTAATAAATGCAAATGTCATTAATCCAAAAAGGTCATATGTTTCTGGTTGTTTTAGTAATTCAAATGCCATTTTTAATCCTTAATAAACATCTCAACTTTATCGCCTTCTTTAATTCCTAAATTGTCAGACTCGCCGGCATTTATTTCAAGAACATAACGAGAAGGCGATTCAGGACGATAAATTGTGCATGGGTCTTGCTCGCATGGCTGAGCATTTCTTATTATTGTGACAATATGCATATTTTCGTCAATGTATATTATGTCTAATGGAATTAGTGTATTCTTCATCCAAAATGTTAAAATCTCGGGCGTATCAAAAACAAATAACATTCCTGTTTTTTCTGGAAGTGAGTTGCGAAACATTAATCCCTTAGTCTGCTCATCAAGTGAATCTGCAATTTCTGCCTTAATCCTGTTATCATTTATTTTGACATAGTTCTCTTTCGGCTTTCTAGCAAGTGGGATGAAGATTATTAACAATATTATGATAAATAATAAAATAATGAAATGATAATATTTTATTTGCTTATTCTTTCGTAGTTTCCTCTGCTGTTTTGCCTGTGGCTTTTCTCTCACCTTTTTTTTCATGATTTGATAAGGATGTTTGGATTTAAAAATGTGATGAAATTTTAGAATAGATTTATTATAATATAATTTATAAATATCTTAGCTAAGAAACAAATATGAAAAATCCTTGGTTTAGACTTCATGACATAGCTAATATGTTTGGTCTTATGCTAGGAGCTTTTGGAATTTTTCTTACTGGATATCAATTAAATAGTTTAGGCATTATAATTACTGGAGTAGTTTCTCTTTTATTTTTTTCTATTCTTTTTGCTATTAATCTGGGCTTGCTAATTTTTGATTATATTATTTTATATCCTTCTTTTACAAGAAAATTTATAGGAATTCCTTATTAATTTTTCACTCCAAATCATCCACCCTACCAACATGTTTATAAATCCTCGATATTGGATATTTCTATCACTTTTTTGATGAACTTCGTAATGCGAATTATGAAGGGAGTTGAAGTTGATTATGTCAGAATTGAAAACAATTCTGATTATCCTAAAAACCCAAAGAATAGATATTTCCCACAATTTTGTGGAAAATACTAAAAACCTTTTATGGGTTTTTAGGATGCTCAGAAATTCTAAAAGAATTTCTGACATAATGATCTTACTTAGCAAGCTTGCAGATGAATAGCTTGGCTGAGGTTGTGATGAAGGACGTGGCAAGCTGCGATAAGCTTGGGTGAGCTGCATGCAAGCATTGAACCCGAGATTTCCGAATAGGACAACCTTTTATTCCGAGATGGAAACATACGCCGGGAATTGAAACATCTTAGTACCGGCTGGAAAAGAAAACAATTGTGATGCCCCCAGTAACAGCGAGCGAAAAGGGCAAAGGGCAAGCTGAATCTTGCTTCGAAAGGAGTGTAGAGATGTGGCGAGTGAATCCCTAAGTATGCGAGTTGAAGTGCACTGGAAGGTGTCACCTTAGAGAGTGAGAGTCTCGTAAACAAAGCATATATGGGATTGCTCAGAAAGAGTAGTGCTTCCCGGATTGGAAGCATGAATACGGCAGAATTAACTGCCAACCCTAAATATAAACCTCAGTCCGATAGCGTAATAGTACCGCGAGGGAAAGCTGAAAAGCACTCCTAGAGGAGGGTTAAAAGACTTGAAATCTGCGAGCTACAGTTTGATACGGCGGTAGTCGTATCGTACGTTTTGAAAAACGGGCCAGGGAGTTTATTTATGTGGCGAAGTTAACGAAAGGAAGCTGAAGCGAAAGCGAGTCTGAAAGGGCGATAGTCACATGGGTAAGACCCGAAGCCAGGTGATCTATTCCTTAGCAAGGCGAAGTTTCTCGAAAGAGGAATGGAGGCCTGAACCAGTGTTGTGTGCACGCACTTGGATGACTTGGGAATAGGGGTGAAAAGCCACTCTAACCTGGCGATGGCTGGTTCCTGTCGAAATATGCCTTAGTATAGTCTTGCTTATTGCTGGCTCATGAGGTAAAGTACGGATGAAATTTGCAGGGGCTATTGCTCACGGAACTTTTTCCAACTCAGAACTTGTGAGCAGTTGAGCAGGAATCAGGGGTAGTGTGTAAGATACTATTCCGCAACCGGAACAACGGAGCCTTTGGTTAAGGTCCCAAAATTCATGCTAAGTGTATCAAAAGGAGTCCCGAATCTGAGACAGCGGGGATGTAGGCTTAGAAGCAGCCATCATTTAAAGAAAGCGTAACAGCTCACCTGTAGAGGTTCGGGGCACTGAAAATGGACGGGGCTAAGCATGATACCGATACCAAAGACATGCTCATTAGAGCATTGTGGTAGACAGGCGTCTTTTCTGCCGAGAAGCATCTTCGAGAGAAGGTGTGGAGCAGGAAGGAATGAAGATCCTGGTGGTAGTAAGATCAAATTTTCCTAAGATTCGGAAAAGGTCGAAAGGGCGCGGTTTCCTTGGCAATAACATTTAGCCAAGGGTTAGTCAGCACCTAAGCCATATCTTAACTGACTATGGCGATGGACAACAGGTTAATATTCCTGTACTTGCATATTTCATTGAGTATGCAGATAGCTTTCGGATAGGCGCGGGCTCGAGAGGGCTAAGGACAGAGAAATCTATGGATTGTAATGATAAGAAATGGATGAATCTGTTCTGAATGTGCTGACTCCAAGAGCCAGTGAAAAACTGCATATAAGACATATGTAAGCTGTACCAAGAACCAACACAGGTGCCCTAGCTGAGAAGGCTAAGACCTGAAAGGATAAACTGGTTAAGGGAACTCGGCATATTAGCGCTGTATCTTCGGTATAAAGCGTGTCGAATTTTGTCCTTGATATTAGAGGGCATTGTTCGATTTCAATAACAAGGATGGCCCGACTGTTTAACAAAAACGTAGCCGGTTGCTAACCCGAAAGGACTTGTATAACCGGTGAGACCTGCCCAGTCGCGGTGTCTCAAACCTCTTTCCAAAGGGGCTAAGGCCCGTGAAACGGCGGAGGTAACTATGACCTTCTTAAGGTAGACAAAAGCTGCCTTACGGCATACAAAAAGTATGACGCTCAAAGGGTTATAGAAAGATACAGTTTAAAAAAATTAAACCAAGGAGAAAATCGAGCTATATGCTGGAAACTCTCATTGAAACTTTGTAGGAAATTATCGTCGTGAGATGATAACAAAAACTGAAAATCAAAGTGGAGAGACAATCAGCAGGAAAGGCGAGAATTAGTAAAAGGAAACAATTATAAATATAGAAAGATAATTTCTATTATGAAATCCTGGAGAGAATTAGATATATGGAATAAAATATTTTTTCTTGGTGTTGCATTCCTAATTTTAGCATTTTTACTTCCATTGATATTAAATTTATTTGGAAATACTGAAATGGGAATTTTAATTTTTACACCTACATTTTTAATCCTCGGATTTTTATTAATACTTATCTCAATTTTTGCAAAAAAATTTGTAAGACAAAAATAATTAATTCTCGAATCCTCAGACACTAATACGCTCGACATCTCAATGAGATGAAGATAGAGTGCGATCTGCATGGCGACATGCAGCAGATAATTTGAGTGATCAAATTATAAATAACAATAAAATAAGCGTAATACCTTGTCGTCTGAATGGCGACTTGCATGAATGGTTTAATGAGGTTGTCACTGTCCCTAACCAGAACCTTCCGAACACACTGTCCGGTGAAAATGCCGGAGTCACCTAGTGGGAAGTTAAGACCTTGTAGACCTTTACTGCAACTTGTTGTTGTGGTTTTATGAGAGGTACATAGAATAGGTAGGAGCGTAGATGCCTAGCTTTGGCAAAGGCGGAGCAACTGTGTAATACTACTTATCTTTCATGAAGCTTCTTACTTGAAAGAGGACAGCAACTGGCGGGCAGTTTGGCTGGGGCGGCGCCCTGTCGAAAAGATATCGATAGGGCCCAAAGACAAGCTCATCCGGCTTGGAAATCCGGAGTTGAGTGCAAGGGCAAAAGCTTGTCTGACTGTATTCCGACCAGTGAGGAATGCAGGACTGAAAGGTGGGCCTAGCGAACTCACCATGTCTTTTAATGGGACAGGTGAATGACGGAAAAGGTACCTCAAGGACAACAGGCTTGTCGCGCCCGATAGTCCATATTGACGGCGCGGTTTGGTACATCGCTGTCGGCTCTTCCTATCCTGGCTGTGCATAAGCAGCCAAGGGTGTCGGAGTTCACGCATTAAAAGGGATCGTTAGCTGGGTTAAGAACGTACATATTAAGAGTTGCAAACTAACGATCTTGTCCAAATCGCAACTATCAAAAACGCGGCGTTGCTTGCGAGTAATCGCATGAAAAATAAAATCAGCTCATATCGGTGGAGCCTTTTTCTCCAAAAGAGAAGATGGTAATACCGAGGGAAGTCGATGAAAACCTTTTTAAAGCTTATAAATAAGGATTTTTATTATGGGATTAACTAAAGACATGAAAGATTTTTTAGGATTGTACGGAGGAATAATCCGTGCAGCAGAAAATCTAAATTATTTGAAGGATAAAACTTTAAGAGCTTATGATCATCTAAGAGACAAAATCTTTTCAGATTTATTAGCTCTCGAATGGTATTATCCTTCAATCTATGATGATTTAGAAAAGAATCCAATTCATTTTAGACCATCAGAACTAATGTTAAAAGTTGTTAATTTTCATTTGACCCCTTAGAGACTTAGATTTTCTCTTCAAACAAAGAGATAGGAATCGTCAATTCCAAAAAATCTGGACTTATTCTTTGATAGGATAGGTAACACGCTGATCCCCTAATAATCAATAGGAGTCTAAGAACCTTGGTTCTTAGGGTGAAGGTATAGTCCATACAAAGCAAATAAATAAGCTTTGAGTAATATACGTGAGACAGTTTGTGTAATATCTACTAGGTGTGTTGTTGTCTGAGTGGAACGATCCTTTAGTACGAGAGGAACGGGGATTGGTAGCCTCTAGTGTAGCAGTTCTCATGGGGAAGCTGCGCAGCCACGCTATGTATGGATAAGAGCTGAAAGCATCTAAGCTCGAAGCCATCCGCAAAACGAGACAACTGAGGCCGCCATAGAAGATGGCGTTGATAGAGTTGGGGTGTAAGCACCAAGAACCCGAGGTGTTCAGCCCGCAACTACTAAAAGCCGCATTAAGATAAGATCATAATCCTGCTCGTCTTGTTTGTTTGAATTTTATTTCTATATGTTATTAATAACATAAAATATGTTACATATAACAGAATGGCTAGTAAATCAGATATGAATCTTCTTAATTAAAACACATCAAAAATACTCTGGCCAGTCACACTTTTATACAAACTAAGATATCCTTTAGAATAAAGTGTATAAGTTGATGCAACCTGCTCTATGCTTGTTTTTCCTTCAATAACTGATGATTTAATATATTCCAGCGTATTATCTGATTCTAGCGCGTTAATTATTTCTTCATTTGTTGTCACAATTCTGATGTCTTCATTTGAAATACTGCCTTTCTTTGTAATAATAGAACCTTTTACAATCTCTGAATAAAATGATGCATCTTCTGTTTCTATCTCTATTTTTGGCGTATCTTTTGAAAATAAGGGATTGTGCAATGAAGATGCGCCTAATCTCTGCAAAAGAGAGGTTATTTGCTGCGTTGATATTATTGATTCAGAAATTGTGCTTGGCAGCTCAATTTCCACAGATTCTTTTATACCTGATTCTGCATTTGAAGCATCTTTGTTTATGTTTGAATAAATTAATCCTCCCATGAAACCAAGAAGTATAACTATCACAACTACTATAATTATCACCAACATTAGCCATAAGTAAGTTAATGCCCTCATTTTATTCTAGTGCCTCTTCTAATGGCACAAAGACATAAGCTTCAGATGTCTCCTGCCTTGTTATCTTTTTATCCTTTTTTACAAATATAAGTAAAGTACCATATATTCTAGGGCAGATTAAAACTCCATTATTCTTTAGCAGTTTTGATGCAATCTTTTCTATTTCTTTTTCCTGCTCATCTGATTTTATTCCAGCTGTTATTATTATCTTGTCAAAATTTGATTTTGAGCTAAACTCAAAGATATTTGCAGCTTTAATATCTGGCCTGATTTTTTCTACATCTTCTGGATGTGTTTTTTTTAGCTCAGTTTTCAGATTTTTTATGTTCCGCTGTGCTTTTTCAGTTAATTCAAGAAATCTCTCGATGCTAATGATATTTCCTGGATGCACTAAAAAGGATATTAGACAGGCATTCCACCCCGAGCCTGTACCAACTTCAAGAGCATTATCGCCTTCTTTTAATTCAGCAAGCATTAACATTCTTGCAACAGTTGATGGCTGAGATATTGTCTGCCCTTTTCCAATTCCAAGTGCAGTATCAAAATAAGAATGCTCTTCAACAAAGAATCTTCTGTCTATTATTGACATTGCAAATAAAATTCTTGAAAGCAATTTCTTCTGTTCTTTTGAAAGAGAAAAAGATGAATTGTAATTATAAACGCTTCTTAGCATTGCCTGCATTTCTTTATTTGCCGACTGGATGATTTGTTCTCCCTCTTTCATACCATATTATAAAATAATCTTTATATAAATTTGTTGGAGGTATAATAATACTTAAATACTTTAAAAAGTAATTATTTTAAAAGAGGAAAAATGGCAAGAAAGAAATATATGATTATCTTTTTGGAGATTTTAAGATGGTCATCCTTAATATTAGCTATATTATTTTTCCTTTGGCTTGCTAAAAAGTTATGGCTAGAATAATCTTGCAAAACCGAAATTATGCTTAATTTTAAATATAGCTTTTTCTTGAATGAATCATGATTGATATTAAGCTTATTAGAGAGAATCCAGAATTAGTGAAAGAAAGCCAGAAAAAAAGAGGCCTTTCAGTTGATGATGTTGACAAGATTCTTGGAGCAGATGAAAAATGGAGGGGTTTAAAGGCAGAAGTTGATGAGTTAAGGAGCAAAAGAAACAGGATTTCTGAAGAGATAAATAAATCCAAAAAAGAAGGCAGAAAAATAGATGATTTGCTGAAAGAAGCTAAAAATATACCGCAATTGCTGGAAGAAAAAGAGAGGTTAATGGATGAATCAAAGCATGTTAGAGACTCTTTATTGTTGAATATTCCTAATATAATTGACAAATCAGTTCCTACTGGAACGAATAAAGTAATGAAAGTTCATGGAAAGCCAAAGAAATTAAAATTCGCTAAAGATCATGCAGATTTATTGGAATCATTAGATTTAATTGATACAAAAAAGGCATCTGATGTTGCAGGCGCCAGATTTTATTATCTTAAAGATGAGATGGTGAAATTAAATTATGCTATAATAAATTTCGCTCTTGATTTCTTGAAAAAGAAAGGATTTAATCTAATTCAGCCTCCTTTCATGCTAAGAAAAGATTCTTTATCAGGAGCTATTCCGCTTGCCGTCTTTGAGGAGATGATTTACAAAATAGAAAATGAGGATTTATACTTAATTGGAACTGCAGAGCATGCTATAAATGCATATTACACTAGTGAAATAATTCCGAATAATAAGCTCCCTATTAGATTTGCTGGCATTTCCACTTGTTTCAGGAAAGAAGCTGGCTCTCATGGAAAAGATACAAAAGGCATATTCAGGACGCATCAGTTTGAAAAAGTAGAGCAATTTATTTTCTGCAAGCCAGATGACTCATGGAAGGAATTTGACTTGCTGTTAAAAAACTCGGAAGAAATTCTGAAACTTCTGAAAATTCCATTTAGGTTTGTTATCCTATCCTCGCAGGAGACAGGAAGAACAGCAACAGAAACAATAGACTTTGAAGGATGGTTTCCAAGCCAAAATGCTTACAGAGAATTGGGTTCTTGCTCTAACTGCTTAGATTATCAAGCGCGAAGAGGCAATATAAGATATCAGGACAAAAATGAAATGAAATTTGTCCATACCTTGAACAATACAGCAATAGCAACAGAAAGAATGATTGTCTGTCTTGTTGAAAACTACCAGCAAAAAGACGGCTCTATAAAAATTCCTGAAGCTTTGTGGAAATATACTGGGTTTAAGGTGATAAAGAAAAAGTGATCATTTAGAACTATTTAGAAATTCATAAAATTCTTTCTCAACTATTCCGACTTGCTCCTCCCGCACCCGCGCTAAAACATAATTAATTTGTTGTTTTGTCATTTTTTTAAATGAGTCATAATTATCACCAAATATCATTTTATGCTCGGATAAAAATTTTCTAAATTCTTGATGATTTTTTTTCTTTGCAAAAGCAAATCTTGTTAATTCATTTATGTAACCATTAAAATAATTATCTAATCCCTCATTTGCCCCAGATTCTTCATAATAATCTGTCATCATCTGGGGAGTCATTATCTGTGCTGCTAATTTTTCTAGTTCCTTTGGCCTTTTCTCTACAGGAAGCTTCATTATTTCTTCTAAATTATAATCTACCATATCAAATATCCAACACATTTATCTTCTTTCCGTTATAGCGCGGGATTACGTGGAGATGAACATGATTAATAACTTGTCCTGCTGACTTGAAATTGTTTATAACAAGGTTAAAACCAGTTGCCTTGTTATTCTTTATGTTATAAGCCATAATTTTCTTAGCTATAGAAAACATCTCTGAATATAATTCATCTGGCATGTCCAATGCTGTCTGGTAATGCCTTTTAGAAACAACAAGGGCATGACCTTTTGATTTTGGATTTTTATCAGGAAATGATATAAAATTCTCACTCTCTCCAATAAATTTTGTTTGAATCTTTTTGCTCGCTATCTTACAAAATATACATTCCTCATCCATTTTAATATCTAATTAATTAGATAAAGTAGTTTAAATATATTATTTCTCTGACTTTTCAGTCTTCTTTGAATTTTTTGGCTTTTCCTTTACTTCTGCTTTAGTTTCTGTCTTCTTTCCTTCATCCATCATCTCTTCAGGAGGCCTTCTTATAGAATTAATTATCAGGGCAGAGCCAACAATAGCAAGAATAAACAAGATTATTCCTACAACTTCATAATCTCTTAAGCCACGCAATGCTCCGACAACAGCTCCTGTTATCCTGTTAAATGCAGAAGTTTCTCCATTTATTTCAATCGGTTGCTCTGAGCAATCTCTTCTCTCTTCTGGTTCGAGAATGTTCGTGCCACATTTTGCAGAATCTGTGCATGCTCTTGTTTTTTTCCCGTTAATACATGGGCTCCAATCTCCGCATTGCCATGATTCAATGCATGCTTCTCTTTGTGTTGTCCCGACAAAACTAACTCCATTACCTCCGCCACCGCCTCCGTTTGGGCCTCCGCCAGAGGGTGGAACTGTACAATTTTGCACTTTGCCGTTATCAGCAGGGATATTATTAAATGTTCCACAACTATTTTGATCTGTGCAAACCAAGGTCTGCTCTCCATTAGAGCATGCTGTAAAAGAACATGTCCATTTTTCCTCGCAACCCGGAGACGTTATTATTGGAGATATAATGATTCCTGCTTTGTCACCACCTACATCAAACTGCCCATTATATATGCATTCTTTATCATCACAAGTGTAACTATCAGCTAGAATTATCGGGATAATTGCTAATAAAGAAATTACTGAAAATAAAAATAAAATTTCTTTCTTCATAGTTAAAAAAATTAAACAGCTTTGGGTTTTAGTGTATAATTGATTGTCTCTGATCCTGTAACTGTTGGTGGAATGTTCATGTTAAGTTTGAACGTGCCTTTGTTTGTGCTATTACTTATTTGCAAAATTCCTCCATTTATAAGTGCTAGATTTCCAACAGATTTTGTTCCAAATGAATTTGATATTGTTGCACTAAGGTTTTGCGGAGATAATCCGAAAACATTGCTCATATCCATCTGAACTGCATTTCCTCCTCTTACTATTACATCAAAGTTGAACATGCAATTTCCACCTGTCAAGGAACTTACACTGCACTGGCTTGGAGTAATACTGCGTACACAAACAGCTCTTTTTAGAATATCTGATAATTCTGTATTTGATATCATATTTCCTACTTTGTCTTTTGCAGTTATTCTTATTTTATAATCTCCTTCTGCAAGCATTCCGAGATCATCTACGAAAAAGGATGCGTCCCAAAGATTTGTTTCTGGGAAGAATGTCATACTTTTTGTTAAGAATACATCTGTTTCGTTATCTGGATTAACCCACTGAACCTCCGCTGACGCAACACCTGTATCTTCATCAGAGATTATTGCATTTATGCTCTTTTGGCACTGATTATCTGGGATTGAGAGTGGTATTATTGTTGGTGCATCTGGATCAACAAAGAATACCTGGCATTGCTCTTCTTCCTCATTAAAAAGATTGTCTATGCTCTTAAAGCATATTTTATGAGCACCCTTTTCCCCAGGTATTGGAATACCTTCTTCTGGATCGAATTTCTGCCAATCTCCGAGGGCTGTCCATCCAACTGCGATACAATTATTCTCCCCTTGTTGAGCATTATTTTCGCCATTAGGTGTTGGACTTGGAGTTGGTTTAGGCATATTTTCTGTTATGCATTTTTCTTCATCATTATACCATTTTCTTGTGAGGTTACCATAAAATTCTATATCCTCACCAACTTCCTCGTCTAAACTAAATATTCTAAATGATGTAGAAGCTACTCCTGATGGGTGTGGTTGTTGATCTATGCCTTGCAATGTTATTTTTGTTTTAGGACCAATCCAATCTGCAAGAAAATCCATAATACCTGCAAATTCCATAATCTTCTGGAATAACATTGAATAAGTTTTAGTTGTAATTGGAGGTTTTTCTTCGACAAAATGAGTTTGGCTTTCACCACTCATCATTCCTTTGTTGTCAGTCGCCCGAAATGTGATATTGTGCTCTGATTCTTCTTCAAAATTAAATGTAGTTGAAAGTTCTGAAACAGACTCTTCTTCGTCATCTGCATCAACACAGGTTTCATTTCCATCATTAATCTTAAAGCAAAGTTGTTTTACACCACTTCCTGAATCAGTCGCTGTTATTTTAAATATAGTTTCTGTTGTTATGAATTTTCCTTCATCATGACTTGGGCCATCAATAACTTGTTTTGATAATGTTGGTGCTTTTGTATCTATCATTACATCTAATGAATCATTTCCAACATTTCCTGCAAAATCAACAGCTCTTGAAGAAACTTGACAAGTTCCTTCGATATTCAAATTACTTATATCAATATTCTGTGTTACAAGCTCTTCATCTGAACAACTCCTATTTATCCAACCGCTATCAAAGTCATCACATGCTAATTTATATTGGCAGAACCATAATCCAAATCGTTCTGCATCAGAGTCTTTAAATGAAACATCAAAGTTTGCTGATTTCCAACCATCATCTCCATTAAAAACATCTGTTATTGGATTTTCTGTATCTACGTTAACAGGTTCTGAATCTTCAGAGAAACTGCTAGGATTTCCTGCTTTGTCGATTGCCCTTACCCTAACAAAAAAATCTTCATTATTTTTTGCCCCAGATATTGTAATTCTAGGTTTATCATCTGTAGTATTTCTTATTTTCCATAAAGTTCCATTTGAAAAATGAACTTCAGCTTCATAATGATCTATAACAGCACAGCCTATTATCTCAGATTCTGTCCATGAAAAAGTTAAACCTGTATCATCATCAAAACCACTACTTGGACCAATTCCATCTGATCTATTACTGTTCTCGTCACTATGTATTGGTGTGCCCGGAATACCTGGCGCTGATTTATCAACGCAAAATGAACATGTATTGTCTTGGTTAAATTTTGATTCGTTATTATTTATTATGTCAGTCGCAAATACAGACAAATTATGCCATCCTTCATCTGTTACAAAATTATCTGTATACCAATCCTCTGAAGATTCTCCATTATGACATGAGCCATCTTCGCAAGCAATATTTGGTAAAAAGTTTCCTTTATCCCAACTTCTGTAAATATCTATTATCCCAGAATTATCATTTGATACTCCATGTCCAACAACATTAAAATAATTTATATATGCTTTTTTAATTCCATTTTCAATTTCACATATTCTTGGATCTTTTGTTAAATCCGTATTAGTAAAAAAAGTAACACTAGAAACCGGAGGAGTTATATCAGAAGATATTTCGATAAAATTAGGTGTATGCATAAAAATAGAATTATTATTTTCTTGAG
Source organism: Candidatus Pacearchaeota archaeon (assembly GCA_016188895.1). Taxonomy (GTDB): domain Archaea; phylum Nanobdellota; class Nanobdellia; order Pacearchaeales; family GW2011-AR1; genus JACPGZ01. The sequence continues at coordinate 16,427 of JACPGZ010000053.1, forward strand.
CCAACACAAAACTAGCAACAAGCAGAAATGTTAATGTAATTACTGCTATAATTATCTCTTTTTTCATAACACATAAAAAATCCGAGGATATTTAAATATTATTATCATGGAAAGTATTAGACAAAGACTATATGTATTTTAGTTACGATGAAATGAGTAATTATTTCTTCAACCTGTCCTTGTCTATCTTCTTCAATGTCCCTCTTTCTCGCTTCTTTTTATCTTCTTTCTTTTTTATTTGATATAATAAAAATAATAGAATGCATGAGAGGATAGTTGTTAGGAGAGATAACAATACCACTGATTTTTGAGTTCCAATGTTGCTAAATGCTTCTTTGATGTTGAAACTTATTTTAGTTTTATTTTCTTCTTGCTTTTGTTTAGCTTCTTCGCTTCCTGTTGATTTTGCGCTTATAACAACCCTGACAGGCAACTCAATTGGAACCTCGCCACTTGCACTAATTTTCACCCAAATTGTTCCAACATATTCCCCTGCTTTATTTAATCTTATATTAAATCGCGCATCTTTTGTTTCTCTGCTTTGCAGGACAAAATTATTATCAACAATTTCGACAATATCTTTTATCTCATCAGATGCGCGCAATGACACATCAACAGAAGCAGGATTTGTATTATCAATTGAAATTGTCTTCTCAATTATTATTTCTTCGCCTTCAATCTCAGCTGGCACTAATATCAATGAATTTCCTATTCTTGCTGTTAGAGCGCTTGAAAGATAACTAAATATAATTAATAGAAAAATAATAAATAATATTTTTTTCATAAGATAGATATAAATAATGTAAATTTAAAGATTGTTGCATTAGAATTAATATAATAAAAAATAAAAATAAAAAAATCAAAATTTATACCTTTATGTTTTCTTTCACATTCCAGCCTGTTTTTATAGGAGAGTCCAAACTGCCATCTTCTTTTTGTGGTGTATATGTCCATTCAATCTCTGCATAATTAAGGCTTATTTGTTCAATTGGCCTGTCTTCATTTGGATTTCCTGCAATTTGCACAGATGTTATTAGCACATCTGTCAATTTATATTCCATGTATTTCTGCTTCTGTTTATCACCTTTTCTTATAACTTCAATAATTACTTCTTGGATATGCTTTCCATCATTTACATGAAGATATAATTCAGGAGATGACTTATCTAATTTCTTTACAATGCTGAAATCCTGATGATTTGCTTTCCCAGCACCTGCACCGCCGCCAAAAGATGTTCCTCCTGTGTTGCTCATTCCATGTCCATATGATAAAACATCAATCCATTCTTTGTGCTTATCATCTGTTGATTCTCCTTTGATGTCACCTATTTTCATAAATACATCAAAAAAGCTTTGCTGCTGTGAACTGCCTCCTATCAATGCCTGCAAGTCACTAAGATTATGCTCAACAATAATATTGATGTCGCTCGGCTCGCCTTGCTCTCCTTTTTCGCCTGTATCACCTTTATCACCCTTCTCGCCTTTTTCACCAGGCAAACCTTGCGCGCCTGTTTCGCCTTGAGTTCCTGGAGTCAGCTCTAATGTGTCAACTTGATGCTGTAAATCACCTGTCTTTTGGAATAATGCAGATATATCATTTCTTATGTTGTTGATAGTTTCATTTATTGTGTTTATCAACGACTGCAATGGATTATTGTTTTGTTGTGCAAAAACCGCTGTACTTAAAATCAGGATACTAAATAAAACCCCGAATAAAATCGTCTTTTTCATTTTGCCTCCTTTGTAATCTTAAGAAATGATTTGGTTATTTAAGGATTGTTATAAAAATCAGGAATATCTTCAACTATGTCTCAAAGGAGGGTTTTATAAAAGGAAACTTGGCATTAAAATAGTTCTTGGTTTTATTCTGCAAATTAAATAAATACTTAAACTATTAATCATTGTTTTAGTGATGGAGAAGAAAAAAGAGTGCGTTGTTATATTTATTGACGGCAGTAATTTCTATCATAGTTCAAAAAAGTTAAATGTTGTTGAGAAAATTAATTTTCAAAAGTTGATTAGCGAGTTAGTTGGAGATAGAGAACTTGTCAAGGTTTTTTATTATAATGCTCCTTTAGATATTAGTGTTAATCCTAAAATATATTGGAAACAACAAAAATTCTTTAATGTTTTGAGAGAGATTCCCAAGGTAGAGGTTATCTTATGTAAACAAAGAAAAGTTAAGAGAGATGGTGAAATTGAATATGAGGTTAAAGGTGATGATACACATCTTGTAAGTGATCTTGTTGGCGAGGCATATGAAAATCTTTATGATACTGCGATTATTGTTAGCGGAGATGAAGATTTTATTTCACCAATAAAAAGAGTAAGAAAGTTAGGAAAGAAAATCGAGAATGCTTGGTTTAGCTCAAGTTCGTCATTTAATTTGAGAAATGCTTGTAATCGTTCAATCCACCTTAACAAGATATTATCAAGAATTATTGATTAAGAATATTGTGGCTCTGTATTGCCCTAAGACCATACAGAGCATATATCAATAATATTAAAGGATAATAGTTTATAAACTTTCGTGAGGTCTGGTTAACTTTGTCTTCATCTGCAATAGCATGTTGCAACATTATCCTCTTCATTGCACTTCCAGTAATAATAATCTTTTTCAATAGAATTGCATTTATTAGCGCATTCTTTTTCAGCAAGCTCCTGCATTTCCTGCTTTCCAAAAACAAGCTCTGCTCTCTTAATCTCTTCGCATGTTGAATTCATTGCTATACTTTCAATTCTCGGGTCAACTGCAATAACCAATGCCTGATATCTTGGTTTTATGAATAATGCAACAGAAAGAATTAATATTAGAAAAATTGAGATTTTTACCAGCGTGCCTATATATTCTCTTTTCATTTTTTTCTATAATAGTTAAAATATATAAAACTATGGAAAATTTTATATATGCCTTTCACTATTATTAGGTTAAGGAGGAAAATGGCAAATAAAATTATGGAAAAAATCGGGGTAATTGCACTAATTGTCGGATTAGTTATAGCATTTATTGTTTCGCTGTTCTATACAGAGCTGAGCGCAACTGTAATTGTTATTTTGGGAATACTTGGAGTTATTGTCGGGATAATCAATGTAACTGACGAGGAAGTGATGCATTATCTGCTTGCGTCATTGGTTTTTATAGTCAGCGCAAGCGCATTGCAGGGATTAGTAGGAGTTGTTCCAGTTATTGGAGGATGGGCTTCCACATTTTTGAACGCGGTTATTGTTTTAGTGGCTCCGGCAGCTGCAATTGTTTCATTAAAAGCGCTTTATGAAGTGGCGAGAGAGAAGTAAATTTTATTTTTCTTTTTATTTTTTTATTTTTCCTGCTCATAATTTATTCCTAATCTTCCGCAATTTAAAGGAGTGACAAATCCTTCAAAAGGAGTCCTGCCTCTTCCAGCTTTTTCCCGCGTTCTTGTTTTAAAAATTTCCTTATTGTCTCTTAATATTCTGCTTGCATACTGTGGATTTTTCAGAGTTGAACTTCTTGATACTATTTCTTCTCCTGTAAGCCATTCGCCTTCTTCCTGACTTTGGGATTTTTTTGAACTAGGCATTGAAAGTGTTTTATTTTTGGTGTTTATAAAAATTTATGTAAAATTAGTGTAGATCCAAGAGCCAGCTCAAAGAAAGCATATAAGCTGCCCTATAGATTTCTCAGCTATGCTACCCTGCAAGCACCTTAACTACTGAGTAGGGCTGCACCGATCAAGGCCTGACCCGGTTGACAGCAACAAGATCGAGCAGGACAAAGCCTCAACGTCCTCTAAAGGACTTATAAACATTCTTGTCACCAACTCTCTTGCGACCTGTCGTAAAGCCCATTTACATTTGGCGCAGGGCTAGCGCGCCGGTCTGATCTACAGAAAAACAAAAGAAAATAGGTATTTAAGCGTTATGGTTACCCTGCCAGATACACCAAATACAAGATTAATATAATCAATAAAATAATTGGCCAATTATCTTTCATAAATTTTTTAATTGCCTCAATTCCGTTTCTCATAGCACACCTTTTTTCTTTAATATGTACCAAAATAAAAGATTCATGTCTATATAAATTATTGTACTTATAAAAGCCTGAAAAATACCAAGATTTTTAATTTGAAATATATAATATATCATTGCAAATAACACACCCAAAAAACTAGAAAAAGCTATAAAACTAGTTGAAAGAGCACTTATTTTATTATAATCCATCAAGTTATTTACAACATCTTCTTTTAATTAATTCTTGTTCAATAATATATATTTTATATAGAAAAATTAATATACTCTTATCTTTCAATATTAATATGTCAGTTCAATTAGATTTGGATAATTTAGCAGATGAAATTTTAGGTTATGTAAAAGAAGAAAAAGTTATGACGGAACTAAATATTCTTTATAGATATGCTTTAACACATGATAACATTCCCTCAACAGGTTTATCAATGCAAGTATGTGATACCTTGAAAGATTTAGTAAACTAAGGAAAATTAAAGAATTTGTATCCTTCTGAAGTTAATCCCAAGACAGCAACAATGTCTGAAACTTATTATATTATCCCATAAAACTAGAATGATTATCCTCTTCTTCCTGTTATTGTAAGATATGATTTTACTTGTGCAATAAATGAATCTGCATCTGTAAATAATTTTCCTTGAAATGCCTCAATTCTTGTTCTTCCAAGGAGAAATGTGTCATATATTCCCCGCATAAATTTTTTGAATGGGCTTGTTTCCCATCTCCCCTCGTAATCTCTTTCAAGAAAAGCAGTTACCTTAACTTCAATGCTTCCTTTGTCCATTTTCCTCTTTTCGCCATTTTGTGTGATCTCTACATCCTGCAATCTGAGAAGCCTCCATTTCAGTCCTATCTCAAATTTAAAATAGTCTGTTATTTTTCTGGTTGCATTCCATTCAAATTCTATCTCTTTTCCGTCAGGCGTGACTTTCTCTTTGTAATTCTTTTCAATGACCTGATATTGCTCATCAACCAGCCATTCATAAGCGAATTTGTATAAATCCTTGAATTTGAATATGCTGTCCTGCGCTACTTTTCCTTCAAAAACCTTGTCCTTATGACCTGCTCTATGTCCTTTTTCTTGCCAATCCATTTCACTCCTCTTCTTTTAAGAAGAACCATAAGGGTAAACCCTTATCAACCCAGTATCTGAGTTGGTTCTTCCTTAGACCATCTCCTATAGAATAATTGATTTAAATAGTTTTCTTTGCAGACAATAATTTCTGATAGAATTCTTCTTTATGATCATATAATCTTTTGTGCTCGCGCGGCTCGCATGTTTCAAGAACATAGCCAATTAAAAGAGGGGCAATGACAGAATATTCTCCCCATATCTGCACAAGCCCTTTTGTTGCATCTTTATATTTTCCCCATGTAACTGCCTCTCCAAATGTGCATCCAGAAAGTCCGCCATCCTTTTCAATAGCTGTTGTAACCTGAATTCCTCTATCAGCTCCTTCATAATTAATTCCAAAAATTTGGCTAATCATAGGAGCAAGAGTTTGTATCCAATTCTTTGGGCCTCCACCGCCAAGTTCAAAAAAGCCGAGCTGGGGGCTTGAATAAACAATTGCTGCCCCTTCCAATAAACTCCGGGAAGGGCTGAGGTCAATATTTATTCCTTCTAAATAAAGCCCTGCATTATTCATGCCTATAGAGTGATTGGATTCAGAATCCCAGAAAACAGGAACTCCGTGTACTGCAGCTGCTGCAACCCATGATTGTTCGGGATTTGGAGCATTTTTTATTATATAATTTCCCCATTCATAGGAATAATCTGCGCTTGAACGCTCTTTTGGTTCAAGAGTTTTTGCAAAATCTTGAAATATTTTATCCTGTGATATAAGCGTTTCTTTCAGGCGGATATTAATATCATAAATGCGGGTTGTGCCATCTTCGTCCAATGCATTATCATCAACATGTGAAGAGCCTTGCACAACTGGAAGATTAAATGCAAAATGCCCATCATGATATACTTGAGCTCCTGTAGAGCAGATTGCATCAACAAATCCTGCCATAATTAAATTACTAATATAGCCGCCCATTCCACCTACAGGACCTGCTCCAGATACACCAAGCCAGATTGTATCTCCTTTCTCAATCATATATTTGAAAAGCTTTGCTCCTGCTGCAACATTTCTTGCTTCAAAACAAGTATTACCATATGCTTCTATAATGTCCTCTATTGATGCTCTTTTTTTCCAATGAGCAGGCACTATCTTCTTGCCCTGCATATAAGGACTTTTTTTCCAATCTTCACATGGATGTTGCATAGAAATTGCTAATTTATAAAGTTTAAAAAGATTATTGCATTTTATAATGACTTAGGTTGTTGCTGAGTAATGCAATGAATTGTCCCGCCTGATTTAATGAGTGGAAGACAGTTAATTGGAATAACTTTTCTGTCTGGAAAAAGATGCTCTAAAGTATATCTGGCTTCTCTGTCGTTTCTTTTATTTCCAAACACAGGAAGGAGTACAATATCATTTGCAATGTAAAAATTAGCATAACTTGCTGCCAATCTTTTTCCATTATC
>JACPGZ010000054.1 GCA_016188895.1 Candidatus Pacearchaeota archaeon
TTCTCAAGCGATATATTTTATAGAGGCAAATAAAACAGGAAGATTTTTAGGGATTGTAAAAATTAAAATGAAATTAGATGTAGAGATTGATTCTGAAACAGGCGAGATTGTTAGAGTAAGAAAGAAATGGTGGTCATTTTTAGTTGCAGGAGAGGAAAATGATGAAACAAGAGGAAAAGTAATCCTGTGTCATATTCCGCCAGGTGATCCTGCATCAGCACACACAATAGAAGTTGGAGCACCTGCAATGCGCGCTCATTTAGCTCATGGAGATACATTAGGAGCTTGCGAGGGAGAAATACCTCCTGGAAATGAAACATCTCCTCCGCAAAATGCAACAAATCAGAATTTCACTGTAAATGTAAGCGCAGGCATTGGTGTCAGCACTTCTAGTTAAAATTCATTTCTGACTATCTTCCCAAATTTTATCTCTTTCTTTTATACTAAAAGACTTAGTCTTTCCTTTTAAGCTCCCTAAAAGAGATGCTGGAATATGTTGTCCTTTCATTACCAAATCTAATAACATCTCATCAAAAGACTTTGTCCAACCCCTTTCTCTTATAGCTTTTATTTTCATATAATCATAATTTATAACATATATTTAAAGCAATTGTTTTAAATACTATTTCGATTACTTGCTATGCTTTTCAGCAAAGCTGCTTCTCATATATTTTCTCCAAATTGCACTGAAAACAGGATTTCTTTTAAGCTCATTTAGACTGCCTTCTGCAATAATCCTGCCTTCTAAAAATAGATAAATATAATCAAATTTATCAAGAAGATGCAGTCTATGAATGGAAGATATAATGGTTTTATCTTTAAATCTTTCAAATACTTGGTCATGAATCTTCATTTCATTTATGCTGTCTACACTGCTTGTTGGTTCGTCAAGCAAAACAATATCGCTGTTTTTTGCAGCTAAAAGACCTCTGGCTAAAGCTAATCTCTGCTTTTCTCCCCCGCTTAAAGAAACCCCTTTTTCCATAACATTGGTTTCCAATCCCTTTTCAAGTCTTGAAATAACTGCATTTAATTGAGACATAAATATGACTTCTTTCAAGTCTTCTTCCTTTGCAGGCAGATCCATTGTAATATTATATCTGATTGTATTGTTAAAAATCTCCGGATGCTGTGGGATCAAAGTAACATGTCTTTTAAGATCTACAAATCCGTTCCTCAATAATTTACCATCACAATATACCTCTCCATTTTCAGGAGAATAAAGCCCTCTGATAAGTGCAAGTATGGTGCTCTTTCCAGACCCGCTTTCTCCAACCAAAGCAATTTTCTCGCCTTTTTTAAAATGAAAGTTTATATTGTCAAGATGAACAATCTTGCCTTCTTTATCGTAAGTAAAAGAAACATTTTTCAGCATGACCTCATTCCAATTGTCAGGAAGCCTTCCATAATTATCAGGTTCAATCTTTTCATAAGCCTCATCAATTGGATTTGTACTTACTATGCTTGCATTGTTTCTGACAATATCGCCATAAAGCCACGCAAAGGTGTAAAATGTATTTCCAACATTACTCAAGTAGCCATAAATCATGTAAAGGGTGCCAATTAAAATAATTCCAGTTGATGTGAATTCGGCATAAGCCCTATAACTTAAAACCAACACTGTCATTAAAGAGATCATAATGCTTGCAAAAGCCCATTTTGATTCATTTAGCACAACACTTTTCTTATAAGTAGGATAACTAGCCATAAGCTTATTGTCAATCTCTGCAGATACAGTTTTATTCAATCTTAATGTCTTTACAGTAAATATATTGCTCAAATAATCAAATATTGTAGCAGATGATTTATTCCCAAAATTATTAAGCTCCTGATATTTTTTATTCAGATTGTTGTCAAATCTTGATATAATAAACAAAACAAATGAAGAGAAGAGAAAAGCAAATATTGCTGATTTAAAATCAATAAAAAATAGTATGATTAAAGACCCAAATAAATTAATTATTGCAGAAATAATTTGGAAGGTTATATGGCTTGAAAATTCTGAAATAGCGCCAGACCCCCGATTTATCTTATCAATGGTATCTCCTGAATGATGATCCTTATGCCAGCTTATAGGCAACTCGAGAGTTTTGTTTATCTTGTCATTTGTATAATTTCTCTTTACAAGAAAACCAGCTCTCTGTTCTAATACTCTGCCTAATCCATGAAACATCCAAAACCCAAGCGTAATAGCTAAAAGCAGGAATATCTTAAAAATAAGCTGATTTAATTCCTGCTTTGAAACAATACTTTGCTGTATTGAATTGAAAATAAGCCCTATTACTAAAGGAGTCATCAAAGTAACTATTCCTGCAATTGCAAAAAGAATAACATAGATTACAAAACCTTTCTTCCAACTTTTAAGATAATGCCATTCTGTAGCTAATATATTAAGAATGTAATTCTTATACCTCTTCATGTAATATTCTTGCATAGAGCTATTTTAAATCTTTTCTAATTTATCACCATTACCTTTTTAATTTCAGTTTATCTATAGTTATTATGCCATCATTTGATTTAATCGGAAATATAGCTTTGATGAAATTCAAAGACGAAAGTCTAGACACAAAAAAGAGAATTGCTCTCAATCTTCTTGAAAAACACAAAAACATAACAACTGTTCTTGAAAAGATAGAGAAGATAAAAGGTAGATTAAGAACAATGAAGGTCAGGCATATTGCTGGACTAAAGACAACTATTGCAACATATAAGGAAAATGGATGCATCTTCAGGCTTGATATTGCAAAATGCTATTTCTCTCCAAGATTGGCAGAAGAGCGCAAGTTACTTGCATTTATGATTAAGCATAATGAAAATATGCTTGTTATGTTTTCGGGAATTGGTATCTACCCTATTATTATACAAAAACTAGCTCATCCGCAGGAGATAACTGCAATAGAACTTGGAAAAATCCCGCATAAATATGCAATGCTAAATCAGGAACTTAATAAAGCAAGAAATGTTAAATTTATTCAAGGAGATGTTAAAAAAGTAATTCCTAAACTTGCAAAACAGAAAATTAAATTTGATAGAATAGTAATGCCCCGCCCACAGCTTGAAGAAACATTTCTTAAAGAAGCATTTTCAGTCTCAAAAAAAGGAACTATAATACATTATTATGATTTTGCTCAAGAAAATGAAATTGATAAAATCATACAAAAGATAGAGAAAAAAGCAAATGAGTCAAAGAAAAAAATTCGTGTCGTAAATATTAAAAAAGCAGGCGACATTGCCCCATACAGATACAGGTGGAGGATAGATATGCAAGTTAGTTAAATTTATATACTTTTAATATATATTATATATATCAAAAAAGATGGTAATTATAGATTTACCAGATTTAACTGCGCCACCAAGTGAGATTAAAAGACTTGATGATATCAACAAAGAATGTATCACCGAAGATAATCGTATTAATCCAGATAAAGTAGAAGAATTAGGAAGAGAGGCAATGAAACTATTTGAGCAAGGATATGAAAGAGATGTTGAGGTTTATCTTCATGATTATTGGTGTTTTCATATAATTATGAACAAAGGCCTTATGGAACCATATAAAAGTCTGAAAAAACAAAAACCAGCAGCTTAATATTATAAAATTGCTTATTTCTTACTAATAAGCATTTCGTCCATCTTCTTCATCATGCCTTGCTTTTCTGCCTCGCTCATGCCAGCAAGCTTTTCAGGATGCGCATATTTTGCATGAGCAAAAATTGCTTTCTTAACCTCGTCTGCGCTGTGTGTTGTTACAGAAAATCCACAATCTTCACTGCCAATATCCTTACACGACATGGTAAATGTCGGCTTCGTAGCTTTCAGAGATTTTTTTGCCATAATAAATTCATAAAAATGGTCTATATAAATTTTCTTATATTAAAATATAATAAAAGAAAATAATCAGAAAGAAAGAAAAAATAAAAATTAAATTTTATTCGTTAATAAATACAGTAAATCCACTTACCATCTTGTTGAAGTTCAATGCGTCCTTGACATTTAATCTAATGCCTTCAATTGCACCATTAGGTATTTTGTTCCCGAGCGTGCAATCAATCTCTAGAATAGCGTCAAAGCCAGGACCTCCTGTATCAGGATTAAGATGCACTAAAATTGATGCCCTTCCACCTTCAAGCTCTTCTGGAAGCCCTTGTGTAGCCCCAGATCCATAGGAATGAAAACTTAAAAGTTTTGTCGCAGTCCATGTTCCTGTTGCTAAAATAGTTCCATCTGCATTTTTGTGAACAAATGTTCCTTCACCTGAAACTGATTTAGGATGAGTGCTTAAAGTTCCTGTTCCAGTTAACTCAACTGTATCACCATTATCAGCCATTGCAATTACAGGACATGCGCTAGAATCAAGGTCACAAAGAAATCCTGTACCAATCAAAAATCCTAAAGTTACACTTTCGCTATCTGCAAATACTAAAGGCAGAACAAATATGGATGTTAATAAAACTAAACTACATATTATTGCTGTTATTTTTATATTTTTCATTTTACCTCCTTCCAATTATATAATCTTATCATGACTAAAATACGCTTTAAATACATTATTAACATATAAAACAATGATTATATTATAACCTTCAAAAACTATTTAAAATAGTAAAATCATTAAGATATATGAAATATGTGTTTATACTGATTTGGGGGGTTATATTATGGATTGTCTCAACATTAACTGTTTTTCTTTTGTCATTAATACCTATAATTAAAGATACTTCTCCATTAAGCATCACAATCTACTTTTTTCTCCTTGCCCTTTTCACTATTATGTGCTCTGTCATGTATTATGAGGCAAGGCAGGAAAATCCGTCTTTAAAGAACGGATTTTTGCTTGGAATATATTTTGTCATAATCTCATTTATCTTAGATTTAGCAATAATTGTGCCAGTTGTAATTAAAAGTTTTGATTTTTATAAAGAGTGGAGTGTATGGGTAAGTGTTGCAATAATCATTATAATGTCGTCATTGACAGGGCTTGCTGCATCGCAGAGAAGATGAATCCGAAAAAAGATTTTATGTATATAGCAATTAAAGAAAAATCAAAAAAACCCAATTTAAGAAAATTATTCGGAGCACATAAATTTTCTAAACCAACTGAGCAATTAATGAAAGAAATGGATGAAGAACTTTATAATGACTGAAAGATTCTTATATAATGTAGAATTTGTTAAATGATGAAAACTAAAATGTCAGACAAAAAAGTTATGGAATTTGCAGGTGTTTGGAAGGAGATTAACGATAAGAATATAAAAGATATCAAGAAAAGTATAAAAAATCTCAGAAAAAATGCTACTAAAAAGTTAATGGATATATATTCCAATATCGAAAAGGATTAAAAACACTATTAATTCTCTTATATTATGCCAGATAATATTATATCAGAAAAAACAATCGAGGAAATAGATGATGCTCAAGAACTTGAGCAGATAAAAAAAATAGAAGCTGCATTGTTCATTGCAGGACGTTTCTTGTCATTGCAGGAATTAATAATGCTTACAGATGTTAATCCAATTCTATTGAAAAGACTGCTGGAAAAAATTGAGGAAAAATATGAAAGCGATGAGCACGCAATTCAGGTTGTTAGGAAAGAAGAGATGTGGAAGATGGATGTCAAGCCAAATTACATGGAAATGGTAAACAAGCTTGCAACAGGGACAGCAGAATTCTCCAAGGCAGAGCAGGAAACTTTGGCATTGATTGCATACAAATCTCCTATGAAGCAATCAATTGCAATAAAAATCCGAGGCAACAAGGCATATGACCACATTAAAAAATTCCGTGAGCTTGGATTAATAAAGGCAAAAAGAACAGGTAATACAAACGAGCTGACAATAAGCGACGAGTTTTATAATTATTTTAATATAGAAGAAAAAAAGGAAGCTTTTTAAATTATGATATAAAGTAATATTACTGGGAAAAAGAATTCTGATAATATGACACTAGAAGATAAATTTACTAAAGAAGGAATGCCTATTGTTGAAGAAGATTTCAAGAATCAGTTCTTTTTTGATTTAGAGATGGACGCAAGGACTAATACTAGTCAAGCTGCAGAGACAATAGCAAAATTTGTAAAAGAAATACAAACAGAAAATCCTGTATATAATAGAAGTATTAAATTACATTATTCCACTTTAAAAGAGAGATTTTCTAATCCCGAAACAATTGAGTTAATTATAAGCCAAGCTATTGGCTTTACTATTTTAAGAGAGCAGGGGGAAAAATATGTACCATCATTTAAAATGCCTGTTGTTGATGTAGATTCAAATAATGAAATTGGTGAAAATGTAGCTAATGAAAAATTTTATGAACTTTCATATAACGAAATAAATAAAGAAAATCCTATTTATCTTTCCTTAATAGAAGAATTTGTTCAAAAGCGTGTTAAGAATGGCACTATTTTTGATTATATAATGGTATGTACGATATATCATTACAAACTCTTAAAAGAACAAGCAAAAAAAGACGGTTTAGGTGAAAAGATAAGAAAAATGGGTAAAACTTAATAAACAATCCTTCTTAGCATAATTATGGCAATACTTCCCTATATCTATCTTGGATATATGTTTGTAGCATTATACATGTTGCTATTATTCATTTTTATTTTTCTAAAAAATCAGGACAAATTCCATTATTATCCTGAAACAAAAAAGAAATATACAATTTCTGTGATAATTCCTGCTTATAATGAAGAGTCCTCAATTGAATCAACTGTAAATGCTGTATCAAAATCAAACTATCCTATTGAGGAGATAATTGTTATAAATGACGGCTCAACAGACAAAACAAGCCAAGTTCTGGATAGTTTATCAAAAAAAATGCCTATATTAAAGGTTATAACAAAAAAGAATTCTGGAAAAGCAGATTCATTAAACAAGGGAATTGCAGTTGCAAGAGGCGAATTAATTGCAGTTGTTGATTCTGATAGCTACCCCAAGCCAGATGCAATTGAGAAAATGATTGGTTATTTTAACAATAAAAATATAGGCTCTGTAACATCAACAATCCTTGTAACAAACAAAGAAAAATTCATTGAAAAATTGCAGGCAATTGAGTATGCAATAATAGCGTGGAGCCGCAAGTTACTGGAATTTATTGATGGCATCTGGGTAACTCCTGGCCCTCTTGCATTATACAGAAAGGATATTGTGTTGAAAATTGGCGGATTTGACACAAAAAATCTTACAGAGGATATTGAACTGACATGGCGCCTTGTTCATTATGGCTATAAAATCAGGATGGCGACACCAGCTGTAGTTTATACAACAGTTCCAACTCGTTTTAAACACTGGTTCAAACAGAGGATAAGATGGAATATGGGAGGACTGCAAACATTATGGAAATATAAAAAAGATGTTCTTACAAAAGGGCTTGGCTCGTTTATCATTCCTTTTTTCACAATCAGCCTTTTCCTGGGAGTTTTTGGAATTGGTGTTTTTTTATATGTTTCCACAAGAAATATAATTAAAAACTATTTCTATACAACATATTCATTTCAAGCTGGAAGTGATTTGCTAAGATTAGACCAGTTTTATATCACGCCTACTGTTCTTAATGTATTTGGGATATTCATGTTTTTTTTGGGTTTATTTTTTACAATTTTTGCATTAAATTACATAAAACAGCATGAATTTCTTAAAAAGAAAAATGCGTTTGTCTTTATGTTTTATCTAATAATTTATTTAACAATCTATCCATTTTTACTAATTGCATCATTTTATAAATTCATAACCCGTAATTATAGCTGGGGTACGCGATGATGGCAAGCAACAAGCATGTTTTATGGCAGGCATTATTGGGGGCATGCATTATTTTTGGTATGGGAATTTTTCTGGGATTCATGCTTGAAAATTACAGAACAGCAAGAATTGCCGATCTTTTTGCAAAATCAGAGATTGCATTGCTTGATGCCCGAATTCAAAATCAAATTTATCTGACAAGCGGATTTGATTGCGATAATGCAGTAGAAGAAAATATTGCATTTGGAGACAGAGTATACGAAGAGGCCAAAATATTGGAGAGAGGCACAAGAGCTAATAAGCTTGGCAATAGTATAATACAAGAGCATAAAAAATATGATTTATTAAGGGTGTTATTCTGGATGAATAGCATTAATATAAGACAAAATTGTAATGCAACTTACCACACACTTGTTTATTTTTATGATTTAATTGAGCCGAGTTTAGAAAAAGGCTCAAGACAGGCTGTTTTTTCAAATTTACTTGGAGATTTAAAAAACAAATACGGAGGCGAGATAATGCTTATTCCTATAGCAGGAGATAATGAACTTACATCAGTCAGTCTTATTATGGACAGGTATAACATATCAGAGCTTCCAACCATTTTAATAGACGAAAAAATAAAAATTGAGGAGCTAGAAACATTTGAGGAATTAGAGCAGTATATCATAGAAAATAATAAAAAGCCATTTGATTTCGTTCAAAGACCCTGAAAATGAGAAAATGTGCAGTCTGCGGAAAAAGCGAGGCAGAAGACGAGATTGTAAGAGCTATTTATGGCACCCATATTCAGGATGTATGCAGAGGGTGCGCTGAAACAGAGGGAATTGCTATATTGAAAAAGCCGACTGCAGAGCAATTAAAGGAAAGCGAGAGGCCTTTTACAGTTGACGAGCGCCTTGAAAGGCTTACAGGAGTGAAAAGAAGGGATAAGTTAATGCCGATTATTCATGATTTTATAAGAGCAAAGCCCAGCCACAAAAAGCAGGATTATTCGTACCTGAAGATTATTGATAATTTTCAGTGGCATGTAAAA
>JACPGZ010000013.1 GCA_016188895.1 Candidatus Pacearchaeota archaeon
TTTTAATAGTTTTTCTTTTATCATCCATATTAATTCATAAAAGATTTATATAATAATATATCGGATAACCGATAGATTTAAATACTGGTCTGTTTTTTTTATTATCATGAATTATGCAAAACCAGCCCCGGAAGATATTGTGAAAAAAACAGCAGATGCCTTAAAGAATAATGGAATTAATGTTTATATAGCCAAGAACCGCGAAGATGCAAAAAAAAGAGTTTTTTCTCTTCTGCCTGAAAATGCTGAAGTTATGACAATGGGTTCTGTAACTCTTGACACTCTTGGCATTTCTACTGAAATTAACGAATCTGACAAATACAAATCAGTAAAAAAGCATTTGGCAAGCATGGATAGAAAAACACATGGAAGTGAAATGCAAAGATTAGGGGCTGCGCCAGAATGGGCAATTGGAAGCGTGCACGCAGTTACTGAAGATGGAAAAGCTATGATAGCCTCAAACACTGGAAGCCAGCTTCCAGCATATGCATATGGCTCAAGCCATGTTATATGGGTGGTTGGAACTCATAAAATAGTGAAAAATATAGATGAAGGATTCAAGAGAATCTATGAGCATTCTCTCCCTCTTGAAAAGTGAGAGGGCAAAGAAGGCATATGGAGTTCCTGGAAGCGCTGTCAACAAAATTTTAATTGTTAATCACGAAAATACTAAAGAAAGAATCCATGTTATTTTTGTTCCAGAATCATTAGGATTTTAAAAAATAAAAGTTCTTACAAACTGCTGTTTTGCAATCTTAAGACTCTTTTTTCCAGAATCAGTGATAGTATAAGTTATAATCTTGCCTTCCTTTTTCTCCCTAATCAAGCCATTATCTTTCAGGCATTTCAGTGCAGGGTATATTGTTCCAGGGCTCGGCTTTCCTCCTTTTCTCCTGCCAATTTCATCACTTACCTCTTGCCCGTGCATTGGCTTTTTTGAAAGCAGGAAAAGTATCAAAAAAGAAAGCATTCCTCGCATATCACAGCAATAATCTTTCATAATAACATATAACCTCGTATTTTAATAACCTTTATGATATATAAATGTATCGGATAACCGATAGATTTAAATACTTCCTGTATTTTTATATCGCATGACCGATAAAATCAATAAAAGTGAAAGGGGGTATAAATAAAATGAATTGTGGATATGGATATTGCCAAGGAAGAAGCTTCCTGACAAAAGAAGAGAAGATAGAGCTGTTGCAAGAATATAAAGAAAGGCTGGAAAAAGAATCGCAGGGTGTTGCCGAAAGAATAAAAGATCTGGAAAAAGAAAAATAATCTTATAAGCTAGGAAAACTTCAGATAAGGGGGAAAATTTTGATTTCTTTTATTAGTAAGATTTTTAAAACTGGTTTCTTTTTATTATTTATAAAATGAGGTTTGATTTTTTAGTAATTGGTGGAACAGGAACGCAGGGAAGAATAGCATCCAGGGATTTGCTTGAGAATGAATATTCTGTTATGTTCTCTGGCAGGGATAAAAGCAGAGTGGAACATTTTTTGAAAATTTACAAAAATTCCGGTTTTGCATATCTTGACTTGAAAGACAAAAAGAGTATTTCTAATGTAATTAAAAAATCCAAGGCAGATATTGTTCTTAATTGTGCAGAGGGTGATTATAGCATTGACATCCTGAATGCGTGCATAAAAGCCGGAGTGAATTATGTTGATCTGGGTCCTGACGAGGAAATGACAATTGAGATGTTTAAATTGCATGATGCCCTGAAAAAGAAAAACATTATTGCATTAACTGGCTGCGGCTCTATCCCTGGAATTGTAAATGTAATGGCAGGATATGCCTCTCAAAAACTTGACGCTATTAATAAAATAGATGCCGGCTTTGATTGGAACTCTAACATGAAGGCATTTGTTGTGCCTTATTCAATTGACACCATAGTGGACGAATTTACAAGAAAAGCAAATGTAGTAAGAAACGGAAAAATTGAGTTTGTAGATCCTCTTACCTGTGTTATAAACCATAAACTTATTGGCTTAAAAAGGGATAAAGCCAGATGTATAATGCATCAGGAGATTTATACATTTTATCGCGCATTCAAGGACAAAGGAATAAAGGAGATAACATCTTATGCAGGATTTCCAGACCACTCATTCAATACAATCATGAAATTGATAGACCTTGGATTATGCTCTAATGAAGACATAAATGTTGGAGGAATAAAATTAAGATGCATTGAATATGTGATAGCAGCTTTAAAGAAGCTTAAGATACCAGAAGGATACAAAGAGAAGGAAGATTTATGGATTAACATGTATGGAAAAAAAGATGGTAGGAACAGAGTCATAAGAATGATATGCACAGCAGGCACATTAAAAGGATGGGAAGACGCTACATGCAATATTGATACAGGAATGCCAATCAGTATAATGGCTCAGATGATAAAGACCGGATTAATAAAAGAAAAAGGAATGTGCAGCCCTGAATTTGTTGTTCCACATGATAAATTTTTCAAAGAGCTTGCAAAAAGAAAGATGATTGTTTACGAGAATGGAAGGATAATTAATTAAGCCGGAATATCATCGCAATACTCCTTGCACCAAAATTTTGGGATTCCATGTCGCGTGTGTGGATGGGCTCGAAAGTATCTTTGGGGGTTTAGGGTGTTCGGCAAAATTTTCACTTATCTTTCCAATAGCCACTTCCATGCAGGGATTATTGAAATTTCCTTGCCATTATATGTTTGCTTTTTTTCTTGTTCTCTAGAAATAACAAAACCCTTCTTGATATTAAATAAATCCATAAATCTAAGCAAGCCCCTGATATCTTTTATTTCTCCATATTTAACTTCTACAGGAATGATTTTTCCTTCATCCAAAACAATATCAACCTCGTTTTTATAAGCATCTCTCCAGAAAAAATTAGCTCCTGTCTGTAAGACTATCGTATTCTCAAATATTTTTGGTTTGACATCTTCATTTCCATATATAAATCCTAAAGCAGGGATAGTGGGATAATATTTTTTCAATTTCTTTGCAGTTTTTCTTTGATTTTTTGAGAAGTTAAATATCTTTTTTATTAAAAATGAATTTTCAAGATAGCCAATATATAAAGAAACAACCCT
The DNA here is from genome assembly GCA_016188895.1 of Candidatus Pacearchaeota archaeon. Lineage (GTDB taxonomy): Archaea > Nanobdellota > Nanobdellia > Pacearchaeales > GW2011-AR1 > JACPGZ01. Next base: position 3,086 of record JACPGZ010000013.1, read on the forward strand.
TCTAGACAATCCAACTTCAGAGGCAAGTTTGTTTATTTCTATTATCTGGCCTGGACTGCCAGATATAATTTTAAATATAGACTCCAAAATAGAAACATCTCTTATAGGAAATATGAGGGGTATATCTCTAAAAAGCACTTTTTCAACGACAGTCTCTTTTATATAGGTCTTAATAAAATCCTTGTCTTTCATATCCACTAATTCTGGAAAACCTCCTGAAACTATAAAATCCTCAAAAGCTTTTGACAATTCTTTTTCATATAATCCTATTGGTTTAAAATTTAGACCCTTAAACGATAAGAATTCCCTAAATGATAAGGATTCAATTTTAAATTCAAACATTCTTCCTGCCAAACTTTCTTTAGATTTTTTTCTGATGAAAAGAGATTCTGAACCAGATAGGATTATCTTTAAATTAGCATGCAGGTCATATAATCTTTTTACTTGTTCTTCCCAATTATTTACTTTCTGAATTTCATCAAATAAGAAAAGATACTTAGAGTCTCCTATATTCTTCTCATATTCTTTGAAGTATACTTCAACTAATTCAGAGATATCTAAATCTCTAAAATTATCAAAGATAAAATAAACAATATTATCGGGGGCAAATCCAGAGTCAATTTTTTCTTTTACTATTTTTAACATTATTGTTGTTTTTCCAACTCTTCTTAATCCTGTCAAAGCTATTATCTGTTTTGCTTCTACATACTTTTGTAATTTCTTATATATCTCTCTATCTTTGTAATTTATTTCTAGTTTTTGTCTCCACCAAGGATTTGAGTCAAAAAGTGCTTTTTTTATCTTTTCTTTTTGCGCCATCTCATAGTTCCATATATTCTATTTTATGTAACTTTAACATTACTCATATTTATAAACCTTTCTATCTCTCATGTAACTTATAATTTCTGCCATTTTGACTTATCAAAAAATCCTTGCGTTTTACTGCAGCTTAAAAGCCGCAGTTTGTTTGGATTTTTGGACACCAAGAATTCTTACAATTAAATTCTTGGGTGTGCTCAAGAATCTATGATTCTTGATATGCTCAAAGTGCCCACGCACTAAAGTGCGTGGTTTGTCAAACACTTTGACATCATTAAATCTATTTTATGAAAACTATACTTTTCATATATTTATAAATCTCTTGGTCAATTTAGGGGTGGGTGGTCGGGGGCTACAAATTCCAAATTAATTACAGATAATCTGCTGTTGGGAGATTTTTGCGTTAGCAAAAACACGAGCTGACTTTCAAAAAGTCCTCGTGAGTAAAAAATTATTTTTGGGTGGGGGAGGAGGTGGAAGCTCCGCAATTAAATAGGAAAAATTATCGTGCTATTTTGAGAAGTTTAGAGTTGGGCGATTATCTTATTAATTATAAAGTGGTAACTCAACCGAAAGATTTATAAAAATTGGCAAATTATACTATTTTATGAAAGCAATAAAAAAAGCACTGGGAATTGGAGCAATAGTTTTAGCTTTAGCTGGATGCGGAGAAAGCGACAATTCTAAAAAATCAGTGCGAAATCATCCTGTTTATTCTTCACACGGAATGGATTTAGTAATGCGGGGAGCGTCTTCTTGGGAGATTAAAGAAGATTGGCAAGTGAAAAGAGAAGGAGAATGGAACACAAGAAATTATGAGTTTCTAAGATGCGACCGAAACAAAGATGGAATGCTAACTGGTGAAGAAGAAACAGAGTATCGTGCTTTGCCAATTTTTAATTACAGATGCAGATAAAACTTTCGGTTTTCTAAAGCCCGACTCTAAGAAAAATTTGGGCGAAGCCTTTTACTCTTTGTTATATGAAGTGCGAAACATTTCATTTCTGTTTTGTTTGGTCGGGTAAAAGAAGTTTTTTATAATATTCTCACGATAATTTTTTAGTATCTGGGTGGGAAGAAAGATAATTTTTTATTTCCCCGAGCCGAAGAATGAGGCGAGTGGTGTAAATCCCAACATAATCATATCAGAAATAATGTTCTGATATGATGCTAAAAGAGCATACAAACGGAAGTTATATATAGAAGTTAGCCCTTAATAATAAATGAATGAATTGCTTGACAAACTGAAAAGAGAGCTTGAAATAAGGAATTTTTCAAGAAAAACTATAAAATCTTATACGTTTGCTGTAGAAAGATATCTTCAATACGCTTCGGGTAAATTAAATGAAGATAGCTTAAAGAACTATATTCAAATGCTTATTAAAAGGCAAAATCCTTCAACTGTCTCGGCAAATCTTAGTGCGGTAGAGTTCTTTTTTGATAAAGTCCTCAATCATAAAATAAAATTGTCCCATCCAAAAAGAAATAAGCACATCCCTAATATATTAACACAGGAAGAAATTAAAAGAATGATAAATGTTACTTCAAATATAAAGCACAAGCTCATCATTAAACTTCTCTATGGCTGTGGATTAAGAGTTTCTGAATTAATAAACTTAAAAAAAGAAGATATTAATTTTAATGAGGATCTGATAAAAATAAATCTCTCAAAAGGAAGAAAAGACAGATTTGTTAAAATACCTAACTCTATAAAAAATGAATTGGCAAGTTACATAAATCTCACAAATTCAGATATCTTATTTGAATCTGCAAATGGCGGAAAACTTACAACAAAAACAATACAGCTATTAGTAAAAAATTCTGCCAGAAAAGCAAATATAAAAAAACACGTTCATCCTCACACATTAAGGCATAGTTTTGCAACGCATCTATTAGAGCAAGGCACTGATTTAAGAATCATACAAAAATTACTTGGGCATTCAGACATAAAAACAACCCAAATCTATCTCTCTGTTTCACAACAATCTATAAAAAATATAAAAAGCCCTTTAGACTCTATCAAAAATACCTAAAATGGCAAGAACACTTAAAGGAGACTACATTCCCCTAAGCAAAGATGATGTAAGATTCGCAGTAGAAGTTCCTGAAAAAAAGATGAAAGAAATTGTCAAGATAGAAAAAAAAGGCGGGATTAAAGTGCTGAGCCAAGCGAAAGAAAAAAAAGAAAAATCTCTTGTAAAAGATAGATATATTCTGATAATAACAGAAAAGCCGCAAGCAGCATTAAAGATAGCTAATGCATTGGGCTCGCCAAAAAATTACATGATAGATGGTGTCCCGTATTATGAAGTCAACAGAAATGGTAAAAAGATAATTATTGCATGTGCTGTAGGGCATCTTTTAAATCTAAGGCAATCTGAAAAAGGCTCTAAATGGCCTGTTTTTGATATTGAATGGCGCCCAAATTTTGAGGATAAGAAACAAGATTGGAGCAGAAAATATTATAATGCATTGAAGAAACTCTCGCAAGGAGCAGAAAATTTTATCAATGCATGTGATTATGATGTTGAAGGTGAAGTTATAGGATGGAATATTCTTCGCTTTATTTGCGGAACAAATAAGGCGATGAGAATGAAATTTTCTTCGCTAACAAAAGAAGAATTAGAGTATGCATATAAAAACCTAGAAAAGAATTTAAACTGGGGGCATGCATATGCAGGAGAAACACGCCACTATCTTGACTGGTTTTATGGAATTAATCTCTCAAGAGCATTAATGGATTCTATTAAAAAGGCAGGAAGTTTCAGAATTATGTCAATAGGAAGAGTGCAAGGCCCTTCACTTAATATCCTTGTTCATAGAGAAAAGGAAATCAATGCATTTAAACCATCTCCGTATTGGCAGGTTTTCCTTACTGTGAATGATGGTAAAAACACAGAAAAAGTAAAATATAATAAAGATATAATTGACAAAAGGGAATTAAAAAAATTTGAAAGCTTACAAGGAAAATCAGCTGCAGCACAAACAATTAAAAAAGAACAAACATTACCTCCCCTTCATCCATTTGACTTGACAACACTCCAAACAGAAGCATACAAATACAATAGAACAACTCCTTCTAAAACACTTAGCATTGCCCAGCAATTATATCTTGAAGGATTGATCAGCTATCCAAGAACAAGCTCACAGAAGATTCCAGAAGCTATTAAGCCTTTGAAAATAATTGAAAATCTAAAAAAGCATTATTCATTTACAAAAAATGTAGCAAAGAAAGTTCCTGTAGAAGGAAGTAAATCAGACCCGGCACATCCATCAATTTATCCAACAGGCGATTTCCCAAAAAAATTGACATTAGAACAAAAAAAACTTTATGAGCTAATTGTAAAGAGATTTGTAGCTTGCTTTTGCGATGACGCAGTTATTGAAAGCCACACCTTGGAAGTAATTTACAATGATTACAAGTTTATCGCGAGAGGCGCACGCATATTGAAAAAAGGGTGGATTGATGTCTACCCACATCAAATTCTTGAAAGTGATATAATTCCCATGAATGGTAAAGTTAAAATTGATGATGTTGCGGCAGATGAAAAAATGACTATGCCGCCAAAAAGATACACCCCTGCTTCATTAGTTTCAGAATTGGCAAAAAGAAATCTTGGAACAAAAGCAACAAGAGCTGCAATTATCGAGACTCTTTATGAAAGAAGCTATATCAAAGGCCAGAGCATTGAAGCCACTCCACTTGGAATGAGTATAATTGATACATTGAATAAATATTCTCCTATTATCATTGACGAAGAGCTCACTCGTGAATTTGAGAAAGAAACAGATATGATAACATCCTTAAAAAAGGATTTTGAGAAAAAGGAAAAGAAGATTATAGAAGATGCGAAAAAGGTAGTTGTAAAAATCAGCTCTGATTTCAAAAAACATGAGGAAGGTATTGGAAAAGAATTGATAAAAGCAACAGATATTCTAAGAAAAGAAGAGCAGGAGGAAAACACATTAATGCAATGCCCTGCGTGCAAAAAAGGCAATTTAAGGATAACTTATTCTCCAAAAAACAAGAAGCATTTCATTGCATGCTCTTCATACCCTGATTGCAAGCAGACATTTAATATTCCGCACACTGGATTTGTAAAGAAAACAGACAAATTCTGCGAGGAGTGCAATTTCAGAAAACTAATAAGGCTTCAAAAAGGCAAACGACCATGGATATTCTGCTTCAATCCAAAATGCCCTGTAAACAAAAAATATTTTGAGTCCCATCAATATACTCAAAAAAATGAATCAAGCATCCAAATAGATAATAAAACTTTATAAACATAAGGGGACATTCCTTATCAACCACACTCATAAAAATATGGCGAAAAAAACAATTAAAAAGAAAGTAAATAACTCAAATGAAGGATGGCAGTATTCTAAAATAAACCCAAATGCAGCAGGCCTGACAATTGGAACTATCAGTTTTATATTTAGTTTAATAATAATTGTCAGTCTAAACTTCTTGAGCGATAATTCTGGAAATATTCCAATAAACTCCGGGAGCAAAATAATTTTATTTATAATATCTGCATTCATAGAAGGTACAATACTTGGGTATGTCGTAGCATGGATATATAATAAATTCATTTATATTGCAAAATGATTATATCAAAAATAATGAGCAAGGCTGTAATCATCAACGAAGATATTGGACTCAAAGAAATTGCAGACATAATGGCTGATAAAGGGGTTGATACTATAATTGCAATAAAAGACAATAAAATTGTAGGCATAATAACAGATGGCGATATAATAAAAAACCTTGGCAAAAAAGACTCAAATGCATTTAAAATAATGAGCGGAAATGTAATCACAATAAATGAAAAAGAAAGCATTGACAATGCAGCGCTGATAATGGCTGAAAAAAAGATAAAAAGACTGCCTGTTTTAAGCAGCGGCAAGCTTGTCGGAATTATAACTGCAACTGACATTATCGAAAACTCAGATGAGCTTAACGAGGATTTCTTTTTTGGATAAACTGAATCAATCTTTAAGGATTCGAAGAATTAATTATTTTTCCTAGAAAATGGCTTTACAAAAAGTGAAATAATTATTAATAAAAATCCAAGGATTAAAAATGGGGGTGTAAAAATTAAAATTTCCATTCCAGCATTTCCAAATAAACTTAATATCAATGGAAGTAAAAATGCTAAAATTAGGAATGTAACACCTAAAAAAAATATTTTATTCCATATGTTAATTTCTCTCCATGACTTCATAATAGAAACTATCTCTCCGTATTTATAATCATTTCGTTTTATTAATTCTCGCCTTTCCTGCTGATTGTCCGAGCCTGATAGATTTTCACTCCTTGCTCATCATCAGCTCAAAAAAATCAGCTATAGGATTTGCAAACTCATTCCATTCGGAATCAATTTTTAATTTACCATTTGGATGTATCATTATTTCATCAAAATGCTCTTTTTGCTGCAAATCAATCTTGTTCTGTGTATCAAGATGCAATACAGGCATGAAATGCGCTATTCGTTCCTCTCTTCCATTGCCAGCAAGCTCTGTATATGCAACTGGTTTATTTTTTCTTGAAAAAAGCTCATGAATTTTTGAATAAATCCTCTTAATCTCGTCTCCGAGATTAAATTTTCTTCTTGGCAAAACTAATTCAGAATCTTTTATAGCCCTTCTGAATACAATCTCTCTTCTAATCCTCCTGTTCTCTGTCTCAATTGCCTTTGTCAATGCTGTCATTAAATCCTTTAAACTGACCTTTTTATACCTGGGAAGCGGGGTCCTTGGATATAATAAAGGAATTTCTTCATTAAACTCAAATTTCTGCTCTTGTTTTAGCTCTTCCTCCTTGCCAAAAAGAATCTCGTCAATGCTCTTCATATGTTTATGCAGCAGGATTTCTGACTTTATTCTTAGCAATAAAGAGCATGCAAATAGAACCTTGCTGCTTACAAGAAAATTTTCCTCTTCATACTGCCTCACTCTCTCAAGATATTTCTGGGCAAGCAATGCAACATCAATATCCCATGGGTCAAGTTGCTCTGTGTTTATGAGGTCAAACAATATAGCCTGCCAGCTTATTTCCTTTCCAACAATAATCTCATATACTTGCTCTTGCTTGATTCTATTTCCAGTCATCTTTATCTATGTTCCATAAGATTTAAATAGTTATACTACATTTAATTGTTAGGACTAAGGCAGGTAGTAAGGGAAAACAATTGGGATTATTCGTGGGCATAGTGTATGTCATTTTATAAGAGTAACACAACCGAAAGGTTTATATACTATATGATACTATAATTATTATCACCTCTTTTTCCCCAGGAGAGGCGATCTAGTATCTCTTTATTTTACTAGAGAGCCTCTTCGAGGGTTTTTGAATCCTTCAATACCGGCTTTGCGTATTAATTCTTCTTCTTGGAATTATAGTAATTAAAGACTTCTAAAATATGCTTAACATTGCCCAAATATAGAATAACCTTCTGTTTAACTTTGCCCCTCTTATCAAGCTTACCCTCAACAACATAATAATAA
>JACPGZ010000009.1 GCA_016188895.1 Candidatus Pacearchaeota archaeon
CGATAAAATCAGTAATATAGCAGGAATGACCAGCAATTTCTTATAATTCCTATTAAACCATTCTTCTCTTTTGCTTGTTTGCGCGTTTTCCATTTGAAGATTTTAAAAGAAAACTGTTGCCCTTAAACCTTCTTTTAGAAAGGGGTCTAAGGGGAAACGTAGTTTCCCTTATATGCGCCGGCCGGGATTTGAACCCGGGTAAACTGCTTGGAAGGCAGTTGTCTTAACCACTGGACCACCAGCGCATAAATTATACTTATTAAGTTATTTTTTAAATCTTGTTACATTTATAAATATGAACCATATGCTAAAATTATGATAAAGAAACACGCTATAAGTAAAAATTTCTATAAGATAATAGGCGATGGATTAAGTCCCATATTAATCTATAGAAAAGATAGTAATAAAAAATATAATTTGAATGACTTAAGCACCAAAATATTAGTTTATGAAGATAGAGTTAAAGGATGGTTTCTTGATATAGGCAAAGAGTTGAAGAAGAATAATGAAGCAGGATTTGTTATACTCATGATTTGTGCATCTTACATTGAGGGAGTTGTTCAATTTAAGTTAGGCAAATCTTCAAAAGGACAATCTGCTAAAGTTTTTGTTGATTATGTTAAAAGCTTATTCAAAGTCCATGAAACAGTAGCTAGAGCAATTTATGAAGACATGAGATGTGGTCTATTTCATGATGGCATGTCCAGAAGAAGAATTGCTATTAGCGGAGAATTAAAATATCCTGTAATGATCGACATTAACAGAAAGACAATTGGGATAAATCCCCATTTATTTTTACAGAAATTGAATAAAGACTTTAACGATTATATAAAAAATCTAAAAAATAAGCGTAATAAAAAGTTAAGAAGTAATTTTAGCAAAATTACTAATTCAAACCTTTGACAAATCTTCTTTGGCGTAGGCATGCGCCCGACAGGATTTGAACCTGCGACCTAAAGGTTAGGAACCTTTCGCTCTGTCCAGGCTGAGCTACGGGCGCATAACTTTATCAAGAAAATCTATTTAAATATCTTAAGCTGGTGATTTTTTCTTTCCGAAGAAGAACCTTATTTTTTATCGCACTCTGCCTTATCAATGCATCAATTTCCCCTGATTTTGCATATTTGATATGATGCTCTGTCGGCCTTATTCCGTCAAAATTTATTCTTATTTCTTTAATATGATGCAGCTGAGTTATCTCTTCTAAACCTATAAAACCCTCTTCCCTTCCTTTATTTGCCAATGACTCTAATTCAGCCATGACTGCATGAGGAATGATAATTTTGCCTTGCAACCCTCTTTTAATCAAAGATTTAAGTGTTTTATTTATTATTGCAGACGTATCAACAACATAGTTGTTCTTCTGAGTGGAAAAACCAGATGAAAGAGTTTTTCTAGCCTTTGTCTTGATTTGCTGACTTCTGCTAATCTTTCGTTTATGAAAAACCATTATACTATAATATATATGTTGTTTTTAATATTTTCTAACTATATAAGAATGGCAACTAAAGAATCTTTAAAGCTCTTTTTGCAAGATATTTTGCAATTTTAATATAACCATCAATACTATTTTTACCTAAACTCTTTCTTTTCTTATATAAATATCCTAATATTCTCAATTCTTTTTGATATTCTATGCCTCTTAAATTACTTAGACATTTATCATAATCAAAATCCAATTTATCTTCAGAATCAGAAAAACTCTTTCGTTTATTCTTTAGGTTTTTGGGATGCTCAGAATTGTTTCCAATTCTGACATAATAATTTAATATCTGCAATTTCCTCCTTATATGAGCAAATAAAGCCTTTGTTAAATTCCATCCATCTGTATTATTTAATCCTTCTAAGTCAACTTTATCCTTATGCTTCAAATAATTTATTAACTTATCTTTTGGAATTGGATTATCTATTAATCTTTGTCTAAAATCTTCAAATTCTTTTGTAGAATAAGCAATTCTTGAGCCACAAATAACAGTTATCCAAGAGCTCCATGAACATTCTTCATAAATATGCTCTTCATAATCTTTTATTGTTCTAAAATGATGTATTGATAAGTTTACATCTGATAATTTATCTCTTAATTCATCCTGTTCTTTTCTAAGATCCATATTATTTTCATCCTTAAATAGCATGATTGTGTCTAAATCTGAGATTCCTTCTACAAAAGGTCCTGTATTATATGAGCCAAAAATTAAAACAGCTGCTAAATTCCCATTATATCTTTCTAAACAGGTATTTACGATTTGTTTTTCTAAATTTTTCATTTTTACCAAAAAATTAGTCTATAAACAGAATGTCCTTTTTCTTCTAATTTCCTTGTTAATTCAGATCTTATTTCATCCCTATCAGAATTTGGTATCTGCCAGATTTTCCCTTTAAATGTTTCATACCCTATAACCATAATATCCTCGTATAAATCATGTCCACCTCTTTGCTTAACAGTCTGGGAGATAAAAGCAACATCATAATTTTTAATAGATTTATATTTAATAACAGACCTGCTGCTTACTGCAACCATTTCCACACAATCTAATCTTTCCCATTCTCCGAAAAGCATCTCTGATAATTTTAATGTTTCTGACGCCATTTTATCAATCAATATACTTTATTCATTTCATGCAGGAGAAAGGATTCGAACCTTTGTAGGCACTAAGCCAATGGTTCTTGAGACCATTCCGTTTGACCGCTCCGGCACTCCTGCTTAACATGTGAATTAGTGAGCCATTAATAAAGATTACGCAATAATTCGAGTTATTTCTTACGAAATTCAACATTGCTAAATCTTTCAAATTCTTTGTCACCCGTTACAAAGATTAAGCCTTTCTTTAACGAGAACACATAGCCAACTGCATCGAATAAAGAAATACCAACTTTTCTATACTCGTACCGAAATCTGACAGCCTCCCTGAGAATCTCCCTATCGACAGGCACAGCATTTATCTCAAGCTTCCGAAACCACAGCTCAGCTAACTCTTCGCTATCGTCTCTTAGGAGAACTCCATAAAATTCCGCAAGCGTGAGATCAGTTATGACAAAGTCCTGATTGAGATATTGTGCGAAATTTGGATTTTCTCGCACGATTTCCACGAGGGCATAAGTATCCAAGCATTTCATCACCTCAACCATTTGCCTTCAAACTCTTTCCTTACCTCTTTAATTAATTTATGAGGATCTTTCTTAAACTTAAAAGCCCCCCAAAGCTCCTTAAGAACATTTCCCTTTTTATGTATCTCTACAATAACATTTTCATTAGGCTTTATATTTAATTTTTCAATTGTTTCATTAGGTATAATAATTCCTATAGAATTTCCCCATTTCTTTGTTTTAATTTCAACTGCCATAGTATAACTATTTAGTATAATTACTAAAATAAAAGTATAACTAATATATAAACTTTTCGCTCACTTGACGAGTATATAAATCTCTCGCCCGATTTTGCTCTTGCCAGTTGTATATTCAACAGGAATTAGATTATCTATATTGTAACTCTTAAATTTTCCCTTAACTTCATTGATATTAATCCTTATTTTTTGATTTTTGACAGAAAAGTAGGGCAGTATTATTGCAATAAATCCACCAGAGCTTAATATATTATAATCCTCTTCAAAGAACCTTTTATACAATTGAGTTAGCTCATTAATTCTCTTTTCAGCTTCCTTTATAGAAAGTTTTTCTTTGAGCAATGGCCCAAGATAAGGCTCTGTCGCAATCGCATCAACCTTATATTTCAAAATTCTTGATAAAGCTCTTGCATCTCCAACTGATAATCTAAATTTATTTTTTATATTATATTCCTTATTAAACCACTCAAGATTTTTTCTAGCACCATCTACTTTTTCAGGCGAGCTGTCAATGCCAGTAACATTTATTCCCATTAAAAGAGCTTCCTGTAAAATTGTTCCAATCCCGCAAAAAGGATCAAGCAATTCGCCATTGTCTGTAACTTGTGATAAATTTATCAGAATCTTAGCAAGCCTTATTGATATTGCTTCTGTTACATCCTGAACAGGCCTTCCTATATCTCTTTTTTCTATAGCCTTGACATCTGAAACAGCAATTGTTTGAAATAACATTCCATTTGCATATATAAAATCACTTTGTGTTTCAATCAATTTTTTATTTATTATCTCAGTAGGAGAAATCTTATGCGTTATATCTTGAGCCTTTAATTTCTGGGTTTTGAATTCGTGTTTGAATTTATCAGCTATATTAGAATTATCAAAATCCTGCAAAGCATAATATAATTTTCCAGGCATGTTCCCAACAAGTTTTGGAATATCATCTTCAGCAATAAACTTCCCTATCTTTACAACCCCTCCCAATTCATTAACAGCCTTGCTTACATCAAGTTCTGTCTCAACAATAAGATAATCTTCATCCTTCTTAATAAACTTAAAAGAGATGCCCCTTCTCTTAAAATAAGAAATAAGCTCAAGATATGATAGAGATTTATCCCTTCCAAACAAAAATAACATTTTTTTCATTGCAATTAGAAAATCGCCACATTTAAAAACTCTTATTATTCCTAATTTATGAAGACGGCCATAGTAGCCAGGAAATACCTGATCCCGTTCCGATCTCAGAAGTCAAGCTGGCTACGTTGTCTGTTGTAGTGTCCGACAAGATGCGAAGCAGCGATGTCGTCTTCGCTTATATTTTTATACACATTGTTCTTAATATCCTAATGTCAAAGAAAGGAAAAAAAGAAGCAGAGCATAAAATTGAAGAATTCTTCGCAGACATAAAAGGCAAGACACCAAAGGAAGTTAGAAAAATCAAGAAGCTTGCAATGTCTTACAATATCAAGTTAAAAGAGAAAAGAAAAGCTTTTTGCAAGAAATGCCTTACCCCATTTATTATTCCGAAAATCAGAATCAAGAAAGGCATGAAAATTATCATCTGTGATAAATGCGGAGCTGTGTCAAGGTGGCGAATGAAAGATTAATACTTTAAAATAGTAACAAAGCGAAATATTTAAATACCTAACATATTATTAAAAAACATGAAAACAGACACACAAAAACCCTTATACAGAGATAAAAAATACAACAGTTTTTCTGGTAAAGTATTGGATTTCATAGAGGATTTCATGGGAAACCACCCACTTTTTACTATTGGCGCTGCAACATTAATTCCTACTTTGATAATAGCGACGCCAATTAGTTTTGGTATATATTCTTATGCAAAAAGACAGGAAACTTATCATAATGAATTAAGAAATAAAGTAGAGATGATAGCAGATACAAATAATGATAGCATTGTTTCAAGGGAAGAAATGCGTGATGTATATAGAAGCTTAGATTTAAGATTAAATGAAGTTAACCCACGAGAATTAACTGTATCAGAGATGGAAAAATTTTTGCAAATTCATAAGAATTAACCTTTTTCATCAAAAACCACGCTCAAATACTCCTTAATTCGTGCAACAATATCTGGAATAAGAAAATTCTCAATCTTGTTCTTGAAAATTATATCTAGAGCTTCAAATTCAGCAAGATTATAGAGATTATTGCTCTTTTCAACAATCATTAAGTCACGAAGTCTTTTCAGCTGCCTTCTTACATTTGATTCTGTTAATCCTTTGATCTCAAGGCTATGCTTCTTCCTAATTTCTTCAGCCATTAGTTTAATTTGATCAGAGCTTAATCTTGCTTTTGTCTTAGAAGCATCAATCAATGCAAGCATAATATCAACAACAACATCTCTTCCATCACCTGGCTGCAGCAATCCAAGAGATAAGCAGATTTTCTTCACAAGCTCTCTCTTATCAGTCTTGTACGGCTTTTCATACTTTCTTAAAGTTATTTCTGATAAAGGCATGTCTTTTGGCATGAATATTCAAGCATATAAAAATTTATAAATTTATCATTTATTTTTAAAGCATGGAATTAGTAAGCTTGGTTATTTCTAATGATAATATAGGTCAGACAACTAATCTAATAAAAAAAGCAGAATGGGAAAATGTTTTCATTATCAGCAATCAAGATTCCCTGCCTATAGATAAGAAGTATAATCTGATAAAGCTAAACCCTGAAAACAGATTAGTTGATATGAAAAATGATATTTTAAAAAAACTAAAAGGAAGGATAAAAGGCACAGAGGTTGCATTAAGCATCGCATCTGGCTCTGGAAAAGAGCATATGGCAATAATCTCTGCATTGCTAAGTATCCCTGTTGGAATTAGATTTGTCGCGCTGACAAAAGACGGGGTTGTATATTTGTAGAAAATTAATTTATTTTTTCAGCTGAAAAAATAAATCGCCCAGAAGAGCATCATCACAAGAAAAAGGGCAAGTATTAGCGTTGTTGCAGCCCTAAACAATTGAGCTGATCTTTTCTCATTTTTTGTGACAGCAAACATTGTGAGATAAAAAAACCTTCCGCCGTCAAAAATTCCAAGAGGAAGCATGTTTACAAGTGCAACACTTATATTGATTAATACAATCCACCAAATCAGGTAAAATATGAATTCTATAAAGTCTCCGTTAATTCTTGGCTTATAATAAGTGTTTGGCTCTCTGAAGTAAGAAAATATCTTTCTTAACATGCCTCTAATTCCAGTGCTTGGCTCTGCAATGCTTGAAACTCCAATGAACCCTCTTTCATTGTTTTGAGGATTTTCTGCAAGAACAATCTCAAATTCAAGTTCTTCCTTATTTTCCACATCAAGAGTTTTTATTGTTATCTTGTCTCTTGGCTTTTTCGCAGAAAGAACTCCTGATAAATCACCATAAGACTTAATGTTTTCTCCATCAATATTGGTAATAACTCCGCGCAATCCAGACTGAAGTGCAGGAGTATCATAATAAACAATCCAGGCATCATAATCTTCTTTTAAAGAAAGTTTAAGCTGATCAAAATTTATATAATAAGTCTTGCCATCCACAACAACTCGGGTAAAATTCCTGTATGTGCTTAGATAAACACCTATTTCATCCTGAGACTTCTTTTCTATTTCGCTAAGCGATATTTTGCCAAGCTCAAAGTTGCCTACTTCATCTATATCAGAAACATTAACAATGGTTGATGCATATGTATTAAAAATAAATCCAGCAGGAATGAAAGCATAAGCTGAAAATAAAACTAATATAATAAAAAATATAATTGTCATAATGATGTTTGCAAAGCTTCCCGCCCCAATAACAGCAAGCTGGTCAGATACGCTTTTTTTCTTCATCTCCTCTTCATCAGGCTCTACAAAAGCTGCTAAAAACGGGCCGAGAAAACCAAATCCAGTTGACTTTATCTTCACATTAATCAATCGCGCGAAAATTCCATGGGCAAATTCGTGGCTTATTGCAATTACAGCAATGACAATTATCCAATATGTAAAATAAAATGTTGGCAGGAAATCCACTTTGAAAATGCTTGGGAGATACGGAATCAAAGGAGCGAGCGGCGGAATTTTAATCGCCCTGACAACTTCGGGCGATTTCACATATATGTACACAATTCTTACTAAAAAATAAGTCATAACTATCATTGAAACATAACCTGTAGCAATTATCGGATATTTAAAAGCAGATACAATCTTTCTATATTTAGTATCAATATAATCTATAAACTTTATCCCGACTTTTGTTCTATAAATATAAAGAAGTCCTTCTTTATCTAATTTTTTTCTTCGCCTGTATAAGAAGACAGCTGTAGCTATAATAAATATTGCTAAAAAAATAAGATCATATATAACAAAACTCATTTGCCCTTCTTTGCCTTTACCTGCCTAAAAGAAGATGATTTGCACTTTCTGCATCTTACTCGCCCTGTTATAATCTTTCTTGGATCAGCCCTTATTTTGGTCTTGCAATCCCTGCAAATAAAAACATTCTTAAATAATCTTGTATGAGCAGCTTCTATCTTTACCATTTTACAACACCCTCTTGATTACTTTTTTTCCCTCAATGTTCCAGTATTCAACATGCACACCCTCTTTAATATCACTTTTTAATGATTCTGGAATGCTTAATTCAAATGATTCAAAACTTTCACTATCCATTACACTTACTTTGTTTTCCATAATTGATAAAACTTGCGCTTTTCTCTTCTCAATTAACGGAACCTCAAATCTTTCATGACCTGGAACTGCAATTACCCGTTTTTTATCATCAATAATTCCTATGGCTTCAATCCTGCATTTACTTGCTCCGTGTTTTCCACTCTTGCTTATATCAATACTTTTTACAGTGCAAGCCACTCCATCAACCATTATAGTAGTACCGCTTTTAATATCAGTAGCATCAATTAGCTTGTAAGTCATGCAAGCTTTAGAAAAAATATATTTATAAAGCTTCTCAATTCCAAAATAACATGGAAGAGAGAACACAAAATAATGATTTTATTGAACTGGATTTTACAGGATATTTGCAAGACGGCAGTATATTTGACACAAATAACGAGCAGATAGCTCAAAAAAACAAGCTTGACATAAAAAATCCTGAGAGAACGATGTGCATTGGCCAGAGATTTCTTGTCAAGGGATTTGACAATGCACTTATTGGTAAGGAGATAGGAAAAGAGTATGTTATAGAGCTTAGCCCAAAAGATGCATTTGGTGACAGAATGCCAGAGCTTGTAAAGACAATGCCAATTGCGGTATTTCACAAGCAGAATATCAATCCAGCTCCTGGAATGTCATTTTTCTTGGATAATTATTTTGTGAGGATAAGCGCTGTGTCAGGAGGAAGGGTGATTGCAGATTTTAATAATCCTCTTGCAGGAAAAAAGATAAAATACAAATTTACAGTAATTAGAAAAATTACAGACATGGATGAAAAAATCAAAGCATTAATGAGATTTTTTTATAGGCAGGAATTTGAGTTTTCCATTGAAGATAAGAAAATAATAGTAAAATTAAGCAAAAATTTAGCTCCTTTAATAGAGATAGCAAAACCGCAATGGCGGGAAATTCTTGGTTTTGAGATAGTTTCTGAAGAAAAAGATGAAAATAGTAAAAAAATTAAGGAAGCAGAAACTAAGCCTCAAACTTAAATCTGTAATTTGGCATAATCCCAATAATTCTGCCATGTTCCAATAATTTTGCAATTCCATTCCCAATAAAATCATTTTTTATTTCATTATCTTTAAGCATCTGGTTAAGATACTCTCTATCTAACTCTCTATAATCTAATTTCCTCTGATTTTTTAAATTTGATATATGCTGAATGAAATCAACCATATTATCAAGCCCTGTCTTATTCCTTTTGAAAGTATCAGTATCTATCATGTTTTTTAGCTTGTTTTCAATTGAAACAAAGATTCCAGATTCTTCAACAGGATACCATGTTCCATACACACTGCAATCCCCAAGATAATAATCTCCTTGATGGCAAAAAACAACAGCATGAATACGAGAGGATCTGCCAATTATACTGAAGTTATTAACTGGAAAATCTTGCTCAAGCAAAATCCCGCCAGGAGGCGGAGTTCTTCCAATATAGTTGACATCTGGACTTAATTCATGATCTTTTCCATAACTTTTGCTATTTTGTGTTAAATTAATTAGCTTTGCCATGCAGAATGCTTGCAGGCAATATATTTAAAGATTATAGTAATGTAATGACTATAAAATGATTATGCTCCAAAATTAATTATACATTATTTTCATTTTCTCCCTGAAAAACCAATAAATAAAAGAATTTTCTTATTATACATAATTTTATAAATATTCTAAGCTGTTCCTTAATATGGTAGCTGGATTCATTAAACTTCAAAAATGCTGCAAATTTGCATTTTTGATAGCAGTCAAAAACCAAAGGTTTTTGATGACCTGCTGGAGGTTTTAATTATGGCAGAGCTTTACAAAAGAGAAGAGTCAGATATCCCGCCTGAAACAAAAGAAATAGATCGCGAATTGGAAGAGCTTGTAAAAAAGCAGCTAGCAAAAATAAAGGTATTTGGAGTTGGCGGAGGTGGGGGAAATTCTCTGAGCAGAATGCGCTCTGTTGGCATAAAAGGCGCTGAAATGATTGCAATCAATACAGATGCACAGGATCTTTTATATACAAATGCAGATTACAAGATTCTTATAGGCAGGGAGATAACCCAAGGATTAGGAGCTGGAAGCAACCCAAAACTTGGAGAAGAAGCAGCCCGCGAATCAGAATCAGAGATTAAGAAGCGTCTTGTAGGATCTGACATGGTTTTTATCACCTGCGGACTTGGCGGAGGGACTGGAACAGGAGCTGCACCTGTTGTTGCAGAGATTGCCAAAAAAAACGGCGCGCTTACAATTGCAATAGTGACTGTTCCATTTACTATAGAAGGTAAAAAAAGAATAGAGAATGCAGCAAATGGCTTGGAAAGATTAGAGGATGTGGTTGACACACTTATTGTCATCCCAAATGACAAGCTATTGGAATTTGCTCCAGAGCTTCCTTTGCATACAGCATTCAAGCTTGCAGATGAAATTTTGACAAATTCAGTGAAAGGTTTGACAGAGCTTGTCACAAAGCCAGGGCTTGTGAATCTGGATTTTGCAGATGTCCGCGCTATTATGAAAGATGGAGGAGTTTCATTGATAGGGCTTGGAGAATCAGATTCGCAGGACAAGGCAATTGAGGCAGTTGAAAAAGCAATTCAAAATCCATTGCTCGATGTGGACATATCACAAGCAACAGGCGCTCTAGTAAATATAATAGGTGGAATGGATTTAAGCCTTGATGAAGCTCGCGTTGTTATTGAGCAGATAGGAAGCAGGATGAAGTCTGATTCAAAAGTAATCTGGGGCGCTCAATTAAGCGAGGACATGGAAAAAACCATAAGAGTTATGCTGATTGCAACAGGCGTCAAAAGCAACCAGATTCTCGGCGGGCAGTACAAGACAAAAGACCTGAAAAGAGACGAGATGGAAAAAGAGCTAGGCATTGAGATGGTTGGAGAGTAGGAAAAAAAAGAAATAAATTATTATAATGATGTTAGATTAAAATGAGTAAGAGAGTGAGAGGCTATGAATGTAAGAATTGTGGAGCAAATATAAAAGTAGGATATAATACTATGAAAAAGAGCGAAATGGTTAAATGTCAAAATTGCTGGCAAGAAGCTGATAAAAAAGATTTACAGAATATACAACTTCTGCAGGAGTTATAGATAAAGAACTTTTTTAACAAACTTACTTATACAAGAATCAAAACCATCAAATTTAAAAACCCCTAATTTTTTATACGATTACTACTTCTTAATTATTAAGACGTAGCGGGCGTGGTTGCTGGAAATCCTAGACTTCAGAAAGCAAAGCTTTCTGATAGCAGTTAAAAACCAAAAGGTTTTTAATGAACCCGCTGGAGGTTTATAGAATGATATTCGTCGTAAAAGTCACAACAAACAAGGAAGACAAAGTAGTAGAAATGGTGCAGGAGAGGGCAGAATCCAAAAAAATCACCATTTATAGTATAATGCGTCCCCACGGACTAAGAGGATATTTTTTTATAGAAGCGCCTGCAAGAAGCTATGTTGAGGAAGCAGTATTTGATATGCCATATGTAAAAGGGATTGTGCCAAAAACAGTTGATTACGAAGAAATAAAAAATCTTATTGAACCCACTGTGACAAAAGTCAACATAGAACAGGGTGATATTGTAGAGATGATAGCTGAGCCGTTTAAGAAAGAAAAAGCAAGGGTTATTAGGATAGACAAGCAGAAAGAAGAAGTAGTTGTAATGCTTTTAGGAGCAACAATTCCAATTCCGCTAACAGTCAAGCTGGATAATGTCAGAGTTATCAGAAGGGAT
Source organism: Candidatus Pacearchaeota archaeon (assembly GCA_016188895.1). Classification (GTDB taxonomy): domain Archaea; phylum Nanobdellota; class Nanobdellia; order Pacearchaeales; family GW2011-AR1; genus JACPGZ01. The sequence continues at coordinate 11,727 of JACPGZ010000009.1, forward strand.
AAAGAAGAAAAGAAGGAGGAATTTGCAGAATAAAATGAAAAATTTAAGTGGCTGCTGGATTCATGGTTCCAGGATTCATAAAACTTCAAAAATGCTGCAAATTTGCATTTTTGATAGCAGTCAAAAACCAAAGGTTTTTGATGACCTGCTGGAGGTTTTTATATGATAATAAAATTAATTGTAGATGGCGGAGACATGAAGCCTGGGCCAGCTGTTAGCCAGAAATTAGGGCCAGCTGGGATCAACATAGGAAAATTTATTCAGGAAGTTAACAAAGCAACTTCTTCTTTCAAGGGAATTAAAGTTCCGGTAGAGGCAGACGTTGACACTAAAACAAAATCTTTCACTGTAAAAGTATTTTCCCCGCCTGTTTCAGAATTATTAAAAAAGCAGGCAAAGATAGAAAAAGGCTCTGGATTGCATAAGAAGCAAAAGGTTGCAAACTTCGCAATAGAAGAGCTTATCTCAATTGCACTTACAAAACATCCAGATATGCTTGCAAAGGATTTGAAATCTGCATTAAAATCAGTTGTAGGAAGCTGTATAAGTCTCGGAGCTCTAGTTGAGAATAAAGATCCAAAAGATGTTCTGATAAACATTGATGCAGGTAAATATGATAAGGAAATAGAAGGAAAAATAGCCCAGCCAAGCGCTGAAAAGAAAAAATCTATAGATGCTTTTTTTGCGCAAATTAAAGCGATTCAGGAGGACATTATTAAGAAAGAGCAGGAAGAAGCTGCAAAAGCTGCAGCAGAAGCAGCTGCGAAAGCAACTCCACAGCCAGGTGCTCCAGGAGCTCCAGCAGGACCTCAATCAGCTACAGCAAAACAAGAAGCTGGCAAACCAGTAACAGCAAGGGCAGAAGCAAAGCCAGAGTCAAAGAAAGAAGCAAAGAAGAAATAATTCTAACACTTAATGTTTATAAACTCAATCTATCAGACTTTATTATGGGGTTGTGCTATACATCACATGGGACTTTATTTTAAAGCATGAAGTTGTAGTATAGCCTGGTTAGTATGCGAGGTTTGGGACCTCGTGACCCCGGTTCAAACGATCTGAACTAAGTTCAATCTGAAATTCCGGGCAACCCCATTTAGAATAAATTTAAAAACATTCCTTTCCAACTAAAATTATGAGTACAAAGAAAGTCGGTGCTGCTGGTCGTTTGCGCGCAGGATATGGCAAGAGCGTTAGAGTTAGAATTACTAACATAGAGAAAAAGCAGAGAAGAAAGCAAAAATGCCCATTTTGCAACAATGTATCTGTAAAGAGATTATCAGCAGGCATATGGCACTGCGTGAAATGCGGAAAAAAATTCGCATCTGATGCTTACTATCTTGAATAAAATGAAAATCAAATTAAATTTAAACAAAAATTTTAAATAAAATGACAAACTATAAATGCTTCAAATGTGGAAAGCAAATATCAAACAAGACTCTTGAAAAAAGATTTGTCTGCCCCTCATGCGGCGGCAAGGTTTTTTACAAAACAAGAAAAGAAATAACTAAAGTAAAGGCAGTATAAGGGGACACCCCTTATCAACCCCAAAATAAAAAATGGCAGTTGACCAAGAACTTCAGGAAAAAGTGAAGGAAATGCGTACAATTGAGCAAAATCTGCAGAATGTGCTATTGCAAAAGCAGGCATTCCAGCTTGAAGTTAATGAAACAAAGAATGCAGAAGAAGAATTAAAGAAAACATCAGGAGAGGTGTTTCGTGTTCTTGGTCAGATTATGATAAAATCAAACAAGACAGAGCTTGAAAAAGAGCTAAAAGAGAAAAAACAGCTTATAGATCTGCGTTTAAAGGCCCTTGAAAAGCAGGAAACAACCCTTACTGCAACTTTAGAAAAGCTCAGAAATGATGTTCTGGAAAAAATGAAGTGAACTTACATATAAAACACAGATAAAAAACAACAGAAATATTTATAAACTCAAACTTTTTCATTCTCTCTATGGGAATAAAAGAGAGTCTTGCTAGCATCTTCGGAAAACAGCCTTCTAAAGACGAAGATTATCTTGAAATTGATTTAGGCTCCATGGAGAAAAAAGCAAAGGTTCAGGTAAGGCCATTCACATTGCGGAAATATGATGATGTTAATGTAATTCTAAATGCTATGAGAGAGGGTTATACTATCAGCGTTATAGATATCAAGCCACTCAAGAACAAGGATGTGATTGAATTACGAAGAGCAATATCAAAAATAAAGAAAACAGCAGATGCATTAGAAGGAAGTGTTGCAGGATTTGGCGAAAACATAATAATAGCAACCCCATCATTTGCAGAAATCTATAAAACTCCGGAATTCAAGCCAGCTCAACAGCAAAATCCGCTTGCAAAAGAGGAGATGCAGTATCTAGAGGGATAATTCTTATTTAACGAAAGCTATATAAATTATTCTATTAAGCTCTTCTATGGCAAAGGTCTTATTTGTAGAAGCATTGAGAAAAAATGTTGACATTCCAAAAGATATAAGCAGCATTCTATCAAAACTTCCGAAGAAATTATATCTGGTTTATACAATACAATACAAAAGATATGCACAGAAAATAAAAGAGCTAATGTCCAAGAGTTCAGATTTTGAGATAAAGGGATTTACACAAATCCTCGGATGTGCGAATCTTAAAACAGATGCAGATGCTATATTATTAATAGGAAGCGGCAGGTTTCACGCACTTGAAATGGCTCTTATGTCTGGAAAAGAGGTTTACATCTTGGAAAATGATAAACTGAATAAAATAACAAAGCAAGAAATTGACCAATATTACAAAAATAGAAAAACACAGCTTATGAAATTCTATGCTTCTGATAAAATCGGAATTATTGTTTCATTAAAACCAGGCCAGTGCAACATGAAACAAGCATTACATTTTTCAGAAAAGCTAAAAGAAAAAGGAAAACAACCATATATATTTGTAGAGAATTTTATTGACATAAGAGAATTAGAAAATTTTCCAATTGATTCATGGATAAATACAGCTTGCCCCGGACTTGAGCTTGATAACGGAATGCTGAATCTGCGCGATATGAATGAATTTATTAAAGAAGATAATAAACAATAAAAAATATATTACTCAGAATAGAAATATTTATAAAGTGTCTTAACTGCAAACTCATAACAAAAATGAAGCTAAAATATCTATTATTAATAATGCTGATTTCTCTAGTAGGTATAGTAACGGCTCAAAGTTTAACAATTAGTCCAATTCCACCATTAAATGCAAATCATGATTCTACAATAACAGGAACATTTAATGTTACAGCAGTTGGAGACCTTTCTAGTATAACAGTTTCAGGCACAAATATAACATTTAATCCGTCAACGTTTTCTTTGAAAGACGAATCAAAAGTAGTTTCATTTTCAATTAATATTCCGAAACATACAGCTCCAAGTACATATAATTATCCATTTAAGGCAATAAATGGAACAACTGCAATTCAGGCAAGCGGCGAAATAAAAGTCACAGTCAATTCAACACCCTCTCTATCGCTTTCTTTTAGAGAGGGACAACCAACTCAATTATCAAGATCAAGTAAGAATACAACATTAGTTGTAACAAATGACGGAAATGTTCCATTATCAGGCATTAATCTTAGCTATGACCCAAACACATTTAAAGACAGGATTGGAAGAGCTGTTACATTAACATTCTCTAATCCTACACTTTC
>JACPGZ010000011.1 GCA_016188895.1 Candidatus Pacearchaeota archaeon
AAGATCAAAACTGTTCTGAATAAGGCGGCAATGCTAAATAGGCTTTCTGACGAGGACATATACCTCCTATTTGAAAAGGATCAATGGGAAGAGTCCAGGATTATTGGAGATTGGGCAGAATATGGAACAGAACAATTGGCGGCAAAAGTTGCTCAATATTTCCATAAATCGAAAGGAAAAGATGTCATTCCTGTGGATTCAATGCAGGATGCAATTGAGTTGCAAAATCACGGAATGAATGGGGTTGTTGTTCCGAAGACGATTAAAAAGCTCATTGAATTGCAGGAAGGTTCTGCCGAGAGCAAGAAACAAAAAAGAGCATATGAATATTCAATTGTTTCGGAACTTTCGGAAACGGAACAACACAATTTTCTATGGGCAGTGAATCTGCTAAAGTCAATCAAATTGGAACTTCCAATTCAGGTGGTAAATTTTGTTGGAGAAAATGTTTTTGGTATTCATAAACCAGGAGAAGTTTATCTTTCAAAGAAAATTCTTTCGGATAGAAAGGAATTGGTGGCAACATTGGTGCATGAAATTGCCCACGAAAAAGGAAATGATGGGGAACCAAACCATATTAAAGAAATGGAAAATATATTTTCACAATTAATTGTGAAGCTGACAAAAGAGGAACAAAAATAAAATTGCAAATCCGTAAAAAAACAATGTAAAGTATCTTGCAAATGGAAAAATCAGATACAGGCTTTCTAGTGCTTTGTCAAACTTGTGAGCAACAATCAGCAACAATTTTTGATGGCATATTATATTATTGCAAAAACTGTTATGAAAAGCCCACAACGGCCGGTAACAGAAAGGAGACAGAAGAAAATGATGCAATGAAATGTGAATGCGGAGCAGATTCTGTTGGAGGAATACATTCAAGTTGGTGTGGAAAATATGAAAAATAAAAGGAAAAACTAAAATGAAAAATGATAAAACAGAAGAAGAATTGAAAGCAATTATTTTGATGGGAGATCTTGACGATGGCTATCTTCCCGTCGGACCATTTAATAGCGGAAAAGAAGCATTTGAATGGCTTGAAAAGAATAATACGGAATCATGGCCAATTGCGTGGGTCATGGATATGGTTCCACAAAAGGAATATGCAGAACACATGAAAGAACATGACGACACCTGCAATGAATGCAAAGAGAAGGAAGAGAAGGAAAAGAATGCAGCAAAGTCAAAAAATGACAATTAAAAAACCACGCAAAAAGGAGATCTTTTAATGTGCTTTACATCTATAGTGGGCCTTATTGTAGCTGTTATTTTTCTTTTTTTCATGTTACGGAATTTATATTTTTTATTGACAGATGATCCCAGAGGAATATGTTGTGATGATGATGATGGAGTGGGCGCAACAAGACAGGAACTAAGAGAAATAAGACGAATAGAAAAAGAAAAGAATTTTAATGAATTAGCAAATAAAGCTGACCTAAATATTAACATCTTGAGTCACAAATAATGATCAAAAGTCCAGACATTGATGTCTCTGAATTATTTAGAAATTATGGGGTAAAAACCATTCTTGAATCCATGATTCGATTGATCGGATTTACGGACTATGAATTAAAACTGAGAATGGATCTTCAAACAGCTCTGGATAACTACAATAAAAGATATAATGAAGAAAATAAAAGAGACAGGAAAAAACAAATCAAAGAAACACAAGGGCGCATGAAAGACACAAAATTAACAACAGATTTACATTTGCAATGGAAAGATAAACCAGAAAGAATACCAGAAAAACAAAGAAAAATAAAAAGAAATGCAATCTCTTGCAAATATTGTTTTGACGAAATTGAATCAAAAAGCGTGCATGATTACGTCACCTGCAAATGCGGAATCGTTTCCGTTGACGGAGGAAAAGATTATTTAAAAAGAACATATAAAAACGGTTACGATGATTATATTGAATTGTCTGAACATGAGGAATAAAATATGTCACGAAAAGGTGTTTATCTTCTCTTATCGATTGGAAATTTAATTGCTCTGTTTTTTTCGAGAAATCCGTTGATTCCGATTGCCTTCAATATGGGAACAGGTTTTGGGCTTCTTTGCCATTGGCTTTTTAACAAAGCCGATAAGGAATGAAATGTCAAAGATATATAAAAAATTTAATCAAATTAAGTTGGAAAAGGAATGGAAATTAATTTTAAAAGAATTAAAAAATAATCAGGATTGTATAGACAATACGTATACAGAACAAAGCTGTATCAAAAAAAAAGCAGATAATGTATTGAGAAAGCTCTTAAAAGAAAATGGATTTCTATCGGAAATAAAATGGTCGCTGCAATACGAGGATCAAACTAAACAAACATTATCAGCAGATGCATATGACGATCCTGCTGTCAAAAAATTAAGAGAAATGATTAAAGGAGAGGATAATACCTACTATCATTTTAATTTTGAACTCTCTAAAAAAGACGGAGCATTAAGCTTTAACGATAGTGAATTAACCGTTGAATTTTCAAGCACAAATGAACTAATTAAATTTTTAAAAGATTATAAAATTAAATTAGATTTGACATCTTTCGAAGAAGAAAGGAAAAAAACAATTGATAGATTAAGCGAATTAAACAATACAATAAACAGGTACACAAGAGAGGTCGAAGACCACTTAAACGAAAGAAAGGCTAATTAACATGGGTGATCGGGGTAATTATAAAATCTACATGGGAGACGACAAATACCCACATGCACCAATTTATCTTTATAGTCATTCGTCAGGTTTTGACATGTGGAAAGTTTTGCAAGATGCGCTTGCAAAAAAATGGCGCTGGAACGATGAAGCATACTTTGCAAGGATCCTCTTTGATGAACTGACAAAAAATAGCCACGGAAAAGAAACAGGATTTGGGATTGCTAGCTATACGATAACGAATATCCAATCCTTGCAATTGATTGCCACGCACAGAAAGTGTTAGTTGAAACACAGGAGGGAAAAAAGCTGGCCTCATATTCATTTGAAGAATATTTGAAGTTGACAAAGGATCCAAGAGTGGGTCTTAAATTGTGAAGAGAACAAATAAATGAAATTAATTATTGAAAGATTTAAGGGTAAATTATACGCATATTTTGAAACAGAACAACAATTTAAAAAAAACGGAGAGAAAGCTAGAAAGATGTGCAAATCCCCAAAAATTAGTTCTAGTAACTTAAACAGCGAGTGTCATTTAGACTCTGTTCTTTATAAAAATGACGGGTATATGGTAAGAAAGAAATCTCGGTGAATAATAAGCAGGAATCAATAAAAAGAACAGCAAGAAAGATTCTGGATCTGGTTCTATATAACGCAAAGAAGGACGATGCACTGGATATTCCAGAATACGTTGCTTACGAAATCATTTCTTTGACAGAATATATGAATGATAGCGAGGAAACTAGCTATATTATCGCAAATGAAATATTAAAATTATATTCTTTTCCTTCTTTTACTTGCGATTTTGTAAGAAAATATTTTCTAGGAAGCTGAATATGACATCTTTTTATTCACAACTTCGTTCGCAGCTTTTTTCGCAGTTTTGTTGGTCGATTTATTCACAATTTTCTTCGCAGCTCTCTTCGCAGCTCTTTTCACAGCTTCATTCACAGCTTTTTTGGTTGCCTTGTTTATCGCTTTCTTCGCAGATTCGTTTAAGGCTTCAAAAAGAATTGGATCCAATGAAATGAAGCCAATAAAAATCAGAACGCTTTCTTCGCAGCTTTGGCCGCCGCTTCATTTGCAGATTTCTTCACAGCTTTTTTCGCAACTTTGGTCACAGCTTTCTTCACGGTTTTCTTCACAGCTTCATTCGCAGCTTTTTTCACGGCTTTATCGGCAGCTTTATTCGCAGCTTCAAAAAGAATTGGAAAAAATATGAAAACAAAACAGAAAAAAGAATATGAGCCCTGTTATTGTGCTCAAACTGAAGTATATGAGGAGTTGCTTTTATATGCAGTGTCGCTCATACAGAATCTAAATCCCGAAGAAGAAACCAATAATGAATTAATTCTTTTTGTAGAAAAGATCAGGAAGACAATTTCCGGATATAGCCAGGCACAAAAAGAATATGCAGAGGATCTTGCTGATTTTTATAAGAATGAATAGAAACATTAATATAGAAAGGATTAATTAACGTGAAAAAATTATTGTGTCTCTCTATTTTTCTCTTTGTTGCGTGTGGTATCGTGCCAAAAGAATTTAAGCTTGCCGAAGTAGTATGCAATTCTATAGGCGCCGATGTCGCTATTGTAGATGGAGGTTGTCGATTTGACGACAGTGTAGCTTTTACATGCCTTAGCGACAATTCCAAATGGGTTCAATTTACTATAACATATTCTGAAAATTACAATTTGCCCCAAAACGATTAAAATTTCGTCCTATACGGCCTCTGGCTTGCCCCAGGTTCGATTTTCAAAGCAAATTGGCATTGGGACACCAAATGTAAATTAAAATCGCTTATAGGGCAAATGCGAGGCGATGTTTTTGTATACCAAGAAGAAATAGAAAGTATTTTCGCTGCCGATTATTATAATAGATAACACGCCATATTAATGAATCATTTTTGTTCAAAATAGGAATTTTTGCCGATCCCTGTTGCCGATCTTTGCAAGGCTGAATGTATACAAATAAAATAATAAATAAAGGAACAACAATATGTGGGAGTATTCAGGTAGGATTAAAAACTGGATTAGAGAATGCTGCGAAGACAACGGATGTGGACATCTGGCCGAATCAATCAGATTCGTCTGGAATAAAAGATTTCAATCAAAAGCTGCCGATGCAAGACCAACACAAAAATTAATCAGAATATCCGTTGTCAACTGGAAAGCAAGCACGGAAGAGCAAAAAGAACAGACAGTAAAACATGAAACCTGTCATATAATTTCTTATTATCGTTATGGTGATATTTCGCTTGGACATGGAAGACATTGGCAAACAGCAATGATTCGTGCTGGGTGTGATCCAGATCGCTTTGTGGAAATTGATCTAAATAAGATCGTGTCCTACATAAAGGCAATTTGTCCTTCCTGCCAAAAGATATTTTTTATCAGCAGGACGAAAGCAAGGAGAATAAAATATCATGGAAAGGTATACAAATGCCAAAAATGCAATGTTGGCGTCACTCTTTTATAGAGATCAGTATTGTTTGATGAGAAAATTGTCTACTTCTCATTTACCCTATGAAATTTATCATCAATTTTTCCAAGGTATTCTTTCCCAACTTTATGTATCTCTATCTACCTGTTTAATAACGCAGCTTCAAAAAGATTTGAAAGAAACGGAGACAATGAAATGAAAACAATGAAATGTCTAGAATGTGAAAAACGAAAAAAAGATGAACTAAGGACTTCAAAAGAAGCAGTTGCGTTGCGTAAAGCAGCAATAGAGTGGGCTAAAAGAATAAACATAGAACCAGAAGACGACGAAGACAATAAAACGCTGACATTATGGAAAAAGCTAGCAGAAACAGCCATGGAATTTTCCAGAAAAGCTAGAGGTTTAAAATAATGAAAAAGGTTCTAATGTATAAGGGAAAATATGAAAATTTATTTTATGACGTTTCAACCGAGGAATTAAAAAGTGAATCATTTTTAAAATTATTTAATTTTTTAGACAGAGATGTCATTGCATATGTTAACTTAACAAGCGACGAAAAAGAACCAATTTGTTCTTTTTGCAATAATTCTGGCAAAGTTTCTTCTACAAACTGTGGCATTACAAGACAGCTAGACTGCCCAGATTGTGGAGGAAATATTAAACGAGATAGACAATATTATAAAAACAATGTAAAGCCAGAAAGAGAATATTATAACAAAGCTAAAACGGGAGACGCTGACGCTGCAATTCGTTTATTGAACCATAGAAAAAAATATCAATATGAAGAATGGGAGATTTACGATATTCAATAAATCGGAAAAAAAGAACAGATAGAACATATTTACCATGAATGTTAAAATATTTTGGCAGAAAAGCAATATTGGCAATAGGAACGTTTCTTATGCCATTTATTGTTTCATCCATTGCTTTATTTGTTAATAGATTGACAGGAGAACAATGGATTGATCTTATACAATGGCTAGTTCCAAGTGTTCTAATGATTTATAATATTTCAAACGTGACTCAAAAGATCGGAACAAAGAAAGAAGAAAAGACCGATAAATAATTATTTTATAAATCTTTAAAAATTAGACTACAATAAATTTGCCCCAATAACTCAGTGGCAGAGTAGGATCCTTATAAGATCCAAGTCGGTTGTTCGATCCAACCTTGGGGCACCAATCGAAAGGAAATTAAATGTCAAGAGGAGGAAAAGAAGAAATTGTTCTTTCAGAAGAGATACAAAGAGATCTTGAACTGTATTGCCTAAATAGAGATCTATCCATTTACAAATCTTTTGCAAATAAAATTGCGAGCATGTTAAAGTTAAATGGAAAAGAACAATTTGACATCTTAAAAACAGAAGCAGATATTGGATGTTTAAACTATGTTGTAAATTTGTTAGAAAAGGAGATGCAATAAAATGTTTTTCAATAAGAAAAATTTTAAAAAGAAAAGAACAGATGAAGAACTTTCTGCTATTGCAAATTATAAAATAGGACAAGCATTGAATTTGCTGGACCAGGCATATGATATTGCAAATAAACTGGATGACCAATATGGTTGTGGCGCTCTTGGCCTGATCACGGATGCTTTAAATGGCACGGAGATTGTTTGCTCTTTCAAAGAAAAGGAAATCAAAAATAAATAACAGCAATGCAGATCATTGAATTAGACCATTTGGAATATGATTCCCGGCTGTTTCAAAAGCTTAAAGATTTGGCTTTCTCTGACAAACAAAGTGATTTCAATAGAGTGTTTAATGGTGAATTCAATTTCATTTATGCGTTTATTTTAAAAGGAAAGAAAGCATTGATTGGGTGGTCATGCATCTTTGAGACCCCTGAAACCAATGGAAAATGCAAAGCCGGAGTTTATGTTGGCGTTTATGTAAAGTTTTATAAGCGACATAAAGGATATGGACGGTTATTGCTTAGTAAAAGTTTTGAATATTGCAAAAAAAATGGGCTATCATATGGCTGGTTTGATTCAAAATTGAAAATATGGAATAAAAAATGAAATCAATTAGCGAAGTAAGAAGACATACTGTGTTTTTTTTACGGCTTTGGCCTTCACTTTTTACGCAGCTTCAAAAAGAATTGAAAAGAAAGTCATGAAACCAAAAATAAAAATATTGTTTTTAAAAACGATGCGTCATTCAAAAGTATTTCTCTCTGAACTATATACATTGTTAAAATTTATATTTCTTTCCGAGATGAGACGGCATGACTTTCTTTTATATCTATTTTCTGACTATTTGATATTGTTTCTCCTGTCTTTTTGTGGTTTTGCATTTATTTTTCTCTTTACAATAAATTGGGCACTATTCCTCATTGCTCTTTTATTGCTCTCCCTATATTCAACGTTGAATCGTTTCAAAAAGATAAAAAACAGAAAGGAAAACAAAAATGTTTGATAAGCACGCTCTACGAAATGTTATTTTATTATATACATCATTGTTGTTTATCGGTGCCGTTTTAGACTATGTATTAAAACTTGAGAATAGGTGGACTGTAGTTTTTATTCAATTCACTGTTGGCATGATAATTTTGAGGTTCTTTCCTATTTTTAATTTCAACAAAAAGAGCGGAGATAACAATGAAAAAAGATGATATCGATGAATTTGGTCCAATGATAGTAGGTGCTTTGCTGGGTTGTTTAGTTCTTTATTTGCTTAAAATAAACCTGGTTGCTATTTTAATTGCCGTATCTATAGCTTTGCTACTGGGGTTTGGTACTCGGATGCTTGTTGATAGAGTATTAATGCCCAGATATCAAGAAAAAACTGATCAAATTAACGTCCTTGCTTCTGAAATAGAAAAAGGTTTAATTAGAAAAGGAAAACGATAATGAAAAAAGACAATGATGACACTTTGCAAATCATTTATTTTACAAAAAATGAATTGACCAGCGTTGGACACAAGATAGAAACAGATACAGGAACACATGAATTTCATTTTGGAAAATCACTTCTAAATATGATAAGATTGAAAGGATTTGATCCAGAAAGATTTATTGATAGGAAGGGAGGATTTGTCGTGCTTCATAAAATCAGCGAGGATAAATGGTATATTTCTGAACAAGAAAGAGAATAAACCATGCTGGATGAAAATAAGCTAGAAGCACTATATTTCAAAGATGTTGAAAGATATAAACAATTATCAAAGAAAGAGGAATATAAATTATTCTATGAGTGGAAAAATAAAGGCAGCAAAAACGCATTTGACAAATTAATTTGTTCAAATTTAAAATTTGTTGTATGTCGGGCGAGAAAACATAAAGGCTACATCAACGGAAACACAATAACACTCTGGGATCTCATTCAGGCAGGAACGGAAGGTCTCATTCTTGCCACAAAGAAATTTGAACCAAAAAGAGGGTATCGATTGATTTCATATGCCGTTCATTGGATTGATGCAAAAATTAAATATTTCATTTTAAACACCCAAACCCAAATTAGGGTTGAAACAACCGAGAACATGCGCAGACTCGGTTTAAATAAGAATAAATTGCTTTCAATACGGAATTCAAGTGATCCCGAAAAAGAAAGAACATTGCTTTCAATACAACTAAAGGTTCCGATTAGACAGTTAAGAGAAGCAGAAAAACGATTTATTGAAGTAAGCGATACAATTCAACTAGATAGCAATGATTACAACTATAACACAAATTATTCAGGTGGTGAAGGAGAAAAACACAACCTGATAACAAATATGGACATGAGCAAAATTTGTGAAAATTTGGAAAATTCTGAAGAACAGGAAAAACTAAAAAATACTGTATTAAATTCAATGAAAAAGCTAAACGACAGAGAAAGATTTGTTGTAAAACATCGCTATTTTTCAGATGGTGTTAATGATAAAACATTTCAACAAATCGGTGACTATTGGAACGGACTGTCCAGAGAAAGAATCAGGCAAATTGAAACAGGTGCGTTCAAAAAACTAAAGAACATTCTTTTGAAAAGTGACTTTATCAGGGAAAAACTGGAACTGGTTTAAAAGGAATAAAAATGTATAGCAATCTTATTGCGGTAGCGTTATCTTCTTTTCTATCAGAAAAACAATTGAGCGAACCACCATTGGCATATCCACTTTCTCCGGATTTAGGTTTTTCTCTTGTTGAAAATACAAGGACGCAAACAACAGACTTCATTGCCGTGCTTGGAAGAAGAATTCCATTTGCAACAATGAATTTAATCGGAGATACAAAGCTTCAACTTTCTATTGATGCCGCTGTTTGGAGCACAATAAGACAAGGTGACGGTGACGCTTTTAAGGTTTTATTCTCTGATTATCTGATTTCTTTTCCTGTCACCGTAAAATATAATCATTTTATAAATGAATTTAAATTCAACCATGTTAGCTCACATCTTTCTGACGGTGTTCGAAAAGAAAGAATCCCAATAACATATAGTAGAGATTATTTTTCTATTCTGGTTGCATACGAAAATGAAATCGCACAAAGAAGATTTTTGCGTGAAAAATATGCATTGTCTTTAAAATTTAAAAAATATATTGAGCTTGGTTATATTCATAAACTGTCACCTAAAGAATTAGAAAATAGAAACTTACTTCATTTAGGAGGAGAATTAATTTTTCTCGATTATACGCAGCAAAATGCTAATATTTATTTTGCATATGACATAACGCCTCATCCTTCGCTCGAAAAGAAATTTAGTTATTCAATGCAATTAGGGTTTATGACAAATATGGAGAACCCATATACAATGCGTATTGCTTTTGTATTGTTTGATGGTTTAGATTACAGAGGTCAAAATTTAGGAAAAAAGCTTTCATATCTTGGGATTGGTTTATTTATTCGGTAAATAAAAATGAAGACTTTTATTCCCATATCTGTCAGCTTATATAATTTTTCACGATTTAATTCACAAATTTCTGAACAATTATCTTTTCGTCTTCTTTTTTCTTATTTTACAGACAAAATTCTTTCAAATATTCACACACAAATCCGTTCGCAGCTTCAAAAAGAATTGGAAAACAAATGAACCCGCTAGCGAAGCCACATCAACGACATTATGCACGGTTTCATTCGCAGCTTTATCAACAGCTTTGGTCGCAACTTTCTTCGCAACTTTGTAACCAGCTTTATTCGCAATTTTATCATCCGATTTTACAGCTTTGTTTGCAGATTTCTTCACGGCTTTGTTCACGGTTTTATTCACAGCTTTCTGAACAGCTTTATTCGCAGCTTCAAAAAGATTTGAAAAAGATGGAAAATTTATGATATAAACGATGAAACAATCTAGCCCATCAAAGGAGAACCTATGCTAAGAGTATTTAAAAGCAGCGGATATGTGACCAGCAGTGCCAAAGAAAAACCAACAACGAAAAACAAAGGAAGAGTGGAATTATGCTTATATGATCTTCTTGAGTCAACCGAAGATGGAAAGGAATATGAATTAGAATTTATGGAATTCGGAAATTATGGCAAACCTCGTTGGACAACAAATATATTGCTCTCAGAAAAAGAGGTAAAGGAAATGTCAACATCTCTTCTTCTTCTATTGTCTGGGAAAATTGTTGAAACATTAAATACAGATGAAACAGAAACACAAACAGAAACAGCAGCAGAAAAGAAAGGTGAATAATGAAAAGATTGCCAATCGAAGCAGCAAAATATATTTCAAAAAAATATGATCTGGATCAGGTTCTTGTGCTGTCCTTTGATAAAAAGGATGGCATTGAAAATTATGTTTCCTACGGCAAAACAAAAGAAGATTGCAGACAGGCAGCAATAGGTATAGACAGAATTAGAGAATTTCTTAAATATGGCATATTTTTAGAAGAAAACCAAAAAGGAGAATAAAATGGTATATTGGAATGTAACAAAGACAGGATTTGAAAATCTTCAAAAGACTCTTGAAGATGTGACGAATAACAGATTCAGGGTTCTAACTGTTTTTCAAGAACCAGCGACAGCAATGACTGCTCCGCTTTATGTTGTTATTGCATATAAAATGAAATCAAACAGAAAAAGACAATGGAGAGACAGCAGAGACGATAACGATAGACAATATGAAGAAAATGAATCATCGGATACTCAGCCAGAACACGCATAAAAAGAAATAGCTTTCAAGGATTTCATTCATGACGGAAAACAATCAAAAACATAGAATCAGATATTCCGATGTCAATATGGGTTCATTAACCTGCTTCACGAAGAAGCCCAAAAACACGTTAATAACGGTTCAAGAAAAAGACGTTATTTACTTTGGCATCGCCAGGTGTCATTCCATAAAGGATCGTTTCAAAAAAGCTGAAGGAAAAAGACTTGCTCTTGATAGGGTAGAATTTGCAAAAAATGACCATGACAAGAATAGAGAACTTTCTGTATCATTTTATCTTGACAGTTCAGGTCTTTTAGGTTATTGTCGAATTCCATATGTCAAGTTGCTTTTAAAATATTTTGAAAGCATTGATGAAATTTGCAAAAGGAAAAATAAATAAATGGAACATTTTATTAGAAATGATTTATTCACTTTATTTAATAAAGAAACATATGCAACAAATGCAAGATTACTTCTTTACATGAAGTCGTCGAGTATCGCAAATAATATACAAAAAGATCTTAATAGATTAAATTTAGATCTTTATCATTTTTGTAGCTTACATATTAAAAGAAGGATAGCTGATGCAATTATTAAAGATTGTAGCTCGATGGAAAAGTGTCGGAGTAAACGTAGTCAATAAGCAAATATATGCGCTAGATTGCTTCCAATTTAGCGATGATACATATGCTTATGGATACGGAACAGAAACAGACGAAGAAATCATTAAAGGTAACCGGGATAAAAAACGGTTTACATTGGATGAATTAAATCGAACATGGCATGATACGCCGATGGCAAAATGTGCCCGCAGAGAGATAGCCCCAACATATGAAAAGAAAATTATATGCGATTGTGGAGGAGATAAGCTAAAATTGCCTCATTCTGTTTGGTGCAGTAAATTTATTCCAAAATTAGATTAATATGTACAATAAAGCGATATTTTATGCGTTATTGACAACGCTGTTTTCTTGTTCCGGCAATGACAAATTGTCTAAAATTTGTCCTTCAAAATGTTATTTCGGAAATAAAAACACAAAAAATATTGGGGAATGCAAAGAAGGAATTCCAATTTGTGATGAGAATTTTAATATTATTAAATGCGAAGGCGAAATAGTTCCGACTGATGAAATATGTGACGGAAAAGATCAAAATTGTGACGGTATAACTGACAACAGGTTGGGACAAACGTCTTCCACGTGGTTTAATGAATTATTCCCAGAAGAAACAAATCCCTGTATTTCTGTATTTGGAGTTTGTCAATA
>JACPGZ010000055.1 GCA_016188895.1 Candidatus Pacearchaeota archaeon
TGATATCCTATGGAATGGGCATAGGTTTATTAATATAATTAACATTGATTGTTTATGAGCAAAGAGGTGCAGCCTGGAACTCTTGAGGGTTTTTGCATTGGGCATTTAACAAAATCAATTACAGATTGGTGTCCAAATTGCGAATATGATGATGGAAACAATAGATGTCCGGGATACACGCCAATAAAATTTGGTGTTGTTGGAGTCAAGGATATTAACATAATAAAATCAGAGGTAGATTATCAAAAAATTGCGTCATGATAAAGAATGTTTTTCTGGGCGATAGTTATTTAAGTCATTGATAATAATTAGAGAAAGATGATACCTCAAATAGAGTTTATGAAGGCGTTTTTCAAGAATCCGCAGAGAGTCGGGACTTTTGCGCAAAGCTCTCAATTGCTTGCACAGCGAGTGACAAAGTATATGGATGAAAAAGTCAGATGCGTTATTGAGCTGGGCGCTGGGACAGGAAGAATAACCGAGCAGATTTTGAAAAGAATACCTAATAATAGCAAACTGCTATGTTTTGAAATTGATGAAATGCTTATACAATATCTAAAAAAGAAATTTGATGACAGCAGATTGGCGATTATAAATGACAGCGCAGAGAATTTAGAAATTTATCTTAAAAAATACGGATATAAAAAAGCTGATTATATAATCTCTGCACTTCCACTGACAATGATGCCAAAACATAAGCGAGATTTTATTCTTGACACTATCTTATCTCATTTAAAAAAAGGAGGAAAGTACATACAGATTCAGTATTCTCTAAATGACAAGAAAAGAATCAAGAATTTTTTCCCATACCAAAAAGTTAGATTTTTCCTGGCAAATATCCCTCCTGTTTTTATCTATGTATGCACGAAGAGATAAGCAAAGTATTTAATGCATTATTTCTCTAATGCAGTATGCTTGCTAAAAAAATTAAGGCGCTAGAGATTGTTGAAATTAAGGGATGGCTTAATTCAGAGCCACTTAGTCTTGAAAAGTTAAGAGGCAAGGTAGTTCTTCTAGACTTTTGGACATATTCATGCGTGAATTGCTTAAGAACTCTGCCTGCATTAAAGGAAATATGGGAAAAATATAAAGACAAGAATTTTATGCTAATAGGAATTCACACCCCTGAGTTTGAATTTGAAAAAGAACTAGAAAATGTGAAAAATGCTGTGAAAAGAAATAGTATTGAATATCCTGTTGCAAATGATCCTGAACGAGTTAATTGGAACAGGTATGGAAATCGTTATTGGCCAAGAGCAGCTTTAATTAATTCAAATGGCGAACTTATTTTTGATCATGTTGGCGAGTCAGGATATGATGATATTGATGCAAGAATTATTGCTGAACTGAAGAAAATAGGAGAAGTCAAAGACACAGAGGGAATAAAAGAACAAAAACGAGCGCATCATTTTGGCGTTTCGCCTGAAATATATGCTGGAAGTCTGAGAAATGAGGGAATTGGCTCAAGCCAAGTTTGCACTCCAGATGGATGCGATGTATACAAAGACCAAGGAGATTACAAAATGAATGTAATTTATTTGGAAGGGGAATGGGTGCAAAAACCGGAGTTTGTGGAGTTTGTTAAAGGAAAAGGATATATCATATTCAAATTTTATGCGTCAGAAGTGAATGTTGTCATGGATGGAAGCGGAAATGCAGTTGTATTTCTGAATGGAAAACCATTGACAAAATTAAATTCAGGAAGCGATGTTAAATTTAGAGGTAAGAAAAGTTATGTCGGGGTTGAGGGGGCTGGCATGTATAATATCATAAGAAAAAAAGATTTTGCAGAAGGCGAGCTGAAGATAGAGGCATTTAAGGGAATGAGAGTTTATGCATATACTTTTGGCTAGCCGATAATATCGGTTTTTAGATTTTTCTTGGTTCTTATGAAAAATGAAAATATTGAGATAAAGATTAAAATTTCTCCGACAACAAAAAGTATCCAGTTGTATGAACTTGGAGCATAAGAGAATACAATCTGGCTAAAGGATTCATTGGTTGCAAGTGTAAGGAATCCAGAGGCAAATCCTCCTTTGAATATTAACTGCCCGTAATCGTATAAGAATGTATAAAGAATTATAGCTGAACCCACAATGAACAATGTCCATTCTGTTTTGCTTAACTTTATCTTGTAATTTTTATCTTTGCAGTGGATGATGCATAGAGCAAGTATTGTTATCGAAACTGAATATATAATTGGTGTTATGACAGGAGCTGCCCAAGGCCATGGAATAAGGAAGAGCAAATCCCATGTTAGCAAAGATGTAGGCCAGTTTAGAATAACCTTTATCCAGATGTAATAAAAAATATCCCACATTGCAAAATTGTACAGAAAGTAAGAAAACTTTTCGTAAAATGTCTTGCCAGCCAGAAGACCAATGCATATAAGCATAACAATTGTAAAAAATTCCCGAACCCACTCGACATTCAGCACCCAGGTTTCTATTGCTGTAAGAGGAAAATTAAAGCCTTGAGGATAGTATATTTTTCTTAAATAAACTACTATAACCGCTTCTAAAAAAGCCATAGCTGCTGCAAAAATCCCAACTATTGCTAATTTTTTCCAGCTCTCTTTTTTTACCATATCTTATATACAGATTCTTCTTTTATAAAACTAATGAAAGAAATTAGTCTGGCGGAAGCAAGGATTTGCAAAAAAGGGCAGTCATATTTGCAAGTCTTAAATGAGAATTTCTACCAATTTCCTCAACAGCATTTCTGTATTTCTGCTTGAACTTATCCTTCATTGATTCTGGAGCATATGTATCTATCATTTCATCTGCTGTTTTCAGTATATTATCAAGGTCTTCATTTGTCACTTCTCTGTCTTGTGCGCTTGAGAAATCAAATATAATATCTTCGTATCTTTTCTTATCAAATTTATGGTATGATGTTATTACTCTCATATGCATTGGTACTAACTCATACCAATTATTATCAATTGGCCTGTCAAAATAAAATACAGTTATTCTTTTGGTTTTTGCTTCCATGTTCTATTTATTTAATATACATCTCAAACATATAAAACTTTCGTTTTTTGCCTTTGCCACATAGTAAAAAGATTTATAAGTTGAAAGTAAGAGTTATCATCAATGCAGGGGTGCCGGAGTGGCCAAACGGGCAGGATTCAGGTTTCACTGAAGGCTAAACTTAAGGTCACTAAAAGGATGAGATATCCTGTGGCTTAGTGCCTACGTAGGTTCGAATCCTACCCCCTGCATAAATTTAAATATAATTCTTATCTGCTTAATGTATGGCGAGTAAAGAATTTGAGTTTTATGTTAAAGCAGATTTAAGTAAATATAAAGGAAAATATGTTGCAATAGTAGATGATAAGGTTGTAGCTAGCGGAGATAATGCTAAGAGGGTTTTTGAAGAAGCTAAAAAAAAGACAGGTAAAATACCTACTATAGCAAAAATTCCAAATGAAGAAGCTTTAATTTTAAGAGTTAGATGGAAATAGAATTTGATTTTAAAGAAGAGAATAGTAGAATTTTCGGACCTATTTTAAGGCCTGTAGCTAGAATAATACTAATTAATGGTAATATAGAGTTTCCAGAGTATGTATATGTAGATTCAGGAGCTGATATTACATTAATTTCCAAATCAGTAGGAGATACTCTTGGTTTTAAAATAGAGAGCACAGACAATATTACAGAAATAAAAGGGATTGGAGAAAGAGGGGTACCAATAATAATTAAGAAACTAAAAATTAAGTTAGGAGAAAAATTATTTGACGCAAGAATTGCATGGGCATTAATAGAAGAAGTTCCATTACTTTTAGGACGAGAAGATGTTTTTAACTTATTTGAGATTAATTTTAAAAAAAATAGTAAAATTGTATTTTCTGATTAAACCAAACATTCTTTTCTTTTCAAAGATTCATAAGCTGAAATATACATTCCTGCATTCCATGCTTGGTTATCATTTGCCTTTGAGCCTGTCTTGCCTGTTTTGCCATGGAGCCACTCGCTGAAATTTCCTTTCATATTTGCTTCTGCTAGCTTTTGCAATTCGTGTTCAGCTTCCTTGAATTGTTTTTGTTTGATTAAAGCAAGAATGTAAAATCCGCCAATAAATGTCCATATTCCTGCATTCAGATAATTATATTGATTTTTTGCATCACAATCATTGAAATAATCCTGCCAATCTTTGCTTCCTTTTTTAATTGGAGGGTAGATTGCTTTAAGAGGATAGGGTAGGTTTATTTTTTGCCTTTTAATGTGAGCAAGAATTTTATCTGCTTGAGATTTATCAGCTAATTCAAACACTATTGCAAGAAGATTTCCAAGTGAATCAAACCAATTGCCTTGTTCTTTGTATTTGTTGTGATTCTTCCACCGCCAAGGCAGATAAAACTGCCCGTTCCATAGTTTATCTTCTTTATGATTATTTGCAACATTTTTTAATTTTTCAGATTTTTCTTCTTCTCCAGTTAAATTTAGAACTTTGTAATAAAGAGCTTGAGTGTTTATTGTGTGACCATATCGGTGTGGAAATGCGTCCTGCCAGTCTGTTGTTGGTAATTGCTCTAACATTCCATCTTCGCCCATGTCCTGATAGCTAAGCCAAGTGATTGCTTTATTCACTGAATTTTGTGCAACTGACTCATTGAATTTTTGTTTGAAGTTAAAATATCCTATTACAAACCATAATGCTGAATCAATTGACTTGAAATCAACCTGATTGTTGTCTAAAAGGATTGCATTTGGAATTTGGCCTTTTTCAGACTGGTTTTTTGCGAGAGTTATTAGACTTTGTTTTATTGTTTCTTTGAATTTATCTCCGAGCAATGATGCTCCTAAAGAAGTTATCATTGAATCTCTTGCCCATATTCCGTTATATCCGGGATAAGCTGCCCTGAATCCACTTGGTGTTGCGCATTTTTCAAGAACTTTTACTGCTGATTCATACGCCTCTTTTGTTTTGTCCATTATTTTATAAAGAATTGATGTATTAAAATGTTTCTTAATTCTTCAAATGCTTTTTCAAAAACTTATTTAATCCATCTGTGCTAATTTCATAAGCCCTAACAAAGGAATCATCAACATGCGCGTATAAGATACCATTTTCATCATCTAACTGCAGGAAGTCGCTTGCAAATGTAATTGTTCTTGCATCTGGGTCATCAATCAATGGCTCTGGCGAAATCCACGGGATTTCGCCAGTTTGTGGATTCACGAGCATCAACCCGACCTTGAATTTTCCATATACTTTCTTGCCATCTATTATTTTTGAGGGCGATCTTCCATTTACAAATCCAACAAGAAGATTTCTATGGCGGATAAAACTTGGCTTTAGAATAGGACCTGGCGATAAATCACCATGACACCACTCTTGCTTCATTTTATGGGGATCTGCTTCCATGCCAAGCAATTTCCATTTCTTGCCATTTTTGCTGATGGCTGCAACAATAATGCTGTCTCCCAAGCCGCAATTGCTTTCAACTAGCTTTATTCTTCCTGTCTTGTACTTTATTGGAAAGTCAGACTCTTCCTTAAATCCAAGCGAGACTCTATTTTTTTGAATCATAGGTGATAAAACAGGCTCTGTAGCTTTTAAGTCAGCAAGAGATTTTCCCTGCGCATGCCCTAAATAGACTGCAAAACCTTTGATATTCAGGAATTTATAAGCAATTGTAAAATAAACATGAATAATTCCATTTGAAACATTGATGTCAGGATCCTCTAATCCGACAAATTCTGTGTTTTCTTTCTCATATTTTTTAATAATATTTTTTATACCCTTAATTTTTAGCTTCTCTTTCACATTCCAACTTAATAAATCAGTGCTTTCAACAATTACCAATCTGCTTTTATCAACAAATCCAGAAATTGCAACATCACCTTTTCGTTCAATTATTTCCCTGGCAATTCCTTGGTATTTCTCATTTATCTTTTCCTTTAAAATCGCCAATGCCATTATAGGATTTTTCTGGTTAACATTACCAAGAACAGGCTTATCCCACATTCTCACAAATTTATTTATTTTCTTCCAAGCCATAAAACCTCTAGTTATTAACCATTTTTATTTCTTTCACTCCTTCTAATCAAAGGCTCAAATCCAAATATAGAGATTATGGCAAAAAATAAACTTGATAATCCTGCTAAAATAAATGCTATAATGAATTTATTAGCCAATAAAATCATCAGAATCCATAAGAGACTGCGCGCAACAAAAGTCGGAATTTCTTTGACAATAATGAATTCATCTGGTTTTTCTTTTTCAGATGACTTATCATAAAACATGGCATTAAAAGGCACAGCAATCATCAGACCGAAAAACCCAGCTCCCAGGCTTAATGCATAAATAGATAGCTGGCTGTCTGAAAATATTCTTAAAGCCCAAATCAAAGCATACAAGATACCGCCTATTTTTAGAAAAAAAAATTTATTCTTTGTGTCATAATGCCTTCCTAAAAACAGGGTAAACAATATTGTTCCTGCTGATACAATTGTTCCAACCCAGCCGACAGATATAATATTTTCCAGAACTATAAAAGTGAATATAGGCCAGATGATTCCCTCCACCTCTGATCTTGTGTCATTTGCGCCTAGAGCTAAAAAGAATTTTTTATTCTCCTTTATTAATTTCTTGACTCCGAAAAAACTGATTTTGGTGTCTGATTTTATATTCTCCAACTTAATCAATGGGAAGATTGAGGCAACTAAGAATAAAATACCTATAGAGAATAACATCTTAAAACCAAATAATACAGCAATAAAACCACCTAATACAGGCCCAATCAATCCTGCCAAAATCCCCCAAGAAGTATAATGACTTACTTGCTCTCCTCTTTTTAGATCTTCGCTATGTTTTGTAAAGAAAACATGAAGAGGAGTAAAATAAAATGATTCCTGAATTCCAAGTATCAATGCAATTAAATAAATAGGTATAGAATAATTTTCCAAAGAATATAATAAAGCGAAAAACAAAATCATAAAAAATATGCTGCTTATAAAAATAGGTTTATATCCAATTCTTCTTGAAAAGATTAAAGATAAAGGAGTAAAAATAAAAGTGGCAATATGAAAAACCAAAAAATAAGAAAAGACTTCGCTTAAGGAAAAATTAAGTGTTAAGAGATAAATTGGAATAAAAATTCCGACAAGTGAAAACGCAATTCCTCTAATAAAGTTATTCATGTATAAGGATGTAAGTTCCTTCTTTAGCCATTGGACATAACCATCAATAGAAAACATATCTCTTTTTTCCATAATGAATTAACTTTTCAAGGATTAATAAAGATATTCTTCACAACATTTATATACGTAATTTCTCTTTCTGTTTACATGAAAAGAGGGCAAGTAACTGTATTTGTTATTATAGCAATTCTTATTGCAGGAAGCATTATAGCTTATTTTATATTGCGCGGAGGAATTTTGGGAGTTGAGCAGCCCTTTGCCAAAGAGTCAGATGCTGAGCAGTATTTTTTAGGATGCGTTGAAAGCTCTTTGCGTGAGGGAATTGCAATACTTGAAGAAAGAGGGGGCTATATTTATGCACCTGCATTTGAACCTGGAAATAAATATTCTCCAACAAGTTCCCAGCTTGCTTTTCTTGGCACTGGAATTCCTTATTGGTATTATGTTTCAGGAAGCAGCATTGTGAAAGAGCAAGCACCAACATTAAATAACATGGAGCAGCAGATTGGGCGCTACCTGAAAGAAGAAATGAGATGCGACCTTTCTTCCTTTATTAGCAGGGGAGAGGTTATTGATTTGCAGGAAATTGAGTATGATGTTAA
This sequence comes from Candidatus Pacearchaeota archaeon, assembly GCA_016188895.1. Lineage (GTDB taxonomy): Archaea > Nanobdellota > Nanobdellia > Pacearchaeales > GW2011-AR1 > JACPGZ01. Next base: position 7,751 of record JACPGZ010000055.1, read on the forward strand.
GATAAGAGACGGAAGAGTTGATGCTGTTGAGACAGGAGGTCTTGTTATTTATGCAAATGATGAGAGAAAGGTTGTCAGCGAGCATAGGGCAAGCGTAAATAGAAAGCTTAGAAAA
>JACPGZ010000056.1 GCA_016188895.1 Candidatus Pacearchaeota archaeon
GTTCAGGACAGCGAGAGCACTCCAGATTCAGCGAAATTAAGAGTAGAAATTATAGCTATTAATGACGCGCCGTTTTTCATAAATCTTGAAGAGAAAGAATTTAACGAGAGCGAATTATTTACTTATATAACTGACGCAACTGACGAAGAAAACGATATTCCATATAGTTTTAATGCCAGCTTTATTAGCTGCGTTCTTGCTCCGTGGAGCAACAGAACTGATTGCAGTTTATTTAACATACAATCATACAATGAAACATCTGGTATAATTAATTTTACCCCATCAAGATATGATGTTGGCACATACATTGTAAATCTTAGCGTTATTGACAAGAATAAGATTAATTCAATATGTTCTGATAACAGCATTCCTTACTGCAATGCTTCTTCCAGCATTGCTGTTAACTTCACAGTTCTCAATATCAATGACGCACCATTTTTCACTTATGTCTGTGATAATGAGATAAACGCAGGAAATTTAGTGGAAGGGCAGCTATTTGCTTGCGATATAAATGCAACTGATTTGGATGAATTATTTAATTTAACATTTTTTAGCGATCAAAAATGGTTTCTTAATAACATTACAAAAATAGCAATAAATTTTAATGCAAGCACAAGAATCTCGCTGGTTCTTGATGATATTGCAGTCGGCAATTGGAATATTAATGTCAGTGTTAAAGATACAGGTAACATAAATAAAAACTTTCAGTCAACTGGCCAAAATGTTTTGATAAATTCAAGCATAATCAGCTTTTTTGTAGATAATGTAAATGACTCTGTTTATATGTTTCCGATACAGAATATTGCTGCTTTTCAAGACACATTTTATTCAATTGAGATTAATGCAAGCGATAATGATTTATTAATTCCTGACAAAAGCGTTTATAATGAGCAAATTTATTTTTCTGCAAATGTTTCCTGGATATCTTTTAGAGCAGGATATATTGATGGAAACATAAGTGTTAATTATATGGAATTTTATACAGATCCAAGCTTGATAGGAAATCGTAGTATTAATATTACATTGCATGATGCAAATAATTTTTCATCCTATTCCAGAATATTCAATATTAGTATCCAGGGCAATGGCGCACCATTATGGAATCCTGACACTAAACTTGCATTTAATCTGACAGAAGATAATTTATTTGTTATTAATCTAAGCGCAAATGTCAGCGACCCTGACGGGGATGCTGTATCATTTTATTATGAAAATATAACTGATTTTCCATCATTTTCTTTGGATGCGAGGGGGGAGATAAGATTCATCCCTAGGGATGAGGATGTTGGATTTCAGCAGGTAAGGATATTTGCAACAGACAATAAAACCTCTGGTGTTCCAAGGGTTTTTAATTTCAGTGTTGCAAATGTGAATGACAATCCGTTTATTGATAATCTTATTGAAGTAAATGTGAGCGAGGATAATAACAGCATTATATCAATATTTATTTATGATGATGATTTGTTAATTAAGAATAAAGATTACTATAATGAAAGCCTTTCTTTTAGCCTTAATATCACAGGCCCAAATCCAAATCTGTTTTCTTTTAATCAAGATTTTTTTCTTGCAAATTCAATAAGACTAAAGGCAGAATTCACTCCCAAGAAACAAGATGTCGGAAGTTACAATGTTGAACTTAATGTTCAGGATAGAAGCTCTTTAACTGCAACAGAGCAATTTATCCTTAATGTTATTGAGAAAAATCATTACACTCTGATTAATTTTACCGGGAACTTAAGTGCTGGAGTGAATAAAGAATTTTATTACCAGTTTGATGTATTTGATTTAGAAGACGGAAATGCAAGCAACGGAAAATTAAGGTTTAACCTTACATTTTTATCAGGGACACCATTTTTTAAGATTAACAAGACTTTTGGTTTTATCAATGTTACGCCAACAATTGCTGATATTGGTAAATATCATGTAAATTTAAGTGTTAATGATAGTGGTGGATTGATGAATTCAACTGATTTTTGGTTTATTGTTTATGATAATCCAATAATCAGCATATTGAACCCAAATACAAATCCTATCAATGCAACTGAAAATGAAACTTTAATGATAACAGTTCTTGGAGACCATGGTATAAAGGATGATTTGAATTATTCATTGTATGTTAATAATGAATTAAGAAGCAGCGGACTTGGAAAAGGCAATGGAGCAATTGCCCATAATATTCTATATATTCCGAATTATACAGAAGAGACTACATGTATTGGGCAAAAAAATTTAACAATTGTTGCATCAAATCCTGTATTTTCAAGCGCTGTTTCAAGAAATTTAAGCATAAATCATTCAAATGCACCAGTTGTTTTTTACAATGCTATTGAGGATTTTGATGTTCAGGGAGATATAAAACTTAACCTAACTAGTTATTTCAGAGATTATGATGCTTTTGACAATTGCAACAATCAAAATGTAACTTTTAATGTCATTAGGCTTAATTCAAGCTTTGACATTCAATCCAGCGGGCCAATCAGTTTTAATGTTAACAGATGGGAGATTATTTTTTCTTCATCATCTGTAGCACAGGAGTATTTCAGAATAGAAGCAACAGACTCATTTTCAAATGCAAGTAGCAATAATTTTAGCATAAGAATAGAGCCAAAAGTGCAAGAAGTGCCTGTACCTGTTCCGCAACCACAGGTTGAAACAAGGGAAAAGCCACTTGCATTTAAATTACTTATATCAAAATCAATTTCAATTTTTAGAGGAGGAATCATAGAAATCCCATTGCTTTTGGACAACACATATACAAGTGATTTAAGGACAATTGATTTAAGCTATTATGTTACAAGAAATAATTCTATTTATGAAGGATTTCAGGTAATTCTTGATAAAGACCATTTTGATGTATTGAGAAAAGGGCAGAATGAAACTGTTTTAATGACAGTACTTACCAATGATTCTGAATTGGGAAGATATGAATTATTTGTGAATGCAAGTGTTAAAGAGCCGAAATATCGCGATTTTGCAAAGATTGACATTGAGATATTTGAGAGGAATGCAACTCATGTGCAAGAGGTTATAATTTTTGTTGAGGAGTTAATTGTGGAGAATCCAGAGTGTTTGGAATTGCAGGAGCTTCTTAACGAGGCGAAGGATGCTTACAAAAGAGGAGAGTTTGATACAGCTGTCGCAAAGGCAAATGAAATAGTGCAGGCGTGCAAATCTTCTCTGGCATATAGCGCAAGAAGAGAGCAAAGACTGGATCAAACAAAGATATTCTTTTATATTATTGTTTTAAGCGTGGCTCTATTATTTTCAGGTCTGATTTATTACATTATTAAGATTATTATTTTTAGAAGGAAAAGCCCATTCCAGCCCATTCCATAGGGCATCGGAAACACAGAGTACGAGCCCACTGCGTAGGGCATTGCAGACACAGAGTACGAGCCCATTCCATAGGGCATTGCATAAGGGTATCGCGAGACATAGAGAACGGGCATCGCAGTTGCATAGAACGGCCCACTGCGTAGGGCATCGGATGAAGAAGCATAATTAATCTACAGCCCATAATCTTTAAGCCGTTTTAGCTCAAAATCTTTTAGTTTTTTATATCCATTAGGTCTTAGTAATTTAACTTGTTTATATGATTTAGTTTGTTGCGGCTTTAAAGGCCTTAATGGAGGAGTCTTTCTTACATGAATAACTCCGCCTTTTTCATACTTTTGTGTGCCTGTTCTTTTACTCCAAACCCTTCGTATTGCAATAAAAATAAAGAGCAATATTGTTAATAACACTGCTCCCAAGGCAATCAATCCCTGCGGTGTTCCAATAAGTGTGACAAGTCCTGTAAGCGGATTCTTGCTTATTAATATATTTTCTTCAACTACGCTCTGCCCGTATTCAGATGTTCCGCGTATTTTAAGTGTGTATATTCCACTTACCAGCTCTGCTTTGCTTAGAACAATCTCGTCGTCTAATTTAGATAAAGCATTTAGCTGCAATGTTTTAGTTCCTTCCAAAAATTTCTCATTATTTCTCTCAAGCGAGTAGTCAATATTGAGAGTTTGTGTATTATTTGATTTCTCCTCTGCTTCATATAAAACTCTAACCACATCTCCTTCGTCAATAACATTATTTATTTTAAATTCAAATTTGTCTGTTATAACAAAGACATTTAATTCTCTTGCTGCTTCAATTTCATCGCATCTAACTCTTAATACAACCTCATAATCTCTTTCTTTTACATTTTCAGGAACAGCTATTGTAAATATAAATTCCTCTGTCTGACCTGCTGAAAGATCTGTTATAGTTTTGCTATCTATCCAGCTTTCAAAACTAAATCCACCGCTTAATCTGCAGTTATTTATGAATTTTGTTCCATTGTTTAATACCTTGACGCTAGATGTTTTTTTCTCGTTTTTTCTTATTATAATGTCGCTAATGTCTTCTATAGAAAGGCCATAATCTTGCTGTTCAGCGTAATCTGACTTAAATATAATTATGCGCTCTTTAATAATCTCTCTTATAAAACTCTGCCCGTATTCTGAAACACCTATTATGTTTATATAAGTATCTTCTATATCTGGAATCATGGCTTTCTCAATAATTATAACATCTTCTATCTTAATGAAAGCTGTCAGATTCACTGCCTTGCTTATTATCAAAAATCTCTCTCCTGCTTTTTCAAGCCAATATTCAATGTTAACTGTATAATCGTTTCCAGATAATTCGTCTATTTCGTAACTTATTATAACAAAATTGTCTCTTTCCTCAATATTTTTTATGTAAAATACGAAATTATCAGTTATTATAAAAACCTTGAATTCTCCTGATGCTTTGGCCTTATCACATTCTGCATTTAGACTTAATTTATACTCGCCATCAATTGTTTCATTAGGCGCTTTAAGTGTAAAGCTAAATTCTTTGCTTTCTCCTGATGCAAGGTCTTTTTTATCTGTGCTATCTGTCCAGTTTCCAGCACCTGAACTCCCAACAAGCCTGCAGCTATTGAGAGGTTTTGTTCCAGTGTTTGTTAAACTTACAGACAATATCTTCTTGTCTTTCTTATTCAGAATAACATCATTTATTTTTCCAATTGAAAGACTAAATGTTTTATTTCCTTCTTTTCCCTTTTCTCCGCCTCCGCCGCCACTGCTAGGAGGCGTTTCTGCAGCAGGAGGAGTTGGCTCTGGCACGCAATTCTTTCCATTAACAATACATAAGATATTATTTATTATCCTGTCAAATATAATTCTAAAGAAGGACGCAATTCTTTTAACTGCTGTATTGATATTAATTGAGTCATATATTTTTACAATAAAACCTTTTAATGTGGATAAATCAGTTAAAACACTAAATCCTTGATTTACATTCCTGGAAAAACTAACAAACCTTCCTGTAATCAAATTTGCATTTAATAATTGCGCTATACTCTTGAAAATCAGGGTTAATCTTGCTGCAGCAGAATTAATGTTAATGCTTTGGGACGCACTTCTTATATAACTAGATAAACTTGTTACAAACTCATTTATGTCTACTAACTGGCCTATTGTTCTTAATCCAATAAATGTTCTAAATACAGCATCATTTACATCAATCAATCTCGCAATAAACCTCGGTATAGTAATAAATCTTGAAATAGCATCATTCAAATCTGAAATTGCAAAAACATTCCTGAGAGCTGAAATTGTTCTTGAAATCAAAATATCAAGATTTAGATTTTGAGGCAGGTATCTTACTTGTAATATATCTGTTGAAACTTTCTGATTGACAGAGAATGTGTCAGAAACATTTGTTTTATATACAATTAAGATATCACGGTAGAAGACTGATACCAAATCATTTATTAAGAATTTATCAAATATAGCTCTTAATGAATATAATATTCTTAAAGCGATGTCCTGAATGTCTATAACTTGGAATATTCTGATGAAACCTGCGAATTTCCTGAACACAACATCATTTATATCAGCAAGCTGGAAACTA
>JACPGZ010000057.1 GCA_016188895.1 Candidatus Pacearchaeota archaeon
AAACCTTCTAAAGGAGTTATTATTGTGAGAGATACTAATGGAAAAAAGGTAAAACGCTTACTACGGAAGTATAAAGCACGCTTAAAATCATTTGATATAGACATTAAACAGTCTATGTTGCATTAATCATGCAACACAGCACAATCTAAGTTCTATTTATTAGGATTGTCTCCATTAAATTTATTAACTAACAATAAGGGAGTTTTTTATGGTAAAGATTCTTGCTGCCGGCGATATCCACCAGGATACAAAGCAGACTGAAAATCTTGCGAAACTAGCCAAGAAGGAGAATGTTGATTTAGTTGTGCTTGCAGGAGATTTAACCTGGGCTGAAAGCTCTATTGATAACATCATCGGCCCTTTCACAAAAGTCGGGAAAAAAGTTTTGATAATTCCCGGAAATCATGAAACAGTTGCAACAGCTGATTTCCTTGCGGAATTATATCCTAATGTAACTAATATTCATGGTTACGCATTTAAATTTGGCGATATTGGTGTGTTTGGATGCGGCGGGGCTGATATGGGGATTAATGTATTAACTGAAAAAGATGTGTTTGAAACTCTAAGAAAAGGATATGAGAGATTAAAAAACATGAAAAAGAAAATTATGGTTACACATATGCATGCAGCTGGAACAGGGGCTGAATTTTCAGGATTTCCAGGAAGTTTAGGGATAAGAAAAGCAATTGAATTATTTAAGCCAGATGTTTTTATAGGCGCGCATATTCATGAGGCAGAGGGGATTGAGGAAAAAATCGGAAAGACCAAAGTAGTGCAGGTTGGGAAAAAAGGAAAGATTATTGAGATATAAAGGAAACCAAGTTTTCCTTTATGAAACCATCCTTTTAGACATATTTAAAAAATATGCCAAGGTTTCCTTTATATGACATCTCCTAAATATTGGTTTCTTTTTTTTATGAATCAATCAATATATGTTATGAACTATTTTTTCATCTAAAATTTCAATAAAACACCGCAATTAGCAAAATGATATTTGTGATGTAAGTTGCATTGCAAACAACACAATAAGTTTTTAACTTGAATGTTGAAAAATAAGCAAGCACAACAGAAAATGCAAGTGCGAATATTGAAAGAAGCTGGATAATCTGAATGTACTGAAAGCTGAGAAAAAACACTGCGAAATAAAATATTATTCCGTAAAATGAATTTGGCAGAAGAAACAAGTGGCTGTATCTGCTTGAAAATGCTTTTGAGCATGATATGCTTTCACTAATATCGCATAACGGATTACGGCTATTATTCAATCTTATGCGCTTTTCTGTATAGAATGAATATACAGACAAAATAAATCCAATAATTGCGAGTATTTGGATAAGCATATAATAGTATAAAAAGCGTATTTTATAAATGTTAAGAGAAATGTTTATAAATTAAGATATGATATTTAATATAAATCATAAAAGAGGAAAATGAGAATAAAATCAGTGATTTTTAGCATTTTTATTGTTTTAGCTATTAGTTATCTTGTTTCTGCACAAGCTTTTAATGCTTCAATTAGTCCATCTATAGTAAATAGGACAGAAAGTACAAGATTCAATGTAAGTATAACAGCTGGTTCTGATGCTAACATAACACTTGTTCAGATTACTTTGGGAGATGGTCAGGATTTTATTTCAGGAAGCAATTTAACAACCGCAACAGCTGTTAATTTTACAAATGTATCAACTGTATTTACCACATTAATATGGAACACATCTCAAAGCGGATTTCAAAATGCAACAACAAGAAATTTCTTATTTAATGCAACTGCAACAAGACATGGAGATAAGACAATTACAATTAATGTTTCTAAAACAGCTGGCGCAAATAATGTAACAACAAGAACAATAACAATTAATTTTGAATTTTCAGGTTATGTTAAGAATGAAACAGCTGGAAATGTTACTGGAGCAAATGTAACTGTTTATCAATTTATTTTTGGGCAGAATGGGCCGCCAACTGAAAATGCTGTTGCAAGTGTTTTAACAGATAATAACGGCTCATTTAATATAAAGAGTATAAATGGCTCTGATAATTTTGGGCAGATAATGTATACCTCTAAGATTATCTTTAGAAATGAAACAGACGGGGGAAATGCAAAAAAAGTAAGTTCTGTACTGCCCCCTTTTCCTGCAAATATGTATTATCCTCAAACATTTCCAGGAGGCGAGCCTCAATTTGAATTTATGAAACCTCCTGCATTAAATGGCTCCACATTTTATTTGCAAGCAGCAGCTACATTAAGATTAAATGCCACAAACGGAACTTTAGGGCAGAAGTTTGGATATATGATAATGGATCAATTAGTTGGATTTCCAATTGTTAGCAATATACAAGCTAAGATTAATACTATAGATATTGTTGTTCCAACTGGAAGAAGTTATACAGTTATGTTTATGCGCGAGTTTTCACAGTTTACTATGAATTTTAGCTTATGCGACGGTAAATATATGAATGATACTCTCTGCCCATCTCCCCCAATTTCGAATTCGTCTTTAGGAAGTTTGACAGAAGGAGGCATTGTTCAGGTTACTCAAGATTTATCTATAACAAAGGTTAGACTAACAGGATGCATTAATATTGCATCTGGAGCTAACAATACTTTAGTTAATATAACTAATCTTATTCCAAAACTAATGCCCTGGACAGGTTTTGTGCCTCCTATAAATGCAGATTTTGGCGATATAAATATAACAAGAGATATAAATTATACTTCTTTGTCATGTAGTTACGCCTCTTATAATATCTCTGTTATTGGGTCTGCATCTGGATTGCCTTGGTTGATTGAATTATATGCCAAGAACGCATCAAATGAGGCAGGGAATCCTGGAAATTCGAATGTTCTTGCAGGATTCCAGAATGTAACTATAACTGCTTCGGATCAGACAATTAATATTACTCTTTATAGACTAACTGGCACTTATTGGCAAGGTGGGCTTGGAAAATTAAATACATCTACAATAAGAGTTAATATTCAAAATTCAACAGGAGGGGCATTGACAACAGGAGCGCATATTGATATTAGGGTAAAAAATCCTGTTTTCGGCACACTTAATTATATTATTGATGATAGAAGCATAGTTAATGGCACTTTCTATATCCCTATTTTAAATAATAGCAATTATGCTAAGATTAAGATATTTGCGAATGATGCTCCGCCAAAAGAAGTTACTCTTAATTTATCTAAAAATGAGAATAACATAACACTTGTAACAATGTCAGATGGAAGGGATGCTGGATTCAAGAAAGTAAATGAAACAGGAGATTTTGTTCCGCATAATATTTCTTCCATACCAATAGACATGAGATTCTTGCGATATTCAAATGAGTGTAATGTAATCAATCCTCCTTCTAGTTGCGAGATAACAAGCATGAACGCCACTAGCTTTAATCCATTTAAAGCTTTGGTAGCTGGAAGAATAAACATGGAGATGAAGATAAGATCCACTAATGTTACATTAATGTTTGTCAACTTCGATATGTTTTCTGCAAAGCAGCCTCCGATGGAGAGTATCATGGAAGAAAATGCATCAACTGGCTCAAATAATTCAAGGCAGATATGGGAGTTTGGAAGTTTTGTACCAAGTGATGTTTATGATTATGTTTTAATTGGAATGTCTTACTCAGATACATCTGGAGCTGCTAATTATCTAAATGAAAGCCTGAATTTTAATATGTCTATCCCTATTTTATATGACGAAAACTGGAAGATTGTGTGGAATTCTTCACGAGGAGATACTTCTGCAAATCTAACAGATGATTTCATTGATTATAATAACAGTGCTTTATATAGAAATTATTTAACATCGGGAGGAGCAAATTGCAGCACTATTGATTCAAGTTTTGCTACAACACCTTGCCATCATAACACAACCTTAAATATAATATTCATGAAGATACCTAAATTTTCTGGGATAGGACCGCAATCAAGTGGTTCAGCTCCTGCTGCTGCGCAGTCATCAAATACTACAACAACTTCAACTACAAGCGGTTCTACAGGGAGTGCTGAGGCAAAAACATATGCAATTACAACAACTCAATTTATAGAAGGCATATCAAAGAAATTGGTTGAAGGTGACAGAATAAAAATAACAGCATTTGAAAATGATACCCATTATGTAAAATTAGTTGATGTTGCAGATGATGTTGCTGAAATAACTGTTTCCAGTCTTCCTGTTACATTTTTCTTAAAAAGAGGAGAGGTTGGTAAAGCTGATTTTAATGATGACGGATATTACGATGTACAAGTTCTTGTTGAAAGCCTTACAAACAAAACTGCTGATGTAAATGTTATTAAGATATATGAAAAAGCCCCTGATAAGCCTGCGAATCAGACAATAACAGGAGGAGCTGTTGCAGGGGAAACAACACAAACTGGAGAGCAGAATGCAACAACAGAAGATGCTGGAGAATCATTCAAAGGCAGATTTAAAAAAATATGGCCAATATTATTGTTCATAGCTATATTCTTAATTTTAGCAGGATTGATAGTTGCGTTTATAATTCTCAAGAAAAAAGGAATCCTTGATTGATTATTAACCCATTAATAGTAACAAAAACGAAAGATTTAAATATAGGAACTACCTGTAATAGTTATGAAAAATCAGCATAGTAAAGAAGATCCTAAATTAGACAGAAGGGTATTTCTGAAAAGCGGATTAGCTGGCATATTGGGAATTGGAATGAGTGGATGTATGATAACAACAACACCAACAACTGTTTTAGATGCTGTTGGAGGAGCATTTGGTTTTCTTAGCCAAAATTCATTTAAAATTGGCACTGTTGGTTTAAATGATGAGAATAATGACGGTAAATACGATAATTCTGAAATTATATTTAAAAATATCTTTAGTCCGGATGAAGAAATTGGCATTCTTGCACAAAATTCATCTTTAAGTGTTGTTGATGTAAGTGCTGTTGTAAAAGACAAAGAAGGAAATATTATTTATGCTAATGAAGGAAGATTAAATAAGAGAGACAGTGTATTATTTCAGGGTATAAATACCCAAGGTACAGGTTATGAAACATATTCTGCTGAAATAAAAATAAATGGAGCTTATGACAGAAATTTTCATGCTGAAAAAAATCTGCAGTTTGTGGTAAATCATAATCAATCAAGATGAAAAAACAAAATTTAATTCAAAGGTTAAAGAATACTGCGATTGCAGGAGTTGTTGGAATGAGTTTAGGCGGGTTGAGTGGGTGTGTGCATACAACTCCACAAGAAGTAGCTAAACTCGTATTAAAACCGATACTTACTGGCAATTTTGAAGATTGGAGCAAAGAGGGGGAAATAACTAAAATTGGAAATCAGAATCAAGGACAGAGTCAACAGCAAATAAAAAAGATTATAGATCATCGATCGCCTGAATTTTTTAGTTGTGAAAAATATATAGATTTAAACAATGATGGTTATATAGAAGATAATGAATTTTTAAATCGAAAAAATGTATTTTTCTTTGATGAGCCTATCACATTAGTTTCTAAATGGCCTTCAACATATTCGGGAATTGTTGGGGGAATAGTTTATAGAGCATCTGATAAAAAAATAATAACTAGACTGAAACCCGGTGAAATTCCTACAGTCAAAGGTACCCTTACTTCTTATAGTTATCCTACAATGATTCTGCCTTCTTTGGTAAAGGATGAAATAAAAGAAATAGATGAGTATACCATTGCATGGACATTTAATGCAGAAGTTGTTGGTGTTCATGATTTTATTGTAAAAAAGAGATAATTATTATTTGATGGGCCATTTCTAATAATATTTATAAAGATAACTTTCTAATCTAATATATGTTAAAAGAGGAAAAGACCATTAATAGAAATAAAAAGATTAATTCTCTATTCTTTATCGTAAACCTTGTTATTGGGATTGTTGCGTTTAGTTGGATGAAGGAAAGTTTTAAAAATTGACATATCTTATTATTGGTATGGGAAAAGTAGAATTAGAAATTCCTGAAGATCTAAAATTCATCGAAAAGGCGAGTCATGTAGATTGGTCTATTTTATTTAATAAAATTCTTAGAGCTAAGTTAGATAGGATCTCTAGAGTTAGAAGGATTATTAAAAAATCTAAATTAAGTGAAAAAGATGTTGAAGAGCTTTCTGATAAAATCAATGAATCTCTTTCTAAAAGATACTTAAAGTAATATGCCAATTGTAGTTGATGTTAATGTCATATTATCGTCTTTATTAGGAGAAGGACATTCTTTTGAAGTATTTGCACTTAATTATTTATTTGATAAGTTTGAATTTGTAGCTCCTGAATTCATATTTGTAGAGTTTAATAAACATAAAGACGAAATTTCTAGAAGATCAAAGTTTAATTCTGATGAATTTAATTACGTTCTTGACCTTATAAAGGAGCAAATTTCAATTATTCCGTCATCTGAATTTAATAAATTTATCCCAGAAGCTGAAAAGATTCTAGAAAAACATAAAAAAGATGTTCAATATCTTGCATTGGCTTTAAAATTAGATTGCAATATATTCTCGGGTGATAAAATATTAAAAAAATTGTTACCTGATAAAGTTATAATTCCTAGAGAAATGCTTGAAAAATTTTATATAAATTAATTCTCTACTATTTTAAATTCTTAACACTATCTAATAGTAACAAAAGCGAAAGATTTAAAAATCATATTTCAAATGTTTGTTCTATGATTAAAGCTATTATATTTGATTTAGGAGGAGTAATTTATATAACTAATTGGGATGGTCTCAACAGAGATATCAGGAACAGATTCGGTTTTGATATTAGACCTTTTAAAAATGAAATTTTGGTTAAGGACAAAGATTTAATTAATATTTTCATAGATGCAGTAATTGGAAAAACCTGTATCAGAGATGCTGTTATTTATTTAGGGCATGAAGATACAGCAGATGAAATTATAAGGTTTTATAAGAAGCATTATACAAAAAATAAGATACTAAATAAAGAAATGATTAGCGTTATTAAAAAGCTGAAAAAGAAATACCATATTTTTTCTATTACCGACACAAACAAGGAACATTACGAGGCAGATAAAGAGGATAATCTATTTAATTTATTTGAAAAAGTCTTTGCTTCTTTTGAATTAGGCAGAAGAAAAGAAGATATTAGTGTTTTCGGGGATGTAATTAAGGTAATTGGTTTTAAACCAGAGGAAATTCTATTTATTGATAATCATATGCCTAATATAGAAAATGCCAAAGAAATGGGTATGGTAACAATATATTATGAAGATTTCCCAAAAATAACTAAATTTAAAAGAGAATTGAAAAATGTGGGAATTTTTTCGTGAGGATGGTAATTGTGCATATATTAAAGATGGTGATATTTCTTATAAGAATTGTTCCAACAATTTAGTAATTTCTTCCCAGAACAAAAATAGATTCGTAGATTTAAAAGATTCTTTTGTCTTTATTGAAGGGAGTAATACAGAAATTACGCCTATATCTGATATCCCAAATGTTCTCCAAAAAGCGAGTAAAGTTTTGTATAACCAAAAAATTCATTATAATATTCCAAAGGTTGTGTGGGACAGAGAAAACTTAGCAGAAAAAGATATAGAAAAGTTAAAAAAAGAAATAAAAAAGAACTATGGAATAGAGCCAAAAGATTTCTCTACTATAAGAAATGGAATATTCTATTTTAAACTTGGGGATAAAGAATATGTTCTGAAATTCAGAGGGAAAGATAAAAAAAGAGCAGAATTATTATCTCATATAACTGAAAGTATCCCTAATTATTTTCCAATTAATTTTCATAGAATTGATAATTTAGATTTTACTTTTGAAATTGGAGAGGAATTATATGGATTAGAGGAGTTTATCGGGGATACAGATATAAAAACAAGAGATTTAGAATATTTTGCCCTGCTTGGAAATAACATAGGTTTATTGCATAATCATTTTTCCGACTTTATAGATAGAAATAAAGAAGTTAAAAGAGTTTTATTTTCAATGGGATCGTATAATGAGAGTAGTATGATTTCAATCTATCTGGATTTATTAAGAGATAAACAAAAACATGAAGTTTTGTTATCCGAACTTGAAAAAATAATTTATAACCATGAAAATAATGTTTTTCTTTCAAGGGGGCTTATTCATGGAGATTTAAATCATTCAAACTTGAAATGGTGTGGAAAGAATCCTAAAATCATTGATAATGAAACTATCAAAAATTCAGCCAGATTAAATGAATTTGAATCTGCTCTTTTTCTGGAAGGACATATGGAAAAACCAAAATATATAAAAAACAGCTTGAAAATAATAATTGATGAATATAACTTATCTAGCAAAAATCCTCTTTCAACAAAAGAGATAGCTAATCTA
>JACPGZ010000012.1 GCA_016188895.1 Candidatus Pacearchaeota archaeon
AAACTCTATCAGCCCCTGCTTCTTTCATATTTTGCAGAGTCATCTGACCGAGAAGAAAGCAGAAATAACAAAATGCTTTATATCCGCTTTTTTTTGCAGGGATAGATTTTATGTAATTTATTGACGCACCAACATTATCTTCAATGAATTTAACCATATTATCAAAAACTTCTTTTCTTCTATGTTGTGCATCTAACCCTTTACCATCCATCATATACTCATAACTTATACTGCCATGAATTAATTCTCCTGGGAAAAATCTCCGGCCTTCTGTATAGTCACTTCTCACATTTTTTGTTATATTTATCAATTGCAAAAATTTTCCAAATCTTTCAGCTAAATTATCATCAAGTTTTACTTTATCTTTTAATTCTAGCAGTTTATTAAGCAAGCCGCTGCCGATTCTTCCGGCAATCCAATAGCAATAGTTATGTAATTGGTTAACTGTTTCTATTGGGCCCCTCTCAAGAAAAGTTATCATCCCAGTCGCCATGCTTTTAGTACAATAATCTATAGCCTCCTTCATGGACTTGCCATCTTGTTCTTTTCCTAGATTATACAAATCTTTCAATACAATTCCTTTTCCAAATTGCTCAACAAAAACTTTTGCATATTCATCCGACGCACCTTGTATTAGTTTTTGAGTTACTGTCTGGAAATCAGAGCCGTTAATAATAAACTCTATCCCTTTCCCGTTTGGGTCTCTTCTTACAACATCTCCAACAACATAAGAGAATCTTTGGATTGCCCACACTTTATCTTCTATGCTTAAAGTCTTGTTAGAAGCATCCTCTGCCTCATCGAGCTCGCGCATTATATTATAAGCTATAGTGACAACAAATCTTTTATCAAATTCGTCATCTCCATTTGCATAATGAAGAATTCTGATTGGCCTATAAAAACTTCTTGATTTTTCTGCAAGCAATTCGTCAGAAGTCAAATCTCTTCCGCCTTTCTTAACTATATCTAGACATTCATCAGGCGAAGGCCAAATAAACAATTCTTTTGGGGGTGTAGGCCAACCCATTTCTTCCAATCCCATTAGTCAGCTTTAAATATCATTTATTTATCAAAAGGAATTTAATATCCACAAATTAGCCCTTATTATAGGGTTTATTAATTTATCTGTTATAACTTATATAGTGGTAAATATAAGAAGATAAGTTAAAGGTTCTATATATACTTATAGTCTGATTTTTTACCTGTGTCTAGAGGAAGTTTTCATAAAAGAAAACAATTCCGATGCCATATGGAATGGGCGTTCTATTTATCTGTTCAAGAACAAATCAATCCTGCTGGGATCTTTTTTGATTTCCCTCACAATACTTGCTGGTCCGATGATTGTTAGCGCATCACGTTGTCCTACAAGAGCATTTGCCAAACCGCGCCTCAATTTATCAAAAAAAGACGCGTTTTCTCCATTAGGATTTACAACAGCAAGCTCAACTCCGCGGAAATTCTTTATATTCCCTATCAAAGCCATTGTGTCCTCAATAAGCCTGACCTCTTCCTCTGGCTTTAGTTTTCCCTGCATTATAATGATTCTGTTTTTTAGTATAAATCCCAACAGTTTTCTCACCCTTTCACCGCTTGTTTTTCCCTCTATCTCAGTATACGGGATAAAACTCAATGTCAGTTTATTATTTTTCATATTCACCTCTTATGTTTTTTTAGCTAGTTTAAATAAAGACTCATAAAACTCCTCCATATTTGTTCCATTCAAGGCACTCACCCCGACAACATCATATTCTGGAAAAGCAGCCTCTATTTTACTAATGTCTCCTTTTTTTAAATCTATTTTATTTCCAACAATTAATACAGGAATCTTGCGGGCAGCAAGATTTCCAAGTATTGTAATATTAACCTGAGAATATGGATTTTGTGTTACATCTAAAACAACAATAACTGCTTCAACATCATCCAGCCATTTTATTGAATCAATAACTCCCTGTGTTGCTTCTTTTGCTCTTTTTTGAGCATCTCTTTTTTTCATCCCAAATTTAAGAAAGTCTTCATAATCTATCTTTGTTGCAATTCCCGGGGTGTCAATAATTTTTAATTCAAGCGTCTTGCCTTTATGTTTTACCTTTACTTTCTCCTTTAACTGCACTTTCCGTGTTTCATGCGGAATAGGGCTGACTGTACCGAGTTCTTCATTTGTCCAATCCACGCATATCCTGTTTGCTATACTAGTTTTCCCGGCATTTGGCGGTCCATATATCCCGAGGGAGACATTCTTTTTTCCCCCAAATAATCCTGAAAATATTCTTCCAAAAAATGATAATATTTTTACCATGATTCACCTTTTTCCATAATCATCTAAGTTGTTCTGTATAATTTATAAAGATTGTGGCACTATCTCTGATTTATCGCTCTTATGCAACATGCCGAATTTTTTTGTCAATTGATAAAATATTGTATTTACAAAAAATGATAAAAGAACTATCCAATAATCAGCATTAATAAAAACCAATAGCATTATAATTAAGACAAACCCATGAAAATTCAGCTCAATAAAGATATTGGATTTTATGTATCTGAATTCACGAAACAATCCAAATATTATAAATACAAAGAATGCAGATAGCAATAGTACCCAATCAGCCACAAAGTTTGTATCCCAAATGAAAACCAATAAGACTATTGATGTAGCAAGCCCGTGGCTTATATTATCAATTTTTCCCCTGAAAATCCAATGAATCAATATCGCTATCCAGAAATTAGCTAAGAAATTATTTTGCTTGATTAACAATGCAAGAGAAGCCCCCCATAAAATTCCGAATAAAATAGAGCTTCCGCGAAACCACTTCAAGTCATGCTCACTCAGAAGATCAGTTAATTTGGCAAATACACCAAATAAGGCAGAATACAAGATTATCATATAAACTGATATTATTTCTACCATTTTTATTTAATTTTATATTTTATCATATTTAGGTTATGTTCTTTTTATTAAAATCTTCTGAACGGAGAAGATTCCCGCTGTCCGTTAATGTTCTTAAAACCGAATGAAATCTGCCGGGAATTCCATCCCATTGCTTTGAGCTTATTTGCAATATCCTTCTTCTCCATGCCTTTTGCCTGCGATTCTTTTATGAAACTTATCACATTCATCTTCTCAAATTCATTTCTGAATAATGGCTTCTGCCTTGATTTGATATATCTTATTGCTTTTGGAATAAATGCCGCAATTACTATCATTCCTACAATTAATATTGAAATCCATATCCATTTTTTAGAGCTCTTGCAGTCAGAAGGGCAATTGTCAGCATCTTCTCCTTCCTCACATATATTATTATTGTTGCAAGCTTCTTTAGCTATAGTTAATCTTGATAATCTGGGCGATAAATAAATATTTATGTCGTCATCTGCAAAAAATTCAACAATCTGATTTTCCCTTATCCTTAATCCATAAGCACCTCTTAAGTCAGCTTCTTCATAATCCTGCTTAAACTTTATTTCCTTCCCATCAATAATTAGATAAGCGTCTTTGACATTAATGTCTAATCTGAATACCTTTCCAATATCATCTGATCTGCCATCTCTGAAAATTGCTTCAAATTTTTCTTCAGAAATGCTAGCTTTTACATTGTCTTTGTTCCATATTTCAAGAGCATTAAGTATTCTTTCTCTATCTCTGATATTATAATCTTCATGAGTCAAAGCCACAATATTCTCTATAGAAACCTTATTTCTGTTCAGTGAATAATCTGATTTTTTATAAGAGGATATTATGTCTACCGGAATATCCAAACTTTTCAATGTGTCAAGCATTGCAACAAAATCGCTGTTATTTCCTTTTCTTTCGATGTCCTTCTCTATTGTTGTTATTGTTCTTTCAGCATTGTCAATCTCATAATCATCTTTAACAAGCAGGATATACCATTCGCTCCTTTGGTTTATCTTGTTGATAAATGTCTTATATTGCTCAATTAATCTTGCAACAGCGTCGCTTGGTTTGCTTATAGTGACATTAAATTCCTTGCTTGCCGAAAACCCGTTCTCGTCCCTTGCTTCCACCTTTATTTTATATATCGCATCAATTTTGTATTTATGAGTTGCTTCTGGCTCAGTTGTTTTTTCAGTTGTATTGTCGCCAAAATCCCATAAATACTCTGCAATCTCATTTTCTGAATCAACAGAAAGGTCAAATAAGATATCCACTCCAGCGCTGTCTAGTAACGGAGTCAATGATTTTATAATCGGAATCCTGCCAACTTTAATATCTTTTTCAAAGAATGCCGAGCCATCAAGCTTTAATACTAACTTATTGTCTCCGGCTGTTTCAGGGGCTTTTATGAAGTTAAGATCAAGCAATACAAAATTGCTTTGCAATTTTGCATCTTGTTTTATAACATCATTTATCTTTTGAGACACAAGCCCTGAAACAGCTACTGTATCATGCGATACTTTGATTTTATCTATAGTAAAGCTGTTTCCTAATTCAGAATGAAGTCTTATTGGAACAATACACCCATTTGAGCAGTCTGTGTTGTATCTGTCAAGGAGATAGTCCATCGCATAATCCTCTAATTTATTAAAATCCATTTTGTTATACATTGTAGTGTTAACAACAATGTTTCCAATTGTATCATATTGCGCAGCCCTCACAAACAAATCATAGTCAGTTGTGTATCCATTTGATGCATCGCGTTTAAAGCCACATGGACTATTGGTTTCAAATCTAATAACATAATTTGCTTCACCAGTATTATCTGCACCAGGGTCATTAACGCAGACAAAATAATATCCTGCTTTGTTTATCTGATAATTAACAAGACATTGTTTGTCTGTATACACTCCGCTTGATGAACTGCTTATTGGGCATGAAGCTCCTGGAAGCTGCTCAAGATTATCGCTGAAAAGAGACATTGTAATATTAACATTGTTGCTAATTCTTTTTATGCCAGCTCCTAAAAATAATGCGGGCGCCTCATTCAAGAAAACCCTTTCACAATACCTTTCCTTTGTTATAGATGCTTCTGCCAATTGTTCAGAAGAGTCAAAACATCCCTGAGAGAATTCACATACCTGATTTGGATTGTGTTTGTATACCTGATTTGGATTGTGTTTGTTTATATTAAAATCATAACTGCTATCTGCAACAAGGTCTATTGCAAGAGGATTTTTGCAGCTTGGCTGGTTATTGCTGGTTATTGAGAATGAAATTTCATTGACTCGCTCAATCTTGCCATTAAAATAAAACCCAAGCTCGGCATCCTGCCCAACCCCTAAATTTATATTCTTTGAAGTGTATTCAAACGAAGGTGTATAAATCTGCCTGCAATCAGCAGGCTCGCATGTATATTTTAAGCTGGAATTATCAAGAAGCTGCTTTAATGTCAGATTAACTTTACTGCTTCCAAGAACTGCCTCAAATATAGAATCTGTCTTGCTGTCAAAGCTTACATTAACCCACCCTGTCAATTGCGTTCCAGCTCCCTGTATACTTGAAATACTATTGCTAACATTTCCAAGAACAATGCCAACTGCGTTTATCAGACTTGCTTGAATTAAAGCAAGAAATATTAAAGTAATTACTTTTATTTTCATACTTCCTCTTTTATACCTCGGTAGGGTTGATAAGGGATGTGCCCTTATATTTATAAAGATGTTGATAACAAACTTTAAATATATGTAAATAGCATAAATAATAAAGAGAGAATAAGATGCGTGAGTTAAATGAAGAAGAACACAAGAAATACCATATTAAATTATTATATATAACCTTAGTTATAATAATAGTTTTATTTATTGGCACAATTTTTTATCATTATATTGAGGGATGGAGTTATCTTGATTCACTTTATTTTTCTGCAGCTACAATAACAACAGTCGGATATGGAGATTTTACACCAAGAACAGATTTAGGTAAATTGTTCACAATATTTTATATATTTATAGGAGTTGGAATTGCTTTATATGGATTATCTGTAATAGTTTCTCATTTTGTTGAAACAAAAGAAAGATTTAATGTTGTGAGGAGAATTTTCAGAAAGCGCGAAAAAGTTACATCCTCTCTAAAATCTTAGGAGTAAGAATTTCAAAAGACTTTTAAGCAAGTATTTCTTCAAGTTTAAATGGCGGATTTGGTAAGGATTGGTTCTGAAACAGCTAAAGGAGGGTTTGCCAATGAGGATATAATTGTTAAGAAATTTAATTCTTGGAAAAGTGATAATGAAGCAAATAAATGGTTAAAGCTAATGGGTTATGAGCTATCAAGAATAAGAAAAGTTGAAGCTTTAAGATTGCACGGACACAAAACAGATGTTCAAGTTTTAGTAAAAGTATGGTTAAAAATTGGCATGGCTGCGGAAAATATCTCTGTGAAAAAAACTAATAGTGATGCAGATTATAATCAGATAGATAAAAGGTGGGTTAAGAATTATATAAAGATGTGGAACATACCAGATGGAATAGTTGAGTTACTTAAAATATTTTCTGGTGAAATCTCTCCCAAGGACTTATTGAAACAAGCAAAAATAACAAAGAAAAAATATGATTCTTTGAGAGATAAACGACGATTTTTTCTTGACGAGTTTAAACCAGCAGGAAGAAAAGCAATCATAAATTTCTTTAAGAAAAATAAAATATTAATTGTGACAGATATAATAAAGGGAAGGGATAAATTTGCTGCTGATTGGATCTTAGTAACAAGATACGACAGAAAAAAGGATGAGACTTCTTGGGTTTTAGCTGATATAAATAAGGCGATGAGTATTTTTGGAGAGGGTGATGTTAAGATAAGTCCTAAAGGAAGTTTGTCACTTGGAAGAATTACTTTGCAAAGAAAAGGAGGAGATGGCGGCAGAGAAACAGGCAATATGTTACAATTCAAAATAAGACCATGTGATTTATTTAGATATTAATTTTGGTGCCTTTTCATGAAAATGTAAAACTTCAAACTCTGCCTCATCATTCAATCTCTTTTGTTTCATTCCAACTTTTTCTTCTATTATTTTAAGAAAATCTGGGTTGATATCAATACCCACAGAACTCCTACCTAACTCTAAAGCAGCTTTTGTTGTTGAGCCACTTCCAACAAATGGGTCTAAAACTAAATCCCAGACAAAAGTGAACATTTTAATAAACCTAGCGGGCAATTCAATCGGATATGCTGCCACGTGTTTATCATTTACTCCGTTAATATCCCATATCGCATCTCTAAACTCTCTAAATTCTTTAAGAGTAATTTTTGACTTCTCTTTAATTTCTTGTGTGACCTTTCTTTTACCAAGCTTTCTAAAAACATGAATTGGCTCAACTGCTGAAGAAATCATAAAATTGCTTGGATAAGGATAACTACCGAAAAGAACTGCCCCGCTTCTTGAAGTTGTTTTTCTCCAGTAAATAGTTCCCATATATCTTAATTCCTCAAAATCATCTAATTGTTTCCATAACAAATAAGAAAGATTTGCTGTTGTTCTTCTATTTTCATCTGGTTCAGTATAATAAATATTTCCTATGTTTAGAGCTATTTTTCCATCCGGCATTAAAGTTCTAACAACTTCTTTCCAAACTTCATTTAGTTTATCTAAATATTCTTGTAGACTATCATTAAGACCTATTTGTTTTTCATGTCTATAATCTCGCACATTCCAATAAGGTGGAGAAGTTACCATTAATTGAAAGATATTATCTGGGAATGTTCTTAACACCTTTGCACTATCTCCGAATATTATTTTATGATTTGTTCTCATCTTTATTCCTCCAAATCTGAACCACACTTAACACATCTAATCTTTCCAAACTCAAAATCATGTGTTAATTCATCTTCAAAATCAGTAATCTTACCATCACTATTTAAATACCTATTATATATTTCTATCACTTCTTGCCTAAATTTTTTATTTCCACACCTTGCACATTTTTTACTTCTTATTCGTATCTCTTGTTCCATCTTTTTACCTCTTTTATTACTAATCAATTCATTTTTAAATACTTTATGTTAGTGCCTGAAAAGTGCGAAAAGTGACAAGTGGCTACATCCTTCTCAAAACCTCTATCCTTGTCTCTAGCGGCGGATGCGTGGAAAATAAATTCTGCACTTTTCTTTTGAACGGGTCTGACAAGAACAAGGATGCAACAGCTTTGTTCACTTTCATCGGCTTGTCGTCTTTTATCTTTGAAAGTGCATTAATCAATCCATCAGGATATCGTGTTAGTTTAACAGCATGCGCATCTGCAACATACTCTCTTTTTCTTGAAACAGCAAGCTGCACAATCTTAACAGCAATTGGCGCAAGTATTGATAGCAATATCCCAAGAAGCAATAAAACAGCTTGCCCCCTGCCATTTCTGTTTCTTCCTCCACCTCCTCCGCCAAGCCACATGCTTCTTAAAAATATCTCTGCAGCTATTGCAACCATTCCGACAAGAACAGCTGTCAGAGTCATGAATCTTATGTCATAATTAGCGATATGCGAAAGTTCGTGTGCTAAAACTCCCTCCATCTCCTGCTTGTTCAGCTTCCTTAAAGAGCCTTCTGTCACGCATATCACAGCATTCTTTAAATCCCTCCCAGATGCAAACGCATTAATCTGCTCTCCAGGCATTACAAAAAGGCGCGGTATTGGCAGCCCTGATGCAAGACAAAGCCCTTCTACAGAATGAAAATACTGCCTGTGTGCTGTTGGAGAAGCAGGATATGCCCCAACAGACCTTAATGAAATTTTGTCTGAATTATAATATCCGTAATAAGTATACCCAATTGAAAATATTATTGAGATAATCATGATGATAAAAAAATAAGACTGGTCAAAAACAAGCGAGATAACATATCCTAATAAGATAAAAAATGCAATGATAATTCCCATTAATACTATTGATTTTATTTTATTTTTTTGAATCTGGTCATGAAAACTTATTCTTGTTATTTCTGCCATAGAATCAAAAAGAAACATGGGTTTTTAAAATTAGCCATAAATTTAATTATTATCTTCTCACACCAACAATCATCTTGCCAGATTTAGTCAGTCCTTTTGCTTTATGAGTTGTTCCAGCTGGAAATTCAATTCTGTCTCCTGGATGATATGTTTTTCTGCCTTCTGAATCAAAGATTTCCAGTCCGCCGCTTAAAATCACATGAACTGTGTGCTCATCATGTGTATGTTCTGGGGTATCTGTGTTTGGCGGCAGTGGACAGACTCTTACATCTGTAAATCCTTCTTTCTTTAATTGCTTAACTAATTCCTGCTTGTTCATTTTCTTACTCAAGCCTAAAAATTTCTCTTTTTCCTTCAAGGTACATTTCTGTATATTTTGACATCTCTTCTGCAACTTTAGGATCCATTTTTGGATCTGGCTTTCCTGACCTATATTCTTCCATTGCTTTTTCAAACTCAGCCAAACTATTTACTTGCATTTCAACTATGACTGTGTTGTAGTTCCCAACCATATCAGTCATTACTCTCACATTAGGGTCATGACTGAAACCTTTTTTGAATAATTTGGCAAGTTTTCCTGCCTGCCCTGGCTTTGCAGTAAATATTTCACGAACAATTAACATTTTTTCAATTTTTATTGTTTTTATTTATTTTTTTGGCACTGCATTTGGCGATTCTGGCCTCTTGCTCTCATCCGTATGAAACACTTCCCATAAATGCCCATCAATATCAGTATTACCATTAAAATGCAGATAAGTGTGAAGGCTTGCCATTTTATATAATAATCTTAAATATTTATAAATTTATTGTATTAATTACCATCACGAGGAAATTTTCTTTTAGAAAAATGTCAAAAGATTTATAAATCAAATATTCCTTTAGTAAAGATGAAAAAAGAGTTCGTTACTTCTCTTGTAGTCTTCATAGCCGTGGCTTTTGTATTAAGTTCTGTTGTTATTGCCCAAAGCGGATCTGATGGGAGAAAAATTTCTGGAGAAACAAGAATAAAAACAGATGACGACAAAACA
>JACPGZ010000058.1 GCA_016188895.1 Candidatus Pacearchaeota archaeon
ATTAATAATTACATTTTTATTTAAGATTCAAGCAGATGTTGTTTCTAATACCAAAGAAATAAGTATTATAAAGAATAGTTTTATCAGGTTAGTTAATGACTTTAAAGAAATTAAAGATAAAAAAAGTTAAAATGAAAAAAAGGGAATTAGTTGTTTGGATACTGATAATCGCAGCGATAATTTTATTAATTATGGCATTTTTTAACAGATAATGGATTATGCAATTCCTGAAAGAAGAAAGACAAAGAAAGATTTGAAGAGAAAGCGCCTTTACAGAATTTACAAGAAAGGCGGGAAGTATAGGGGAAAGGAGATTGAAGAGAGATAATTATTATTATATTTAATTACAATAATCTATTTATACAATACTAAAATTATATTGATATGGCCAGAAGGGATTATTTTTATTATGAAGTTCGTGGAAAGAGATTAACATTATATGAGCGTGTAAGAAGTGCTGGTGTAAATGCTTTGCCTCCTAATGATTTATGTAAAGAGGTTATAATGCCAGCTTCTCAAGTTACCTTTACCGGAGATTATGAAAAAGATGTCAGAGATGCTTTAATTAGTGCGTGCCATAATGAAACACGCACCATAGTTTATCAGGCAGAACCACTTTTTACAGGCCCTCTTATTAAAGGTAGAGTTAATCCTTCTAAACATGTTCATTCCTTAGAGGAAGTTTAGTCATCCCTTCACAACCACCAATAGTTTCAATATCATTTTTTACAATTATCAATAAGTTCTTTAGAAATAAGATGAGATTCGTCTATCTCATCTAATAATTCATTATGTATTGAAGACGAATGATAAAATAAATGAATAATAATATCATTATCTTTTGCTGTTTTTATTGCAGGAACAAAATCAGCATCACCGGCGATTATAATAATTTGTTTGATCATTCTTCCAGATGATTTCTTAATAATATCAATTGACATTAAAACATCTACCATTTTTTGTCTAAATTGATTCCCAATAAGCTGAAGTTTGCCTAATTTAACCTCAAATCTTGGTAATCTTTTTAGATTGTCTATAAATGACTTCATTTTAGAATATCTTCTTTCATCATCTTTATTTCCTTTTCTAATTATTGGTAGAGAATGGTAATAATAAGTTCTTAAACGATTCACATTTAGATCTTTGCATATTATATTGCAAAATGTTAGATAATCAATATCAACAGCATTAAAATAATTTTTAAGAACTCTATTGAGATATCCACCATCAATAAAGATAGCACACTTTTCCATTTTTAAAGATTAATCCCGCTACTCAACTGGAAAAGCTGACCAGCGGGGAAGATTATACTAGAACAATGATAAGGTAATATATAAGGTTTTCTGTTTAAGTTTTGTAATTACTTGTTAGTTAATAAGAAGAGAAAGATTTATAAAGCAATCTCCATGTTAAGAATTATGGCAAATAAGATGACATTGGAGAAAGCAATAGAGAACATAGAATCAAAATTAAAAAGTTTATCATGGAAAAAAAGAGAAATAAGAGAACCCAACATTACTATGAAACATGGTGGTAATGTGAGATTGCATCAATTTACTGCACTAGACAGAAGTAAACAGATTTTTGTTTATAGGACAATTATCAGATACCCAGATATGACTTACGATCCAGATTGTGGATATTTTGGAGGGGCACAAGAATATACTGTTCCAGCACATACAGAAACATCCTATGGAATGGCTGTTCTTCAGGCAAGAAGAACAATGGCTGACTTTTTCGAACCAGAGGGAATTATTATATGGGAAGGAACATTTGCTGATCCAGAATCAGAAGGATTAATTGCTCACTTTCAACTTGATAATTATGAAGAGTATGATCTTGAAATAGAGTCTAAACCTGAAGATAAAATTAGATTATTATATAATAAACTTAATAGATTTAGAACTCATAAGAATTTTGGAAAGACAAAGAACGAGAGACAGAGAAAGATTTTTTATTGATTAAACATTCATCCCTTCACAACCACCAAAAGTTTTAATCTTAACTTCTCTTTCTCTTCTTTAATTTTTCAAATATGTTCCAGAATTCTGTTATTACATCTGCTCCGATTCTAAATTTAGATTCAATCATTCCTTTGATAATGTCCTTAAATTCTTGTTCTTTTATTATATTATTTTTATACGCTTCAAGAATCACTCTTAATGTTCCAATAGGCCTAATTTTGTATAATTTACATACTTGCCTACCAAATTTTTCATCCATAATTATTGTTTTCTGTTTTTCTTGCAAAGCTAGTGATATTGCATCAGATTCGCCTATTCCTAACTGGCTGTAGATATTTCGTAATTCTTCAGAAAATTTAGAATGTTTAGGGATTAGTTCTATAATTCTAATCTTTTTATTTTGCATTGCTTTTTCAATTAATTTCGCATCAGGAGCATTAATTGCTATCCCTTCTTCTACTGTTTCTTGATATATTCCTTGCGTTATTAATATTTCTGTATATAGATTTGACAATAAATCTAGTCTGTTTAGTTTTGCAAGGATAATCAAAGATGAAGAATCAATTATCATACTAAATCTGCAAAGTCATCTTTTAAATCGTCAATGTTGTAATGAAAATTTATCCCCCTTTTTTGTAATATATCTAGGAATAATGTTAGAGGTATTCCGGCTATTTTCGCCGCATTTGAAGCTGTAGCTTCATTGTTCTGGAATTTTTCTAGAGCTATTTCCAATTTCTTTTCTTTTATGCCTTTTTTTAATACCTCTCTTAATATGTTAGATTTGGTCGATTTTTTATATTTTAAAATAAGATTTATTTCTTCTAATTCTTCTTTGGGTATTCTTACAGAAATTGTTTCTTCCATGTTTGCATATTGCTACATATGTATATAAATGTTTCTATCCCTTCACAACAACAAGCGGCTTCAATCTTGCGACAAGATTGCCGATTCCCAGCTCGTGTGAAACACGGACAACTTCATCTACATTTTTATAGACTTGAGGAGCTTCTTCTACAATTCCTTTCCATGAGCCAGCTTTAATGAGAATTCCCTGCTTTTCAAGCTCTGCTTTAACTTGCTCGCCTCTGAATTGTCTTATTGCAGCACTTCTGCTCATTGAACGCCCTGCTCCATGCGCTGTTGAATTAAATGAAAGCTCTTCTGCCTTTTTAGTTCCAACAAGAATATAAGATGCAGTTCCCATGCTTCCAGGGATGTTAATTGGCTGCCCGATTTTTTTGTACACTTCTGGAAGCTCTTTTCTACCAGGCCCATAACTTCTTGTTGCGCCTTTTCTATGAGTGCATACTTTTACTTTTTTTCCATCAATAACATATTCCTCCATCTTTGCAATATTGTGGCATATATCATATACAACATCTGCTTCAAATTCTGGAAAGAGCTTTTTCATTGCTTCTCTTACAAAATATGTAATAATTTGTTTGTTGCAGAATGCAAAATTGGCTGCAGCATTCATTGCCTTCCAGTATTTTTTTCCAAGTTCTGAATTTATTGGGGCATTAATTAATTCTCTGTCTGGCAATTGCTCATATCCATATTCATCCTCCATAAGCTTGATGTAATCAGATGCAATTTGATGTCCAACTCCGCGAGAGCCGCAGTGAATCATAAGTGTAATCTGTCCCTCTTTTAATCCAAATACATCTGCAACATCTTTTTCAAAGATTTTTTCAACATACTGCATCTCTAGAAAATGATTTCCAGAACCAAGACTTCCAAGTTGCTGCAAACCCCTGGAAATTGCCCTATCAGATACTTCCGAAGCATCTGCATCCTTCATTCTTCCGCCTTCTTCTGTTTTTTCAACATCTTCTTTTTTACCATATCCTTTTTCAATTGCCCATTCAGCACCTTTATTCAAGATATTTATCATGTCTTCTTTTGATATTCTGATTTTTGTTCCTTTTCCAACTCCTGACGGAACTGCATTGTATAATGCATTTACAATTTCTTGCTTCTTTTTTTCAACATCTTTTAATGTGAGATTTGTTCTTAGAGTTCTGACAGAGCAACTTATGTCATAACCTACACCGCCTGGAGAAATAACTCCCTTTTCAGCATCAAAAGCTGCAACTCCACCAATTGCAAAACCGTAGCCTTGATGCACGTCAGGCATGGCAATTGAATATTTCACAATTCCAGGCAACATTGCAACATTTCTTACCTGCTCAATGCTTTTCTCCTCAATTCCTTCCATTAGTTTTTCAGATGCAAATATCTTTCCAGGTACATTCATAGCTCCTTCTTTTGGCAGCTCGTATTCATATTCTCCAACCTTAATTAGTTTTTCTTTTAGCATATAAAAAAAAGTAGCAAGAAGTTTATAAGTGTTGCGATATTTTAACACTTTTCACACTTTTCAGGCACTAACCTTAATCGTGCTGACCTCTAATTTCTGCTGTAAAACTTTAAGAAATTCTTTTTCTTTTTCTTTGCTTATTAGGCAGCCTGCTGCAAGATGATGGCCACCTGCTTCTCCTCCTACTTCATTGATTACAGAAGCCATTAACTCACGCAGATTCCTTCCATTTCTTCCCGCAATTCGCGCCGATACTTTTAGCTTGTCACCTACATATGCTATTCCAACAATAACTGTTCCTTCATCATAAACCTGCGAATTTGAGAGGATGCTTGTTACTGTGCCGATAATAGTATCCTTTATTTTATCTTTCGCATTAATGATAATATATTCTTTTCCCTCTGTTTTTTTCATGTTTGCTATGAAATCCAATGCAGATACTAAATGCTGCTTGTAATTTGTGTATATTTCCTCAACATCTTTAGTTGACTTTTTATTGCCAAGACAGAAAGATATTGCTATATCACTTTTATCCATCCTGCTGCAAGCATTTATAGTCGCGCTTAATTCGCGGGCGTCTTCAATTTTATTAAAGAATTTCAAAAGATAAATATTTCCAATTATATTGACATTCTTTTTTGTTATCCTTATCATTAATGCTGTTATTAAACGCGACATCTCTTCTTCGCTGAGTTCTATTAATGTTTTGTAGTTGTTTCTTAGTTTTTCTATTCCAGCCTCTCTAAGAAAATTTATTACCCCTTTTCTAGATCCTGTAACACCTGGAATGTAAAATCCAGAGCTAAATTCAAGAACCTTGTCTAATGGCCTGGTTGCGGGATACAAAAGAGGGCCTTTTTTTATTGAAACCTCTGCGTCATTAAGTATATCATTGTTTAATTTTCCAACTTCCTGGTCCAGCATATCACCAACCATTCCTATCACTCCAAGACTTGCAAGATCTTTATTTTTATCGCTTAGCGATTTTGCGAATAAATAGCATAATCCTGCGCTGCATACAGGCTCTTCCTTGAATATATGGGGATTTATTATTTTAACATTTTGAGGAATTTTTTGATGCATCTCATGATGATCAAGAATGTATATCTGCGTATTTTTCTTTTCAAGATAGTTTAAACTTCCTGATGCAAGATCGACAAATAAAAGTATCTTATCCTCAGGTAACTCTTCAATAAAATCAGATTCAAGATTCTTTACTGTTTTTACAGAGAATATTCTGTTTTTTCTTTGCAGGGCTTTTATAATAATTGCTGCAGATGTTATGCCGTCAGTATCATGATGGTTTATAATAATTATATCTTTATTTTCTGTATCTTTCAAAAAGTTTTTTGTAAAGTTATCTATTGATTTTAACATTTCCTCTTTTATGACATCTCCTTTATATGATAAGTTTCTTTTATGAAATCCCTATTTATCTTCTCGCAACACCTTCTTTTAGTTTTTATCATAATATCTTTTTAACTTTCTAACCCTGCCAGTGAGTATCGCGAGTTTTCTTTTTGATTTCTTGTCATGCTTGTTTTTCTCAAGATGTTTTTTCAATGTTTCAAGTTTTTTATTCACATAGGCAAGATCTGATTTTTGTTCTAAACCATGCTCTTTAAGTATTTTACCAAGCTTTTTGCCATAGACACGAGCAGTTGGGATGCCGTATTTGTCTCTCAGTACAAGACCTATCATCTCTAATGACATTCCATGCTTCGCCATTTCAATAACTAATTTCTCAACTTCCTCGTATTTTATTTTATTCCACGACGGATTTTTGTATTTTTGCATTTCCACACATTGTCTTTTTTTTCTTTATTTTTAAATCTTTGTATTAATTTTAAAATTAATTTTAAAATTAAATGCTTTGTTCCCCAGAAATCTTATTTTTTTCCACATTTTTTTGTCCAATATATGCTGAGCTAAAAAATACAACTGAATGATTAATGAAATAGGAAATCAATTGAATAAGTTTAAGTGCAATATATTTTAAGAAGCTAAGGGATTTTGTCACATATTCTTTTATCCTACTATTTGCATTTTTAACGAAGTTCAATAAATTTTCCATGTAATATTTAAATGGCAAAGAGCTTATTTTAACATAAGAATTTCCTGATATTATTGTTATTTTTTGTAATATATGACTAATAGTTAATCTAATGTTTGACAATGCAAATCTAAAAAACCGTGCAATGTAATATGCCAATCCAATGATTATGTTCTTAGTAGATTGCAACATTTTTATTATAAACTCCTTTAATTTTAAGGATATAATCTTATTGTATATGCTTCTAAATGAATTAATAATAAATGAAGTTATATGGATTAATGCTGGTTTTATCCTATAATAAAGATGGATACCCAAATCAATTATTTTATAGATTAAATATACAGCCAAATAAGATAAAAATCTGAAGAATTTTTTAAATGCATAAGAATATCTGCTTGCTTTCTTATAGCTTTTATATTCAAAGTAAATATCTCTAGGCCTTAATCCATTCAAGTTCGGATTCTTTTTTTCATTGTATCTTTTTCTTGCTGTATCCAAATCATTATTGCAAAGAGGCAGCTCATTGATTATGGATTCTTGTATATTAGCTATTTTTTTGGATGCATATGTACTGTCTCTAATATGCCTAATTCCAAATCTTTTGCACCACTTGTCAAAATTGTTGTCATAATGTATTCCGAATTCGGGGTCGCTGCCTGTCAATAATATTTCAACAGGCTTTCCGTGCATTGATATTGCTCTTTCTAAAAGTCTTGTTACGTTGTGGGTTTTTACTTTTTTGAATATATCTGCATCTAGGCAATATAGACTATAATTATCAATAATCAATATAAGATGGCTGCCATCTGCGAGCTTTCTATCTGTTATCTGGAATATCCTGTTAGGAAAGTTTCTTTTAAATGAGATTAGGGTTAAAGTCCATATCTCTTTTATAATTTTTTTAGGAATATTAATTGTTTTGTTTGATATTATTTTAGCTATGCTAGGAAATCCAATAAATCCTTTTAATATCCTGCTGCCCAGTTTTTTGCCAAATCTATGGGAATATATCAAATGGAAAATTGAGATTAATACCAATAAAAGAATAATGATTTTTGATATGTCTGAAATTAAAAATAATGCTTTGCTTTTTTCTTTTACAGTTATAATTGAAGAGCTTGAAGTTACTGTGTCAAGATATTTGACTTCTGCTGTTAAGACATATTTTCCAGACTTGATATAATCTGGAATATGAATGTCTTTCAAAAATGATGCTTGTTTTTCAATTGCAAATACCCTAGAATCCTGTAAAATGATATTATTATTAGTGTCTTTTATTATATAAGACAAAGTAACATCATCTGCTTCAACATCTCCTAGATTGAATATATTAACCTTGAATGTAATATCATCTCCTGCACTAATCTCTTTATATCTTTGAGGAATCTCAAGCTCAACATCAAATAATTTCTCTATAGACTCTACAATTAATATTATTGGGATTTCTTTTTTTGTTCCGAATACTTGAATTGTAAGCGTTGAGGTATAGACTCCTGTCTTATCTGGCGCATTAATTATCAGTGTAACATTCTTCTTTTCAAATGAATCTAATGTAAATTCTTTTGGAAATATTATATATTCCTTTAATTCACTCAGATTTACAATAAAATTGAATTTTCCATCTTTTTCATTGGATACAATAAAAGAATATTGGGAAATTTTTCCAGGACGGACTTTGATAATTATTTCTTCTCTATCAATTGAGAATTTTGGAAGTATGCCGCCTTTTTCAGAGCCTCCAGCAGATGGCGGAACTTCTGGAGAAGGCGATGGTATTGGCGCTGGCACGCAATTTTCTCCATTAACAGCACATAGAATATTATTTATTACCCTATCAAATAAATTTCTGAAGAAAAATGCTGTTCTTTTTGTTGCTATATTAACATTAAATGTTTGATATACATTTACAAAAAATATTCTGAATTTCGTAATTGAAATGCTTGTAAATGTATTGATATTTTGAGGAATATTCTTGGATATAAATGCAAACCTGCCTGTAATCGCATTTGCTGTTAATTGCTGAGATAATTTTCTAACTGAAGTAAATAATCTAGTTATTGCGTCATTTATGTCAATTGTTTGAGCGATATTTCTTAATACTCCGAATGCTGATTTAATAGACTCATTTATATCTATAAATTGAAAGAAGTTTCTGAATCCAGTAAATGTTCTTGTAAGCGATTCATTAATATCTATTACTTGCACAATATCTACTAAAACTTTCCCAGGAATTACAGATGATACAGCATGATTTAAGGTAATAAGTTGTGCAAAATTTCTAAATCCTTTAAATAATCTGGCAATGTTATCATTAATGTCAATAATCTGGAACACCTCTCTAAGAGCTCCTTTTGCAGTTGATACAGCATTATTGATATTAAGAGGATGGAATGTTATTCTTATAATGTTGAATACTTTAATAACAGCATCGTTGATGTCAATAAGCTGAAAGCTGTTTCTGAATCCTTTTAATAGTCTTGAAACAACATCAGTTATATCAATAACTTGAAACACTTCTTTTAACTTCCCGGATGTTGTCTTGACTAATGAATTAATAGTCAGAGAATCTGTGGTTATTTTGTTTATTTTGGCGGTTCTTTGAGTCTGCAGATTAAGATTGAAAGTCTGGCTGAGATTTACTGAGAGATTTTGCTGTGGTTGTTGCGGAGTATAAGAAACATTTATGTTATCAATCCAAAGATTTTCTGAATTTGCTCCTCCTCCTGTGTCAGGTGTTGCCGAAAAAATAATATTAAATCCTGTATGAAAATATTGAGAATCTATAGTAGTGAATGAAAAATTAAGCCAAACATCTTCAGACGCAGGATTTAAGTCAGCAACTTGGTCCCAATTTCCTAAACTATCATTAAAATATAATAAATAATCTCCAAGGTCCCCATCATCATCGTTTATTTGCAGTGTTATATTAATTTCAGAAGCTGAAGAAGTATCTAAAGAAGTGGTCAGATTCATATCGCAAACTACAGCCGTAGCACATTTTGCACTGTTTGTTCCTATCGCCCTGTCTGTCGCAATAGCCCAACCAGTGTTATTCCAGTTATTGAAATTTCCTGCTTCCCAGTCTTCAAAAAATAATTGTGTTTGAGCTGAAACAA
This sequence comes from Candidatus Pacearchaeota archaeon, assembly GCA_016188895.1. Taxonomy (GTDB): domain Archaea; phylum Nanobdellota; class Nanobdellia; order Pacearchaeales; family GW2011-AR1; genus JACPGZ01. Next base: position 9,460 of record JACPGZ010000058.1, read on the forward strand.
AATAAGACAATAGAATAATGAATAAAGCTACTAATAAAACCTTTGCAAATTTCCTAAACTTCCAACTACAAACCTCTTTTCTCATTTTCCCCTCCTTCTCGGAATATTCCAGTAAGGTGATTTACAGCGAGGACAGACTAAAGGATCATGTTTTTTATTTGTTCTAGAAATCCATTTGTGAGAGCAGCGCTCACAGATATAGCCCTCTATTTTTATCTTCGCCATCTTTTCTTAATATTTTAAGAAAAAACATGTTTATAAGCTTTATTATTAATATATTACTATTAATAATATACTATTAGGTGACAGACGAAACATAAAAATTTAATAACCAAGAAGTTTTGCAGGTTTCATAGCCCCATAGTCTAGTGGTCAAATAGTAAAATATTTATAGTTAAGATTTTAATAAATATCATGAGATTGCAACTTCAAAAAGGAAAACAACAAGAACTCATACTATTAGCAAAAAAGGGAATATCCTGGAAGGATCTTGCATTTAAATTAAATTTTAATAGTGGTTATCTTGCAAATGAACTCAAAAATGAAAGATACTTTATTTCCGATAAAGTATATCAAAAACTTTGTTCTTTAACTAATGTAAATTTTGATAAATGGATTATGAAGAAATTATATGATAATTGGGGAAGATCAAAAGGGGGCATGAATTCTCGAGGATCAACTATTGTACTCCCGAATATAGAGATGAACGAAAAACTAGCAGAATTTGTCGGCGCTGTTTTAGGCGATGGAAATATAAACTTTTATAAAAAAGGAAAGGAAATAGGAGTTTATCATATTCGAATTGCGGGGGATAAAGTTAAAGATAATGAATATCATACTTATCTTAAAGACATTTGTAGAGAAATTTTCAAGTTAAATGCAAAAAAGGTAATAAGACCTAATGAAAGATTTTTGGATATTTATAGTAAAGAATTAGTAATATTTTTTATAAAAATGGGAATAAAACCAGGAAATAAAATAACAAATCAATCAACAATCCCGTTATGGATTTTTGAGAAAGCTGAATATATTAGAGCTTGTTTAAGAGGGTTAATAGATACTGATGGGTCTATGTTTAGGATGTCTCAACGTGATTTCAATTTAATTAGAATAAACTTCACAAATCACAATTTTACTCTTCTTAATGATACAAGAAAAGGATTCTTAAAACTCGGATATCATCCTTCAAAAATTATTAATCAGAGACAATTTTATCTTTCTCGGCAAGGAGAAATTAGGAAATACTTAAAAGAGATAGGTTCTTCTAATAAAAAGCATTTGGATAGGATTAAAAATTTCATAGCCCCATAGTCCAGTTGGTCAAAGACGCGGGACTCTGGATCCCGAAACCCAGGTTCGAATCCTGGTGGGGCTATGCAGGATTTGAATGACGCAGATTACCTTTATTCTTTTTCTATTTTAATAAAATTTATATACCCTTGATTCTTATGATAAATATGGCTGAAATCGGCGAAATATCAAATTATTTTGCGCATGTAGAAGTAGCTGCTATTAAATTGACTAAGCCCTTGAAAGTCGGGGATACAATTCAAATCAAGGGCGGAGAGGTGGATTTTGAGCAGAAGATAGATAGCATGCAGATAAATCATAAAGATGTAAAGGCTGCAAAAGCAGGCGACGAAATAGGCATAAAGGTTTCTCATAAGGTAAGAAAGGGCTACAAGGTTTTCAAGAAGTAAGGATGACAGAATTATTATCAATAGAAATTTATGTACTTATCTTTACAAGTCTTTGTTCATTAATATTCTGGAAATCTAGAAACGAAAATGGAGTATATATAGCAATATTCAATATTTCATTTATAATAGCTTTAATTGATTTGCTGATGTTAATACCTATGACTCTTGTTTTTTCTAACTTTTTAGCATTTTAGCACCGAAAAATTTATATACTAGTATGTATACTAATTGTGTATACTTGGAGTGTATATTAAAATGAGTGATATTTTTGACAATGAAATCTTATGCAGGAAATGCCATCTGAAGATGGATAAAAGAGTTATGAATAGGAATGGTTTTGACTTAAGATATGTTCAATGTGAAAAGTGCGGTGAAAAAATAATGCATCCAGGCGACATGCAGGAATACAAGCATTTTAGTGATTTAAAGCAAAAGCAGTTTCAGGTTAAGCTAAGACTTGTTGGAAACAGCTATGCTGTAAGCATTCCAAAAGAAATCGTAGATTTTATAAAGGAGCAGGACGATATGGTTAATGACATGGTGAACTTATGCTTTGAAGAAATGAATCGCATATCACTTATGTTTAATGATAGCCCATTGCATAGGGCGTCGCAGTTACATAGTACTAGCCCATTCCATAGGGCGTCGGAAACACAGAGAACAGGTCCATTCCATAGCCCACTCCGTAGGGCATCGGAGTTGGATAGAACTGGGGTATTGCCAGACATAGAGGACGGGGCATCGGAGTCAGATATAAATGAAAAAGAGTTAGAGGAGGAATAATGGATACTAAAACTGAAAAAAGAGAAGTAAAATTAAGGGTTGTTGAAGCATTGCAGGATGATGCTTACAAGGGTATTGTGAGAATAGACCCTGAAATTATGAAAAGGCTTGGATTGAATAGGGGAGATGTTATCAGCATAAAGGGCGGAAGAGAAACTGTTTCAATTGTTGACAGGGCTTACCCTGCTGATATTGGAGAGTCAATTATAAGGATTGACGGCACAATCAGAAAAAATGCAAGAGCTGGCATCGGAGAGCTTGTTGCAGTTTTCAAGCCAGATATATATCCTGCAAAAAAAGTAACTATTGCTCCATCTCAGAAGAATGTCCTTGTCCAAGGAGATCCAGAGATATTCAAACAAGGGCTTCTTGGAAGAGCTGTTATTAAAGGCGATATTGTTTCATTAGGTGGAACTCAGCGAAGAAGGGATGTTATGGGTGATATTGATTTCTTTTCAGACATTTTTCCCCAGTTTGCAGACACATTTGGAGGAATGGGTTTTGGAATGCACAGCATGCATGCAAAATTCACAATTGTGCAAACAAGCCCTAACAAGCCGTGCATAATCACAGAATCAACACAGCTTATTGTAAATCCAAAAGCAGTTGATGTTAGTGATGAGCGTGTTCCAGACATAACATATGAGGATGTTGGCGGATTAAGGGGCGAGATAAAAAAAGTTATAGAGATGGTTGAGCTTCCTTTAAAAAGGCCTGAAATGTTTGCAAGACTGGGAATAGAAGCTCCAAAAGGAGTCTTATTGCATGGCCCTCCTGGAACTGGAAAAACGCTTCTGGCAAAAGCTGTTGCAAATGAAAGCGATGCCAATTTTATCTTGTTAAATGGTCCTGAATGCATGTGTGTTGGTGGCGAGACAATGATCTTAACAAATCCTAAAGGTTATTTCAAAGCAAGCAATATTTATGAAGAAAAAGGAACAAGTGAGAAATTTAAAAATTATGATATAAAGAAATTAGATATTCCAATAACAACCTATTCATTTAAGGATGGGAAGATAGAGAAGGCAAATATAACTCATGTTACAAAATTAAGTGCAGATGCTTTTAAAGTAAAGTTGAGCGATGGTAATGAAATAATAGTTTCTGAGAATCAGCCGTTTTTGGTTTATAGAGATGGTAGTTTAGTTTGGGAATGTGCGAGAAATATAAAGAAGGGAGATTTTGTTGTTAGATTAAATAAAATTGAGTTAAAGTCAGAAAGTTTTAATGCTCCTATAAATGAACTAAAAGAGAAATTTGATATTGTCGAAAAAGAAGGAAGATATGCTATCAAAAGTAGAAATTTATCTAGAACCAATTTTATAAAATTGCCTGAGAAAACAAGTCCTGAATTATTAGAGTTGTTAGGTTTGATAGTTTCCGACGGAAATATATCTAAGAAAGGAGACTCTATTGGATTTTATGGTGACGATATGGATCTTATTGAGAGGTTTAAATATTTGTCAAGCGAAATTTTTGGTATCGGGAATTTTAAAGAAAAGAATCAAGGAAATTTATTTGGTGCAATAATCTACTCAAAGCTTTTAGTTGAGTATTTGAAAATTTTAGGATTTTCAAATGGAAATAAAGAAATTATTCCTCCTTATTTCTTCAGCCTTCCAAAACAGGAGATAGAAGGTTTTGTTAGAGGATATTTTGATGGTGATGGAACAGTTGCAAGAGTTAAAATTAAAGACATGACTTATCCTACTCCGGTATTGTATAATGTTCAAAAAGAATTTCTGTCGCAATTGCAAGCTTTGATGTTGTTAAAACTTGGAATTCAGTGCAGATTACAGGAGCATAAAACACCAAAGGGATTGATGCATAAATTAGTTGTTAGAGGTAATGAAGGAAGAGTTAGGTTTTTGAATATAGGAGCAACAAGCAAACACAAGTTAGAAAGGTTAAAAGAAATAGAAAAGGTTGTAAAGGCTAAAGAACATGAGAATATACCACATCCTTCTCTTTTAATTAATGAAATACGAAAAAATTTGCCATATAAGAAATATAGAAATAAGGATTGGTATATCTATAAAACAGGAAATGCGACTAAGCACTCACTCAAAGTTTTATATGATCTTGCTTCACAAGGTAATCTGGTAAATGAGAGAATACAAAAAGAGTTTGATTTATTGAATAGAGATGATATTGGATGGGAAAAGGTTGAGGATATAGAACAGCAAGGTAGTAAGGAATTGTATGATTTTACAGTTGATAAAGATAGTTTTACAGCAGCGCCTTATTTTTTAATGCATAACTCTAAATATTATGGAGAGAGTGAAAAGAGGATTAGAGACATATTTGAACAGGCTGAAAAGACAGCCCCCACTATTATATTTATTGACGAAATAGATGCAATTGCCCCTAAAAGAGAAGAGTCTTATGGAGAAGTGGAGCGAAGGGTTGTGTCGCAGCTACTTTGTTTACATCCCGATACACCCATATACCTGGAAAATGGTGAAAAAACTATTAAAGAATTATTTGATTTGGAGGTAGATGGTTTTATTGACGAATTTGGTGTTGAAAATAAACTTCCAAAAAAAGAGATTTATGTTAAGGCTTTATCTCCTAATGGAAAATTATCAAATGCAAAAGTAATAGCTCTCACAAAGACAAATATTCCAAGAGGATTTAAAATAAAACTTGATAATGGAGCTGATATTACATCATCTGCGATTACAAAATTTTTAACCATTAATAATAGCGGGGTTTTTTGGAAGAATGCAAATGATATTTCCAAGGACGATTTTATTTTTGTTCCAAGAAAATTGAATCTTAATGACAATATACAAAAAATAGACTTATATAATCTTAAAGAAAGAGAAAAGTGGATAATAAAAATTGATGGAGGATTATCAAGATTATTTGGAAGAAAATATGTATCTTTAAGTGATATTTACCTCTTAGAAACAAAATCGATACTAAATGATGAAAATGGTAAGAATTATAGAAATAGAATACTCAATATTTTGATGAAGAAACAATATATGAAAAAAGAAGAGATTGAAAAAGAGATAGGTATAACAAGAAGTGCCCTGAACAATTATCTTAGGAATCTTATCAAGGATAATATAATTAAAACTAATGGGCAAAATGTTCTATTTAATCTTGATTTGGGCAATCTTCATAAAGAAATTCTTGGAATAGCAAGGAAGGAAGATAAAAAAATTTATCCAATAAAAGATAATTATTTTATAAGAATACCAGATATAATTGATGAGGATCTAGCAAAATTCCTCGGAATCATAATTACCGATGGAAATCTCGGAAACTACAGAGTAAATATCTTTGGAGAAACAGCATATACGGCTTCAATGATAGCAAACAGATTATTCGGAGTGAGAAATAAAATAAAAACTGAAAGAGGAAATAATAGACTTGACATTTATTCAAGAACACTAGTTAAATTTTTAAATGAATATTTTGGGATTCCAATAGGTAAGAAATCTTATACAGTAAATATTCCTGAACAGATTTTTAATTCACCTACTTCTGTTAAGTCTGCTTTTTTAGCAGGATTATTTGAGGGAGATGGTAGTGTTGGAAATGATATAAGATTTAATTCAAAAAGTAGGAAATTAGTGTATGGTATTGCAAAACTATTGCTAAGCTTTGGGATATTCTCTAGAATCAAAGAATATAATATCTACAGTGTTAAAATAGGGGGAGGCTACGAAAGTTTTGAGATATTCAAAGAAAAGATTGTCCCTTACATTACCTTAGAAAGAAAAAAAAGCAGATTAAATCAGTTAATTGAAAAAGCCAAGAGAATTTCAACGATCATTTATCCAATAAAAGATAAATTAAAGGAGTTAAGGGATAATTTTGATATAAGAATAGATGATAACAAATATAGATACCTGTCTCCTAATTTGACTTATAATATAAATGCTAATGTACTCGGATATTTTATACAGAAATTAGGAAATATAGAGAACGAGTTTGTTCAAGAAATAAAACAAATACATAGCTCAGATGTTATTCCCTGTAAGGTAATGGATGTTGAAGAAGTAGATGGTGGAGCAATGTATGATTTAACAACAGAATTTTCTAATTTTATAGCAGGAAATATTCCTATAGTCGTTCATAATACAATGATGGATGGATTAAAGGCAAGAGGCAAGGTAATTGTAATCGGAGCAACAAACAGGCCAAATGCATTAGACCCTGCTTTAAGAAGGCCCGGAAGATTTGACAGAGAGATTGCGATAAATGTCCCTGACAAAGATGGAAGATTAAGCATTTTGAAAATTCACACAAGAAACATGCCTCTTGCAAAAGATGTTGATTTGGATGAATTGGCGAAGATAACTCATGGATTTGTCGGAGCAGATGTAGAGAGCCTTTGCAAAGAAGCTGCAATGAATGTTCTCAGAACAATTGCACCTAAATTAAACTTGAAAGAAGAGGAAGAAATTCCTGCTGAAATTTTAGAGGGTTTAAGGGTAAGAATGGGTGATTTTAGAGAGGCATTAAAAGTAGTAAGGCCGAGCGCAATGAGGGAAGTTCTTGTTGAAACTCCTCATGTTGGTTGGAGTGATATTGGTGGAATAGACGATGCAAAAAAGAATCTTAGAGAGATGGTGGAATGGCCATTAAAATATTCTCACTCATTTAAAAGACTTGGAATCAAGCCACCTAAAGGAATTTTACTTTATGGCCCTCCTGGAACTGGAAAAACGCTTCTGGCAAAAGCTGTTGCAAAAGAGGCAGAGGCAAATTTTATTCAGGTAAAAGGTCCAAGCCTTTTGTCGATGTGGGTGGGCAAGTCGGAGGAAGGCGCGAGGAAGGTTTTTGAAAGAGCAAGACAAGTATCTCCATGCATTATTTTCTTTGAGGAGATTGATGCGCTTGCTTCGAGAAGAGGTATTGAGCATGGCACGCAAGTAACAGAGCGTGTTTTAAATCAAATTCTAGCGGAGATGGATGGATTAGATGAGCTTAACAATATAATTGTAATCGGAGCAACAAACAGGCCAGACATGCTTGATCCTGCATTGCTTCGCCCAGGAAGATTTGACAGAATCCTTTTAGTGAATGTTCCGGACAAAGAAGGAAGATTGAGTATATTAAAGATACACACAAAAAACATGCCTCTTGCAAAAGATGTTGATTTGAATGATTTTGCAGATAGGACAGAAGGTTATAGCGGAGCTGATATTGAGAATCTTGTAAGAGAATCTGCAATGCTTGCATTAAGAGAGAATATTGAAAGTTCTGAAGTAAAAAGAAAACACTTTGAAGATTCATTAAAAAAAGTAAGAGCAAGCGTAAATCCAGAAACAGTAAAGAGATATAAACTTGTAGAGCAGGAGTTTATAAAAGCAAAGCACGGCGGAATACCAAGACAGAGCTATACTGGATAAGAAGAACCTAGGTTCTTCTTATGACATCTCCTAAATTTATTGCATAGGGCATCGGAAACACAGAGTACGAGCCCATTGTGTAGGGCGTCGCAGTTACATAGTACGAGGGCATCGGAGTGTTTTTCCTTTATAAAACAATCCTACAAAACATAGTGGAAGAACATGCCAAGTTTCCTTTATAAAACTCTCCCGAATCATTTCATTTAACACACTTCTCAATTCCTTCAATATGGCTGATGCCACATTTCAACAAAGCTCCTCGAAGGGTGTTATCCATTTTGATGCCGCGCTCTGCAAGCCCGCTTTTTATTTTCAAGAAGAGCATTTTTCCTCTTTTGTCAAAATCAGTGAGGATACAGACTTTTCTTTTATGTGAAATTTGCTCAATAATTTCAATGCCCTCATTTAAAGAGCGGCCTGTTTCATTTATAATAAAGATTTCTTGAAAACCAATCTCTCTTAATGCTTTTTCATCGTTTTTTCCTTCTACAATTACGAGATTTTTCTTCGCCTTTTCTATATCTTCTTCAAGTAAAGTTCTTGCCCGCATTGTTAATATTTTTATATTATGCTTCTTCCAAGTATTTCGTCTGTGGTGTCGTCAATAAATTCTTTTATTGAATTGCTTTCAAGTGCAAATCCCAATCCTTCTGTTCCGCTGATTTTGAAATTATTAATTCCAACAACATTCCCGTCCCTGTTTATCAATGGTCCGCCTGAATTTCCAGGATTTAACGAGACATCTGTCTGGATATATGAGCTAAGATTATTATTCGGGCTAGCCCTGTCAATTCCGCTGACAATCCCTTCTGTAACTGTAAAAGACAAGCCAAGAGGATTGCCAATTGCTATAACTTTTTCTCCTAGACGTATATTATCAGAATCTCCCAAATCAATTTTTTCTGAAGTGCTGTTTATCTTCAATAATGCAAGGTCAAGGGTAAGATTATAGCCGACAAGTTTTGCAAAATACTCTTTCTTTTCGTAAGTTATTATTCGGGCGTATCTTCCTCCAAAGAGTATGTGGGAATTTGTTATAATAAATCCGTCATTTGTAATGAAAAAACCAGTTCCCTGAGCCCTGTCTGTTTCAATTGTAACAACTGATTTTATTGCATCATCAATAACTGCTGAAAAATCAGGAGAGGCGCTGATTTTATTGCTTAGCTCTGTCCTGAATGAGCTCTCAAGCGTGGAAATCTCGCTTGTAAGCTGTTTTATTGTGTTTGTATTTTGTATTTCATTCAGCAGAATATCATCCTCAATTTCAGTCAGTTTGCTGGTTAAATTTGCATTTAAGAAATTCAGCTTTATTGAAAAGTAATATATAATAGCGACCTGGGCTGTAAGAAGAACCAGCGTGAAAATGTAAATTGTGAACAAATGCAAGTTTACTCTTTTTTTCTCGTGACGATGAAGTATATGAAAACTCTCTATATTTTTCATAATATCTACTAAGATTTTTTATTTATATATGTTTCTAAGAAATTATTGACATTCCTTCACGTTTGGATGCTTGTAAAACTGCTTGGGTGTACAACTGATTAACCAATTCTACTAGTTCTTGTGGATGATGTTCTTCAATATAATGATAATTTTTATTATAATCAGTTATCCTAAGATAATGCCATAATTTCGTGTCAGGATTAAATCCTAATCTGGATCCTTTAATATTTTCACCTATAACAGATTTACAATATTCCTCATCATCTTTTAATCTTTGGCTATTGGGATAAGCTGAAAAAGCACAATATCCATCATTTAGCCACCATTGCAATATTCCTATTCTTGTTAATTGAATAAGTCTCTCAATATCACTCCTGTTAATTTCTCCATCTTCAAGAAATTTGTAGTTTGGCATTAATTATTTTTATTTGATTTCTATTTAAACATTATTGTATAGATTTATATAATTTTTATTGTTAAGC
>JACPGZ010000060.1 GCA_016188895.1 Candidatus Pacearchaeota archaeon
AAGCTTGATAAGAGGGGCAAAGTTAAACAGAAGGTTATTCTATATTTGGGCAATGTTAAGCATATTTTAGAAGTCTTTAATTACTATAATTCCAAGAAGAAGAATTAATACGCAAAGCCATAAGTATAGAAATGTTTAAAAGTTTTATCCTGCAAAAGATTTAATGATAGATAAAAAAACAAAAATACTTATTACAGGATGCGGTGGAATGTTAGGGGAGGCTGTATATAACCATTTTAAAGATAAATGTTTGATATTTGCAACAGATATTGATATTAATGAGCCTTGGTTAAAATATTTAGATGTAACAGACTATAAAAAAGTTGAGGAAACAACTAAAAAAATAAATCCTGATTATATATTTCACTTAGCTGCTCTTACCGATCTTGAATATTGTGAGAAAAATATGTTTGAAGCATTTAAGGTTAATGCAATGGGTGCTGAAAATGTAGCTCTAGTTTGCAGGCGTCTAGATATTCCAATGGTATATATTTCAACAGCAGGAGTTTTCAATGGAGAAAAGGAAGTTTACTTTGATTATGATATTGCAAATCCCATTAATATATACGGAAAATCAAAGTATGGTGGAGAGATGGATGTTAAGAGAATATTGAAAAAGTATTTTATTTTCCGCCCGGGCTGGATGATAGGAGGAGGCCCTAAAAAAGACAAGAAATTCGTTAATAAAATTATCAAACAGCTTCAGGCTGGAACAAAAGAACTTTTTGTAGTTGATGATAAAATGGGCAGTCCTACTTATACATATGATCTTGCAAGAATCATAGAAGCAGTCATAATGAAATGTCCATATGGTTCATATAATGCTGTATGTGAAGGCGGGGGAACAAGATATGATGTTGCTAAAATTATATTGGAAATCTTGAAGCTGGACAATAAGGTCAAAATTAAAAAAATTAAAACAGAACAGCTTAAAACATATGTTAAAGCTGATTTTTCAGCACCTAGACCTAATTCAGAAAAGATGATAAATATTAAATTAAAATTAAGAGGAATTAACATTCCAAGAGATTGGAAAATTTGTCTCAATGAATACCTTAACAAGTTTGACTGGGGAGTATCGTAATATATTAAAACATAATATTTTAAATTCAATCTTCGTTCATCTTTTATGAATCATAAAGAAAAATTTGAGGCTTCTTTAAAATTAATCGCAAAGTCGTCTATAATCGTTTTTATAGGAATTGTCTTTTCTAAGATATTATCCTACATTTATAGGATTGCAATAGCAAGGTATTTTGGTCCTGAAATTTATGGATTATTCTCTATTTCAATTGTTATTATTGCTCTATTCACCACATTTTTTTCTATGGGGTTAGGAGATGGTATTTTAAGATTTATCCCTTTTTATAGAGGAAGAAATGAGAATGATAAGATTAAATATCTCTTTCAAACTCCGCTGCTGGCTCTAATAGTATCTGGAATCTTTGCAGGATTAATATTGTTTTTCACATCAGATTTTATATCACTAAATATATTTCATGATAGCAAATTAATAATATTATTAAAGATATTTAGTTTTCTTATTCCTATTTCCATAATGTCTGGATTTTTTCTTTCTGTTTTAAGGGCCTTTGAAAAAATAGGGTGGTATTCATTTATTTTCAACATTTTGCAAAATTTGGTGAAGGTTATTGTTGTTGGAATACTTATCTTTTTTAGTTTTGAAACAGAAGCAATAATAACTTCTTATTTTCTAGGAATAACTTCTATAGTTGTATTTGCATATCTTGTATGCAGATATTCACTTCCTTACTTGTTTGAATCATACAATCTAAGCAAAAAAGCAAAAGCAAATATATACAAAGAACTATTTTCTTACTCTTGGCCGATTATATTTTTGGGTGTTATCGGAATTATTTTTTATTGGATAGATTCTATATTTCTTGGATATTATAAGGGTGCTTTTAGTGTAGGATTATACAACGCAGCTGTTCCTATTGCGGTTTTATTGTCATTTGTCCCAGAATTATTTATACAGCTTTTTTTTCCATTGATAACAAGGGAGTATTCCAAGACCAATATGGATGTAATAAAAGAATTAAGCAAGCAGGTCGGGAAATGGATTTTTATTATTAATCTGCCGGTTTTTATACTGATTATTTTATTTCCAGGTGCTGCAATCAACATACTTTTTGGACAAGAGTATTTAAGCGCGGGAAATTCTTTAAGGATATTATCTATAGGGATATTTTTCTCGTCTCTATTTTTAATTTCCAGCCAGTTAATATCAATGGCGGGAAAATCCAAACTCGTATTATTTAACATGGTTTTTGCCTCACTTCTTAACATTATACTTAATTTTGTATTTATTCCAATGGACAATATATTATTTATTGAGAACAGCCAAGGGATAAATGGTGCGGCCCTTGCAACAGCTATTTCAATGATCTTCCTGTACTTGCTATTTCTTTTTCAGGCAAAACACTATCTTTCTATATTACCCATAAGAAGAAAGATGGTTAACATTTTATTAATATCCATTATTCCCACAGTAATTTTGGTTTATCTGAGAAATTTTGTAAGAACTAATATAATCTCAATTTTAATATTATCATCATTATTTTTATTAGTATATGCTCTTTTAATCATAATCACAAAAAGCTTAGATAAGAATGATTTGATGATAATAGGCTCAGTAATCTCAAAATTCTATAATTTTAAAAATAGGATATTTAATCAAAAAAATCCTTTATTCTGACATCAAAAAAACCCTCTTGTTTTGTTCGTTGGGTTTTTAGGACTTCAAGATTGAAAATCTTGACAGCTGTCAAAAGCTTTGCTTTTGAAGCTTCAAAATTCATTGAATTTTGATAGCTGTCAAAGTCATCAGACTTTGAAGTGCTCAGAAACTTCAGAAATCTTATAGATTTCTGATAGCCTCAGAATTCTCTTAAAAATTCTGAAGTTGAAGTAAGATTGCTCACAACCACATACTGAAGTATGTGGTTTTCAATTTCTGACATAAATAATTTTATATATATGCACTATAATTGCAATATATGAAAATTATGGGTTTTATTATTCCTGCCATTAAAAATATTATTCTTTTAAGAAAATGTTAGATAAAATTATTAGGAACAAAAAAATAATTGTTGGGTATCTTCTTATTGTGTCTTTATTTTTCTTTCTGTCATTTATCCAGATTAATAAATCATTGAGACATGAGCAGGATTTTTTTGCATATGGCGCAAAAAAAATTCTTGAGAATAATAAACCTGAATTTAATTATGGGGGGTATGACAGGGGTAAAATAAGCATTATATCTAATCACCCCCCTCTTTATATTTATTCAATTGCGCTATTTACAAAAATATTTGGGTATAATCTTCTTGGACTAAAATTTTCCGGGATTTTTTTTACTGTTCTTACTTCATTTTTGCTTTTTTTAATGAGTATGTACTTATTCCCAAAACATAAAGGCTTGTCCCTCGTTTCTGTTTTTATATATCTGATTAATCCTATTGTAATACAAAATGCGCTACTTCTCGATATTGACGGCGGAATTTTAACTTTTGTAACAATAGCTACAATATTCTGCTTTATGAAATATAAGTTAAATAAGCCTTTTCTCTTAGGATTTTTTTTGTTTGTCGGATTATGGACAAAATTAACTAGTTATGTAATACTGTCTGCAGCATTTTTTATTTATGTATTATTTTTTGAAGCAAAGGATAAAAATATTAAAGATAAAAAACTTAAAACCAGATTTTATTTTAGAATTAATGCTCAAAAATATATTAAACTTATTGCGATTTTCGGCATTTCTCTAATAATATTTTTATTAACCTATTATATTTATATAAAAATCATCTCATTTTCTGATTTGTTTGAGCAGACTATACTTCACAATACAATTATCAAATTAGGGGGGAAATTCACAAATAAGATAATCTTTCTTAGATGGCTTGGCGGATTAAAATCTTTTGTCATATGGATAAATCCAACCATAGTGTTGTTTTTTGTTGCAATTTTTTTAAGGGATATTAAAAAAATCATAAATAAAAATATCAGAACTGAATATATCTTGATTTATCTGATTATTCTTATAGCCTCGAGTTTTTTTATTTTAACCGGAGCGGCTGTTGGATGGTCTGGAAAATATTTTGTTTTTATTGTGCCTCTTTTGTCCTTGGTAATATCAAATGAAATAGAAAAGATATTGCACATATTTAATTTTAAAAAATTTGTATGGGTTATCTTATTATTATCAATAATAGTCTTGGAATATTATATTCTATTTGTTGGCGACCCTATTTTTACGCAAGATATATGGATGGTATTCTCCCAGTTTGGGCCGGATTTAATTTATTCCATAATGCTCAAGATACTTCTTATACTAGCCCCATTATTTATTTTCCTTTTTGCTTTTCGCAATAAATTCCTGCTTTCATTAATAATTTTAATATTGGTTTTTACAACTTATTCGGCATTCTATACATCTTTTGCAAAATATTCAACAAACAGCAATTACGGAGATTATGGACTGGAAGAAACTGTTGAATATATTAAAAACCTCGCGGATAACAAAACATCAACAATAATCGCTGAAAGAGGCATTACTTTTGCATTTAATGAGGGGGATTATCTTGAAAGCGCCAGTAAAAATGCTTATCTTTATGTAGCTGGTGAGTATTATATTTTTGTTGAAGAATTTTATGACAATGCTCTTATTGTGAAGAACAATACATACTTGATCATTTATGAGCATAATATTCATAGAACACCTGGATTTGAAAAACATCTTGATGATAATTTTGATTATGTAAACAAAATAGGTTATTATTTAATCTATAAGATTAAATAATTTTTTCCCATAGATATAATTCACTATATTGTTTAATTAATCTGAAATTGCTAATTCCTAAATTCTCTCCAATGCTAATCCCATATTTAATTGATTCATAATCTGTATCGTCATTCTCATTTTTATTTATACCTCCTGCAATCCATATCTGCCTTCTGTCCCTTATATTTGGAATAGGCATGAATTTTTTTTCAAACAAGATACTTTCATTTTTTTCCCATAATTCATAATCCTGAATGCTTACAAATTCTTTGACATTACTTCCCCAATAATATCTTGCTAATAAAGAGTAATCATCTGCCCTTGGACCTACAACAAATGTTTGATTTGGAAATTCTTCTGCAATTTGTTTGATGTCCTTGCTGATTAAGTCTTTCTGTGAAGCTTCTCCAGATAATCTTATACTATTAATATCCATCAGAAATTCTGTAATCTCCTTTTCTGAAATATCATACTGAATCTGAATTATATATGGCAGAACAAATATTGATATCATTATTACTGAAATTATAATCTGCCGTTTAAATTGCACTTTTGTTAGCTTTCTGCCGATTAATACAGTCATGATAGGAACTAAGGCTAATATGTATCTTATCTGAGGAGTTATTAATATAAGGACAATTGATAAAAATAAGAATATCATTGTTTTTTTGTTTTCTTTCAAAAATTTTATATTAAAAAAACTCCAAAAATATATTGGAATAGATAAAAATACAAGAAGCAATCGAATAATCATGCTGCTATTCTGGGCCTGATTATATATCCCTCCAAAAAAGATTATCACAATACTGCTCATTATATTCTTAATTGCTGTATAAAAAGCGAAATTAAATAAGAATATATCCAAAACCATCACTGGAATTGAGCCAATGAAAATAAAGAAAATGAAATAAAAAACATGCAGTAATTTTTTATCATAAAGAAAAGCTAATGCCAAAAAAATACTGAAAAATAAAATTGTGTTCCAAAATGCAAATGACAATCCAATTAGCATCCCTGAATAAAACAAAGAAGAGAGTTTACTTGTTTTATTATATTTGTCTATAAAATAATATGCCCAAAGCAATAAAAAACTGGATAATTGTATCGGGCTTATCCATGGAGCCATATACCACACAATAGGAGATAATAAAATCAGCCATAGTGATTTTATGTCTTTATTATTTATCCTGTAAACAGAGTAAATTATCAAAAATAAAAAGACAATGCTTGTAATCTTAAATCCTATAAAGCTATTTATCAGAGAGACAAGAGGAGTATGAACAAATCCAAAAAGATATGAATGAGAGGTTCTTATTTTTGCAGCATATTTCCCAGCAAAGAATTTTGCAGGGTCTGTATAATCGCCAATGTCAACTGAGCCGAAGTAATGTGTTGATAATGTTATTGCTATCAACAAAAAAATTGCTATTAAAACAAGTTTTTTCCCTTTAAAATTAATCGTAAAATTCATGATTAAGATTAATTATTTAAGAATTTATTTCTTCTTTTCTGAATATGAATTCTATTTCATCAAATCCGCCAACCCAGTAGCACCATAATTTTGAGCATAGATAAGGAGAAAGGTTAGCAAAAAAATCTATGATTTGGCCCATTATCATGGCTGGATAATACTGATATGAAGGCAGCACTATTTTTTTTAAATAAGTCTGGCCTAGCCATCTCAACCTCATTCTTTCCAATTTAAAGGTAAAACCATGATAAAAATGTTTTAAATTTTTATTAAAATATAATGGGAATGATACATCAAAACCTTTTATATGATCTGGATTAGTAAAACCACGGGTAGCATGGGGGACTCTTATTATTATATTCCCATTTTGTTTTGTAATCCTGCGCAATTCCTTCATAACTGAAAATGGCTCATTCAAATGCTCCAAAACATGATCTGCTTCTATTAAATCAAATTCATTGTCCTTAAAAGGATATGGAAATTTGTTTAAATCATGAACAACATCTGGATTAACATCTTTTGAAAAATCCAGATTAACAAATCCTTCTTTCTTAAACAATCCGCACCCTAAATTAAGTTTTTTCATATTTTGATATTGTTTATATTTTATATATTATTCTATTTATAAAATCTCCTACGGATTTTATCAGAATCAATCATAATATCCATTGATTATTTTAAATCTTGTTTTTACAATGTTTCTTAAGAATTTTGGGACATTTTTATATACATTCATAGTGCTTTCTCTTTCTGATTCATTCCATTCTACAGGAATTTCTTTTACCTTATACTTTTTATAATGTGAAACTGCCAACAATTCTGTGTCAAAAAATCCGTTCTCCTTTATTAATTTATGAACAATTTCTTTTGAAACTTTCTGGTTTATGGCTTTAAATCCGCATTGTGCATCATGAACACCTATAGGAAGAATTATAGGGAGTAATATAAGATGATAAATTTTTGACATTGTTTTTCTTATAAAAGATCTTTTTAACTTAGATTTGGGATGAAGTCTTGAGCCAACAGCCACATCATACCCTTCAAAAATAGCATTTATCATTTCATTAATATGTTTTGGATGCGTCGACATGTCAGCATCCATATACGCCAAAACATCTGCATTGCTTCTGGCCCACAGAGATTTTAAAACACCATCCCTGCTAGCTTCATCTATATGCAAGGCATATAAATTTGGAAATTTTTTTGTGAGCTGTTTTGCAAGTTTAAATGTATTATCTGTCGAGCCATTCTCCCCTATAATTACCCTCCATCTTGAATTTTTTATTTTTTTTAAATAAGAATAAAGATATTTAAGACTTGACTCAATAATCTTTTCTTCGTTATGCGCTGGTATAATTATATCAATTATTTTCATTTTAGAAGCAGGGTAGTTAATATATAAACTTTTATAAATCTATTTAATTAAATAAATTCATGAAAATAAGGGACACCCTTATCAACCTGAGAAAATGAGAATATTAGTAACGGGCGGCGCGGGATTTATCGGAAGTCATGTAACTGAAGCGTTATTAAATGCGGGTTATAGTGTTACAGTTTATGATAATCTTTCAAAAGGATATGAAGAGTATGTTGATAAACGGGCTCATCTTATTAAGGCAGACCTTGCAGATATCAAAACCTTAAAAGATGTATTAAATGGGCATGATGGAGTGATTCACTTGGCTGCAGATAGTATAATAAAGGATTCTATAGATAATCCAGAAAAACATCTTAAACTTAATATTAATAATGCTATTAACCTTTTAGAAGCAATGCGTCATAATAACATAAATAAATTAGTTTTTTCCAGCTCAGCTGCTGTATATGGCGAGACAGGGGATAAATCTGTAAAAGAGGATGACTATAAGGAACCTTTACAGCCGTATGGCGCTTCTAAACTCGCCATTGAATCTATTATATCAGGATATTATCATTCATTTGGAATAAATTGCATTATGCTTCGTTATTTTAATGTTTATGGCCCGAGGGATGATCAAATGCCTGTAACACGCGCTGTTCCTAATTGGTTTAAAGCTGTATTGCTTGGAAAAAAGATTCCATTGAATTGGGAAGGAAAACAGGTTAGAGATTATATTTTTGTGAGTGATGTTGCTAGATCTCATATTTTAGCGCTTGAAAATTGCAGAGGTTTGCATTCATATAATATAGGAAGCGGTAAAAGTAATACAATGCTTGATATATTAGAATCTGTGTTTGAAGCAGCTGGGAAACGCACAGAAATTGAGAATATAGGAGAAAGGCCGGGGGATCCGCATCGACTTATTGCAGATATATCAAAAATAAAAAGAGAACTTAAATGGGAGCCGCAAATTGATTTAAAAGAAGGTATGAAAAAAACATATCAGTTTTATATAAACCACCTAGAATCCCTGAGAAGGATATAGTTAGAACTCATAGGTTTTATTAATTAGTGCATTAATGCCATTTATTTCTTTTGCAGATGTTCTTTGATAATATACAGAATTATAAGCTCTTTCAAAACATTGTCTAAATAAAGAATTTATGCCACTTAATATCTCATCTGAACTGAAAAATCTAATATTAAGTGAATCAAATTCAGAATGCCTTGAGATTATGGTCTGCAACATAAGGTAAGATCTGGGGATATGTATTTTAACAGTAATTATTGCCAAATCTTCTATTTCTCTTTTATGAGCTAGTTCTAATGTATTTATAATATCATCTCTTGTTTTCTTATTTTTATCTTCTATTATTATCTCTAAATTATTAGTTTTTGCAGATTGGTATCCATCAATATTTTGGAATTTTGCATCTGCAGAATAGCCCAGCTTTTTTAAAAATTTTCTGGCTAAAATCTCGCCTTCGGTAACTTCTGGATATGGAATTAAGTAATCTGGACGGCCGGCTGCAAATATTATAACCTCCGGCTGATTTCCTTGCTGTTTGTATTTTTTGAATAAATAATATGCTGCTAATACATTTGCATTTGATCCTGCAAAAAAAGCGCTGGCATCATCTGGATTTATATCAATATGCCTTTTCCCCGCATGCTTTCCATTTGTATCAGCCTGCTCAATTAGGCGGGTTGGAGCCCATCTTTCTTTTGGGTTTTTGGTATTATCATATAAAGTGATTTTTTCGATTCCTCTGCCAAATATCACTATTCCTTGGGGTATAAATTCTTCTGACATAGTTAAACGAATCTCAGTAATGTTTTTAAATATATTTAAAAAGACAAAAGTGTGGCCCATATTCTTAAAAAATCTTAGAATTTAAGAGAAATAGATAATTCTTTTACATAAATATTTAAAATCCCTGTTTATGATTCATTATAAAATGAGAGCTATAATACTTAGTGCTGGGAAAGGAATGAGGATGCAGGACTTTAATAATGATTTACCTAAGGTTTTATTGCCTATTTTAAACAAACCAATGCTTTTGTGGAATATAGAGCTTCTTAAAAAATATGGAATAACTGATATTGCCATAAATACTCATTATTTGGCAGAGAAAATAAAAGAATATCTTGAAGATGGCAGGAAATTTGGCGTTAACATAAAATATTCGTATGAGTCAGAATTGCTTGGGACATCCGGGGCTTTAAATAATTTTAGAGAATTCTTTACAAACACTTTTCTTGTAGTGTATGGGGATGTTTTATCAAATATGGATTTAAGCAGATTGATAAAATTTCATAATGATAAAAAGGCTTCTGCGACATTGGTTGTTAGAAAGACAGACCACCCTTTAGACAGCGATATTGTTCAGCTAGACAAAAACGACGGGGTTGTTGGCGTTTATCATAAACCAGGCACTTTGGATTTTGGTGATATTGGAAATGCTGCCTGGTATATTTTAGAGCCAGATGTTTTTAATTATATTACTCCGGGACATAGTGATTTTATTAAAGATGTTTTTCCCAGGATGATAGCTGATAAAAAGATAGTTTATGGATATATGACAACAGAATTTATCAAAGATGCAGGCACTCCTGAAAGATTAATGCAGGTGCAGAAATTCTTAAAAGAAATTCTAGCCCAATAGTTATTTAATTTGGAATCCTTTTAATGAATTTGTCATAAAATCTCACTACAAAGTCAAGCTTCAGCTCTAGCAGTTTTAATCTTACAATTGCTGCAAACATATTAAATGGAACTTTCATCAAATTAAGTTTTGATTCTGATTTATCAATCCATGTGGTTGGATACTCCAATACTTTATAATTATGCTTTCTCAATTTGTATAGCAAATCAACATCAAATGCCCATTTTGTTGTTATTAATTCATTTATGACTTTGTCTAATGCCTCTTTTTTGAACAGCTTTGCTCCGCACTGACTATCCCGATAAGGCATCAAAAATAATCCGCGCACAAGAAAATTAAATGCCCTGCTTGTTATAATCCTTAAAAAGGACTGCTTTGCTTTTATAACACTATCTTTAAGCCATCTGCTTGCAATTATTCCGTCATAATCATTTATATTTTCAACAAGATCATAAAATGCTTCTGGAGAAGTAGACATATCTGCATCAACAAACCCTATCAGATCGAAATCATTTTTTAATGAGTGTTTAAAACCCTCAATTATTGCGAAACCCTTTCCGCCTTGCTCAAAATTCAGGTATTTGATTTCTTTTTTTCCCTTTGATATGTCTTTTACAACTGATTCGGTTCTGTCTTTGCATGCATTTAAAACAACAATCATTTCAAAATCAAATTGATTATTTTTCTTAATTTTATTAAAAAAATCATGATAATGCTGCAAGGTCTGGCCTATGCGTTTTTCTTCATTATGAGCAGGGATCACTATTGAGAGATTCATTTCCTGAAATAAAATAGTACAATGATAAATATTATGGCATTTGAGAATATAAGAGACAATGAATATGTATAAAGAGAAGATGCAGATGTGTAAAGAATAATTACCTGTATAATTAATGATATCATACCAAATAAAATTGCCCTTGATATTTTTATTGTTCTTTGCGATAAATAATAAATAAGAAACAGATTTGATACTGCCAGAATTGTAAATGCAGTTCCTGTTAATATTATAAGATTTGATATATCAACATATTTTTAGCCGAATAAAATGCTTACAAAAATCTCTGGAAAAAACAAGAATATTAATAACGCTGGAATAGTTATAATAATTACAAGTAATATTGACTTCATAGATATATCTCGTGATTCTTCCTTTTTGTCGGATTTTTCAGATGTTAAAGGAAACATTGTCTTGCTTATGGGCTGTGTGGCAAAGAATATCATTTTTCCAATTATTGATGCAACTGCGTATTTTCCAACTAAATCTTCTGGGAACATTGCTTTTGCGATGATAACATCTATGCTTAGCAGAATAATCACTAATGCTATTAATATAAAAACACTGAAGCCATATCCATAAATGCCCTCTATCTTTAGAGATTCTCTTTTGTATTTAAAGATATAATTAAAACTAAACACAGATATTACAAATGCAATAAAAAGCGAGACAATAACTGATGAAATTGCGCCCAAAACATTTAATCCCATATAAACAAGAGTAAAGGACAAAACAAGCTTTATGCTCCCTTCTATAATAGAATTTATTCCAAGCGAATAAAATCTCTTTGTCCCCTGCAAGATGCCGCGCCCTATTGGAAGAACAAATGCTGCAAATATTATCAGACCTGTTATTGCCAGAAGATGAAACGGAATTTTTAAAATAATTGTGAATATTGGCGATACTATCAGATATAGTACAAAAATAAATGCAGCCATTCTTATTCCTTTATAAAATGATTTTTCAAATAAAGCCCTTAATTTTCCGAATTCATTTTCTTTATGAAATTTTGACGTATATTTTGAGATAATGATCTGGATTGATTCACCGGGAATTGTTAAAATATAAACGAATGCCATTAGTGTTGCCAAAATACCATAATCAGACGGCTCTAGAAAGCGCGCCATTAAAAAATGAAACAGGTAATTAAGAAAATTAAAAATATTGAGCATGATGAATAAGATAATACTTCCTCGCAACAACTCGCTTTTTTTGATTCTCTCAAACATCTTAAAAAATATTATTTCTAAATATAATGAATCCTAAAATAATAATTGCTATTTGGAATATGTTAATTACATTAACAACGTTTTTCTCGTAGCATTTGCCCTTTATCTTTTTAATTATTTTTATTGCCGCATGCTCTAATCCATAAATCTTATCAGACGGCATTTCTAATGAATTATCGTCATTTACTCTGGCAAAGCTTTCTACTTTCAGTTTTCCCCTTAATTTCAAAATTGTCTCTATTATGTATGGTATGAAAAAGAAAACAGCTATCTTTTCTATGTTGCCAATTATTGCTATAATAGCAATCAAAGAGCCAACAGCGTATGTCATTGTGTTTCCTGGGAAAACCTTTGCAGGATATTTATTATAAAAGATGAATGCTATAAGCGATGATGCCATAATTAGAGATATCAATGCTATCCATGTTTCTCCTAGATAATATGTTACTATTGATAATGCAAATAATATCAGAATTCCTTGCCTTGCTTCCAAGCCATTGTATCCTGCTAAAAAATTATATGTTATTGTCGAGCCGAGAACACCTATTGGAATAATTAATAATGGGAAAAGCAATCCTAAATCTATCTGCCCAACAAAGGGTATAGAAACTATTGATTCTCCTGCGTTTATTACAGATAAAGGAACAGCTAATAATAAAAGGAAAAAAATTCTTGTTTTTTTGTTTAGCCCGATTTTCCAGCCAAATATGTCATCAATCAGTCCTATAAGCGTCGCAAGCACAA
This sequence comes from Candidatus Pacearchaeota archaeon, assembly GCA_016188895.1. Classification (GTDB taxonomy): domain Archaea; phylum Nanobdellota; class Nanobdellia; order Pacearchaeales; family GW2011-AR1; genus JACPGZ01. The sequence goes on from JACPGZ010000060.1 coordinate 13,056, forward strand.
TAACTGCTAGCAATGCAAATATTTCTATAATATTTTCCATTGAATTTAAATAAAATGTCTTGATTGCGATATAGTATAGTACTCCTAGGATAAATCCTGTAATCACCATTATTCCTCCTGATTCAGCAGCTTCTGGCTGCTCAATCTTGTTCATATCTTTGCCGCTTAGGCCTGCTTTCTTCGCTCTTGATATCCAAGAAGGAAGCAAAAAAAATGTTGTGAAAAAGCTTATTGCTAATGAGATTAAAAGAATGATTTTCATTTTAAAACTCCAATTCTCTAATTGGAAAATCTGTTCTTAAGAATTCCGGATTTAACTTAATATCATTAGGATAATTTATTTCCCATATTTTAATTGGACCTTGCACATCACCAAAGAAAACGAATTCTCCAGTATCTGCTCCTTGTGCTCTAAGGTTTTCTACAATTGCATTGCTTTGTACATGAACAAGACTAAATCCCTCTATAGGCTGATTAAACAAAAAAAGCCTTGCCATCATTGAATTAACTGTCCTTTTAGATAAATAAATAGAAGCTCCATTAGGAATTATGTTTATGCTTTGATCTTGCTGGTCAATTCTTGGAAATACAAACAAGCCTGATTCAATGCCTGAATTAAAATCAATTAAATTATTATTATAATAAAGATACCTCATCGGCATGTTTTTTTGCTTGCCTTGTGACACAAAAACAGCTTCTGGCTGTTTTGGTTGGGAAGTGTTTTTATCTACCTTAACAATAATTGCTCCGATGCCTGATGAACCTGCTGGAAAAACTTCTCGTGTTCCATTTTGCTCTGTAATAACATCATCATCTAATGCAATCCCGCTTCCTTGGTAACCGCCATAAACATAAACCATCTCATTTCTTGCTTCTTGAGTTGCTCCGGTATTTAGAAGTATAGTTGGAAGATAGCTTGATCTGTCCAGATTTTCATCTCCGCCGATATTTGCATATGCTCCATATTTGCCAATATCTGTAAAATCAATGAGAAAATGTGTTACATTATGCGCATAAAATAATTCCAACGCTAATTTTGGATCAGGTCCTGTTAAACCGTGCCTTCCCATCAGGTGATTCCAGTATCCAATCGCATTTCCTCCATCAAGCATTGTTGCCCTGTTTCCTATTGATTGAACCCAATACCCATAATCCCACCAATGCGTGAAAACAGCATCTTCATCAGTGTTCTCGCGAACCCACTGCATTGCCTTTTGCCACTGATGTGTATAAGAAGATGGCGCAAATCCAGAAGCTGAATTTTTAGTTACAAGATAATTAAAATAAAGAGAATAAAAAGATAAAAGAACTATTAAAATAGATAATATTAAATAAAAATACTTCATAGACTTCGTCTTATTTTCTTTTTCATTGAAAATTGCAACTGCAAAAAATCCTATTAATATGGCTACGGGTGGGGATAGAATCATTATCAGGCGTACAGCGCTTCTTGCTCCTATAAGAGAAATAATAAAATAGCTAAATAAAAACAAGTATACAAAATCTATTCTTCTAAAGCTATCATTCCCTCTAAAATAATTTTTCCAATAAAAATAGCCTGCAATTAAAACAAACAGAGCCAGACTGCCAAAATAAAATAATCTGCTTATTGTGCTGCCTCCGTCAAATGTATGGCCGCCCGCATATCTGCTGAAAATAATTCCAGATATCATAAATACATATGAAGATGTTATATAAAACTTTTCTTTTTTTTCAAAATGTTTTATTGAGATATAAAAAAGATATGCTGAGCCTATAAAAAAAAGCCAGAATGTGAGTGGAAAACCGTTTAAAACAGGGCCAAAGCTTCCTCTCCATTCATCAAAATACGGCTGCCTGTTTTCAGCAACAGTTAATGCGTGCCTTGACACAACAGGGCTAATCATTGATCTTATAAGATTAGACACTTGTGATGGAACGAATTTTATCCCAAATGTTATGCTTACTAAAATTGCAAGGAGAATTAATGATAATACTACTGAGAACAGTACAGGGGGCAATTTATATTTGCTTTTCATTTTGTCGCTTATATTCCTAAAAAAGGAAAATCTTGGCCAGATTTTATCAAGAAGCATTATGGCAAGAATTCCCAATGCGCCACCTGTATCTGGCGAACTAATAAATCCTCTTAATATGAATCTCTCACTAAAAAAAAGTATAATTGCAATTGAAAATATAATCCATATTCCGTATGAAATCAATTGATTTTTTTCAATTTTATTAAAGGCAAATGCTACAAATGTTGATATTGCTAATGTGAAATATATTATCAAAACTCCGCCCCATATCAATCCCATAAGTGCTGTTGATACTGCTGCGAGAATTCCGAATATGACTGACTTTTTAATATCAGATGATTTAAATGCGTATAAATAAAAGTAAAATGCCAGAAATAAAAAAAGAAAGGCTGCTGATTCCTTTTCGGGAATGCCTGCAATAGTTCTGCTTAAAATTGCTGGTGATACAGCGAGAAACAAAGAAGCAAGCGAAGCTATAATATCTTTGTGTTTATGCTCTTCAAATATTTTTCTTACCAGAAAAAAGAAAGCTATAATAGTAAGTGCAAACATAATAACGGGAAATATAACTGCGCTGTACTCTATCGTGACATTTGAAATAAATAAAGACAAGATTTTGTGTGTATAAGCAATCATATACGGGAGCAGCATTGATTCTTGAGCTGTTTTAAATCCAAGAGGGACATATCTCATTGTATCAACTACCATAAGAGAGCCATGCTCAACAATGTATTTTGCATATCTTAAAAATAAAAATGGGTCTAAATCAGGGCCTAAAGTCCAAGAGTTTGTTGTGATATCTTTCAGCCCTTGCAAATTTCTTGTTCTAACAAATGTAGAAATATAAACTGCCAGAAATATTCCTGGAATGAATAAAAATTGTTTTATATTTTTATAGCAAAATATTGCAGATATGCTGAATGTAATCAATAAAATCCACCATACTTGCGTGTCAAGGAAAATTCTTGTTACCCCAGATACTCCTGGAATAAGATGTATTAATGAGATTAAAGCTAGTATTAAAAAAAGTGTCAGTAATTTGTCTTTTTTCAGCAATTCCTTTATTTTTTCCTTTCTTTCTTGTATTTTTCTTTCTATATCATCTTCTTTCTGTTTAACTTCTATAGAATTCGTTGCATCCATATTATTGCAATTCCCTTAATAGATCATCTGCAGACTGCTCTTCTCTTAGAGAGTCATCTGCATCGCACCAGGGGCATCTTTTTGGCTTTTTTTCAGTTTCCATCCTGTATTTGCAAGACATACATCTATATTGCACCATATACTCTAAAATATAAGGGCTTTTTTAAATATATCAGTTCTGCAAGTATCATAATTCTAAATCTATAAAAGCATGTTATTTCTAAGGTTACACATTTAATTCATGCTCTTTGTTAAGAATTTGGCTATCTGATTCAATTAAACGAATAATAGTACCTTTTCTTTTTGCAAGAGTCCTTAGCTTTTCAGGATCTTTTTCTTGCTCAGGCATTACTATCTCATTTATTATATAGGTGTGCCTTATTGCTGCTTTTTTTATCCCATCTAGCAAATCCCAGAAAAAGCATTCTTTTATCTGCGGCCAGTATTTCAAGTCAGCTTCTAAAACACAAAATTTTGAATCTATTTTTTTCTCGCCTGACCCCGGCTTTGGAAGCTTCTTTTTCATTCGTAATTTAATTCCATCCCCCTCTGCATCAAGCAACTGGAAATAGTAATTGTTTATTTTCTTTAATTCCTGAGAATTCATATTTATTTCATATTCATAAAGGCCTGATTTCTTTTTTCCTTGCAGTCCTGGAATTTCATCCTTTGCAAGAATGATGCCTAAAAACTTAGCCGGAAATTCCTTTAATAAATTCACAAGGTCATTTGCATATTCAAATGTAGAGTTTAATTTTATTTTATTGCCCTTTCTTAATTCAATCACAGCCCTCTGCTCGTATTTTCCTTTTCCAAATCTCACAAACTGCCTGTGAACAAACTCATCTGGGTGATTTGAAAATATTTTTTTGATAAAGCAATCCATAATTCTCTATTTCATGGTTTATTATGACATCTTTGTATTTGAAAACCTTTATAAATATAAGGGCACATCCCTTATCAACCCTGAATATAAAGTAAGGGCACATCCTTATAAACCCTGCATCGGAAATAAAATGAATGAGGCTCAATTTAAAAAATTATCTATCAGCGTTCTTATTGTACTGCTTATTGTATTGGGATTTATCATTCTCAGGCCGATAATTATTTCTATCATCATAGGAATGATTATTGCTTATATCTTTTATCCTATCTACCAAAAAATATTATTTGTTGTGAAAATCAGAAATATTGCTGCATTTATATTATGCGTGCTTATAATTGCGCTGATATTTCTTCCATTATGGTTTATAACTCCGATTATAGTCAGGCAAACAATTGAATTTTATAGTTTTACTCAAAAAGCCAACATTGTTCCTGTGATGCAGCAGATTTTTCCTACATTATTTTCTTCTGAAACATTCAGCAGGGAATTTGGTGTTGCTATAAATAATTTAATCAGCAAATTTGTCAATCTTTTTATAAACAGCTTAACATCGCTTATTGTCAATTTTCCTTCACTTATGATAAAGATTTTTGTTGTTTTCTTTGTTGTATTTTTTACTGTAAGAGATGCACATATTCTGAAGGATTTTGTGAGAAGCATCTCGCCACTTGGCAAGGATATTGAAGAGAAACTTTCTAAAAATTTTATTGGTATAACATCAGGAGTTATTTATGGCTATATTATTGTTGGTATAATTCAGGGTATACTGACAGGGCTTGGGTTGTTTGTTGCAGGGGTGCCTAACTCGCTATTATGGACATTTATTGCAATACTCTTTTCCATCATTCCATATGTCGGCCCATTTTTTGTCTGGGTACCTTCTGCAGTATACTTGCTTGTGACAGGAAATGTTGTTGCTGGAATCGGACTAACTCTTTATGGCGCTTTATTTATTTCATGGATTGACAATGTTTTAAGAATTTATTTTGTGACAAGAAAAGTCAAGGTGCATGCTGTTATTGTTTTTACCGGGATGATTGGAGGATTGCTTGTTCTTGGAGTTAGTGGGTTGCTTATAGGTCCTTTAATTCTTTCTTACCTCATTTCAATGATTGATTTATACAAAATCAAGAAATTGTTTTGAGGCGCCTGCATAGAAACTAATATAAATATAAGGGCGCATCCCTTATAAACCCTAAGGATAAAAAGAGGAAAATGGAATTAAAAATTAGGCTTTTAAAATGGGGTGCTGGAAAGCCAATTGCCCTGCTGAATAACGAATTGGCTGACAGGCTTAATATTCATGTCAGGGACAGGGTTATTATAAAAAGGAAGGAAAAAAATATTATTGCTGTTGTTGATATTTCTCATGGTTTCCTAAAGAAAGATGAGATTGGGGCAACTAAAGAGGTGTGGGAGCATCTTAAATGCAAAGCAGGTGATTTGGTTGATATCATGATTGCGCCAAAGCCAGAGAGTGTTCTTGCAATTTCAAAGAAGCTTAGATGCGAGCCATTGGACAATAAAGAGATTTATGGAATTATAAAGGATATTGTTTCGAATGCGCTGACAGAGGCTGAAATTGCTTTTTTTGTTTCAGGGGTGTATAAGTGCGGGATGAGTATTGATGAGATTGTGTATATGATAAAGGCACTGGTTGAAACAGGCGAGACACTTGAGTTAAAAAACAGTATGGTTGCTGACAAGCATGGAATAGGAGGCATTCCAGGCAACAGAACAACTCCTATTGTTATTCCTATATGCGCTTCAGCAGGTTTAATTATGCCAAAAACATCAAGCAGGGCAATAACAAGCGCTGCTGGAACAGCTGATGTGATTGAGACAATATGCAGGATTGATTTTAATATAGAGGAAATCAAAAGAATTATAGATAAAACAAATGCATGTATGGTCTGGGGTGGCGCCCTTGGCTTGGCTCCTGGAGATGACCGCATTATTCAGATAGAAAGGCTGCTGAATCTGGATCCAGAGCCACAGCTGCTTGCAAGCATTATGTCAAAAAAGATTTCTGTTGGTTCAAGATATGTTTTAATTGATATCCCCTATGGACCAACTGCAAAGGTTCCTGAAAATCGTGCTTTTGGGCTACGAGAAAAATTTAAAATTCTTGGAAAAAGATTTGGGATGATAATTGAAACATTTTTAAGCAAGGCAACAGGACCGATTGGAAATGGCATTGGCCCTATTTTAGAGATGCGCGATGTTCTGTCTGTTTTGGATAACAATGGTCCAGAGGACCTTGAAGACAAGTCATTAAAGCTTGCTGGAAAGCTTCTTGAAATGACCAAGAAAGCTAAGAAAGGAAATGGCATTGAAGTTGCCAGGAGCATATTGAGAAGCGGGCAGGCTTATGATAAATTTGAAGAAATAATAAATGCGCAAAAAGGCAGGATTAAGAAATTGCATGAAGGACGATTTAGCTACGATGTCATGGCTCAAAAAGATTGCAAGCTTGTAGAGATTGATAATAAGAAATTAAATACATTAGCAAGAATCGCAGGCTCACCGATTGATAAGGGAGCTGGCATCTATCTATGGAAAAATAAAGGTGACAAAATCAGGAAGGATGCAAGTATTTTGACATTGTATTCTGAATCAAGGCATAAACTAAATGATGCCATAAGATTCCTGAAAATACTCAATCCGACAAAGGTGTGCTAAACAGAAATAATAAAACTTTAAATACATCTTTATTCTTTATTTAAAAAAGGTGAAAAATGCTAGAGATGCTGTTGAGCCCAAAGAAAGCTGAAAGACATCCGTGGATGATGTTTATTGTTGGAGTATTTTATGCAGCATTAGCTTTCGGGCTTGTTAATTTTATTTTTGGGGATGATCTTGTATTGGCAAGCTATTCCGGCATTCTTCTTGTTACATTTACAGTTATGTTCACAATGCCATTTATTTATTATGTTATAAAAAGAGAAGAGGAGAAGGACTTGAAAGACACCGGCTCCTTAAAAATGCTTCTAGGGCATCATAGGATATTTCAGGCATTAATATGGATGTTCATTGGTTTTTTGGTCGCATTTTCACTTGGCTATGTTCTTTTTCCCCAGACGCAAAGCTTCAAGGCGCAGATAGAAACTTTCTGCTCTATTAACAGACCAGGAAGTTTTGACCAATGTGTTACACAATATGGAGTAAGGCCGCCTAAACAAACAGCTGCTGTTGCTGGAAAAGAAAGATTATTCATAATATTCTCAAATAATATTTATGTGCTTATTTTCACCCTTGTTTTTTCATTGATATTTGGCGCAGGCGCTGTGTTTGTGCTGGCATGGAATGCAACTGTAATTGCTGCTGCAATAGGAATATTTTCTCGCGAGTCTGTGATAAATATACCCATTGGGCTTGCAAGATATATGACTCATGGCATAATAGAAATTGGGGCGTATTTTGTCGGAGCTGTTGCAGGGGGCATTATCAGTATAGCTATAATAAAACACGAGATTAACAGCCAGAGATTCTGGAATATCATGCAGGATTCTTTTAATCTTATCATTATTGCTATTCTGCTGCTTGCAGTAGGCGCCTTTGTTGAGGTTTTTATAACGCCGTGGTTGTTTTGATCATAAGGTTACAAAACAAGGTACAATAATTACTGCTCTTTAAGAAGCTCTTTAGGTATGTTTTCGTATCCTAATTGAAATGTAGCCGTCCTAATTTCTTCATAATATATAGTAATAAATTTGTATTTATTTGCTGAAATTAATG
>JACPGZ010000059.1 GCA_016188895.1 Candidatus Pacearchaeota archaeon
GATTATGGAGGGGTAAAAGATGGGCGTGGATCACTGCAATAGTATTGTCTATTATTGGAATAATCACCTCCTTGATAGGAATGGTTGGCGGGGGAATTGTCGGTAATTTAATAGGACTTATAATCTATGTGGGGATTGGAAGCTATTTACTTTTCAATAAGGATGTAAAGAAATTGTTTGCTAAATAGATTAGTTAATTTTCTTCATCAATCCCTTTAAAGTTCCGCTTGCATTCTTTACCATTAAACCTTTTGACAGGCAGACAGCTGCTCTGACTTGATTGACATGCTCTCTTTTTACAGATATAATTATGCTGTCTTTTAATCTTTTTATAAGAATGGGTGTTGCTTGCGCATATCCTAGCTCGCCGAGAAAATTCAGCACAGACTGCTCAAAAATTTTCTCTATACTGCCTTGTCCTGAAATCAGTAGATATCGCCTGTTCTCTCTCATGCTTGGCTTGAGCTTTTTCATGTCTTTAATGGTATTCTACAATTATCTAAAAGACGCTATTTATTTCTTTCGTTGATAATATTTAATTTATGACTAATAAATAATTTTACAATTATAACTATTATAAGTACTATAACTGTATAGACAAATATAAAATATTTTACTTTTTTATTTATATTATATTTATCCTCTAATGTTTCAGCTGTATCAAAAGCCCTGATTTCCCTTTCTTCTATTGTTTTATTCTCCTCTTGTTTTTCTTCTTTCTGGATTGCTTCATAAATCTCTTTTATTGTAAGATTAGCTTTGTTATTTTTTATTTCCTCTAATTTTACAAACAAGTCGTAATAAAAGTCATTATTTAAGTCATATTTCTTTGAGTCATTGATAAATAGGGTGTCATTTCTTGGTGTGGAATTAATCTCTATATTTACATAATCTTTCCCGATTTTAAGAATTTTTACATGATGATTTCCTGTATTTATCTGAAAAGCTAGTTTATCATCTGAATAAATGCTTCTGCTAGTTCCTTCCTTTATTTCCTCTTCTTTAATCTCATATGTAGCTCCAAATCTTCTTCCACCGCCTCCTCCGCCTGAACTTGCAAACGGCTCTGACTCAATTGTGATGCTAAATGATGTTGAATTACCAATATTTCCTATGTCATCAGTGCAATTAATGCTCCATCGATAAGTGCCAGCTGATGGCGAATATATAATTGTGTTTTCTTTTGAGAGATTTATTGATTCATTTGTTTTGATTAATATAGAATCTAAATATAATGAGCATGATGATATATTTCTATAGTGTGTTACATTATATGTGAATGTAACACTCCCCTTCGTTGATGCTCCATTTGTTGGAGAGATTAATGAAATTGTTGGTTTTGTTCTATTTATATTAAATTCCCTTAACATTGTTGAATTAAAATTATTAGCTGTGTCATTGCATGAAAAGCTTACATTATGTATTCCTTCTGATATATTTGTTAAAGTATAATTAAAAAATGTTGAATTGAATTTTGTCATCGTTACATTTACTTGGATATCTAGAGAATAACCACACCAGCTTGCATTCTCATTTGTGGTTATATTAAATTGAGCGTCTTTATATGTTTTATTTTCTGGAGAAAGAATTGTTATTATGGGAAGAGTTTTATCATATGTAAGAGTAAAATTCTGTGATGTCCCTGTGTAACTTCTGTTGTCAAATGCCTCACATCTCCATGTATATTCCTGCTCCAATGTAAGATTATAGTTGAATGACGATTGATTAAAAATTCCTGATACATTTTTGGTCTGATTAAACAGAAGCATTGTATTGTTTGAGATAAAGAATGTTATATTTGACAAGATTGCTGTTTGCGAATCTGTTGTTGCATTACATGTAAAATCAGTTTGATTATTGTTTGTTATTGTTGCATTTAAAGGGCTTACAAGAAAAACATCTGGGGCTGCAAAATGCCTAATTGCCTCATAAATAGATATGCGGGAGAAGTTTATTCCATTTGAATCTTGTATTCTTTTTCCTGTTAATTTAAACTCGTTTTCAATCTCGCTAGGAAGAAAAAATTTGTTTGCATCAAGGCGGGCAAATTGTCTTAGCAATGCGAAGCCTGCTGCTACATGCGGGGTTGCCATTGATGTGCCAGAGCAAATCATATATGAGCCGCTTGTGCTACATCCAACAAGAGATTTACCGCTAGTGGAATTAATGCTGCTTCCAGGTGCAATCAAATCAGTTATACTATTGCTATTTGATTGAGAATTTGCAGTATCATCTTTGTTGCTCCATGCTACAGCTGTTGCATTTTGAATGCATGCCGGAGATGCTATTGAATTTTTATTGAAATCATTTCCAGTTGCCGCTATGACTGAGATATTCTTTGCAATTGCGTCGTTTATGGCTCCTGTTAGATTTGCTCCTATCACATAATCAGAGTCGCAATATGTTGAATAAAGCAGGTCTGTGCCAAGCGACATGCTTATCACGCTTACATTATATGCTGTGCTTTTGTTTACGCAGTAGTCAATCCCTGCTTTAAGATCGCTTTCATCGCCATTCCCAGATGCATTAAGAACCTTTATTGCGAGGATTTTTGCGTCAATGGCAACTCCATTTATTCCTCCTTTTGCTGCAACTATTCCTGCAACATGTGTTCCATGCCCATGATCATCTCCTATAGAACAATTTTCAACGCATTGCTTTCCAACGCAATCAACAACGCAGCTTACATTCTTTCCTGCAAGATCAGAATGGGTGAAATTTACTCCAGTATCTATGATGCATATTGTTTCGTCTATGCCTGTTATGTTAATCCCTTTAACCTGAATGCCCCATACCTGTGTTGCATTTACAAGGGGAACACTATCCTGCAGAAAAATCCTGAGTTTGCGCTCTTCTTTTATATCTTTGATATATGGTTTGATTTTATTTAATTCATCTTCATCAACTGTTATAGCAATCTTATCACCAAAATCATGCCTCAATTCAGCAATCTTCTCTATATTGCTCTTTCTTAATTCTTTAATTGCATTTACTTTTCCCAAGCCAGAATCATCAATAGTTACTATAACATTTAGTTCTTTATTGCTGTCATTAGAGCCTACTGGGATAAAAAACATGCTAATTACTAATAATATTAATATAGCTCCTTTTTTCATAAATAGCTTTAAATTATTTTATTTATATATTTTTATCAAAAAAACCCTCTTGTTTGTTCGTTGGGTTTTTGGGATGCTCAGAAATTGAAAGTAAGATTGTTACTACCACATACTGAAATATGTGGTTTTCAATTTCTGACATAAACATATAAATAGTAGAAAATTCTGAAACATGGAATTATAATGGGTAGTACAAATCAAGGTCCAGAATATTTGAAAGCACAGAAAGAATATCTTAATTCTCCCAATATTGAAGATAAAAATATACTGGCTTAAAGAAATGATTAGATTCTGTCCAAAACATAAAAGTAGTGAAAAAATGTTAGCTGAATTAAAAAAACGGTTAATAAAATTTAAAGAAAAACTAGAGCAATCAAAAAAGCAAAAAAAGAGATCTGGAAAGCGTGGGATTAAAAAAGAAGGTTTGCAAGCAGTGCTTGTTGGTTTTACGCAGAGTGGAAAATCATCTATTATGAAACTGCTTACTAATACAAATCCTGCCATAGACGCATATAACTTTGTGACAAAAGAGCTGCTTTTAGGTGCATTGAATTATGAGGGGATAACTATGCAGGTTATTGATATGCCTGCAATTAACTCGGAATATTGTGACTTTGGCATTGTTAATACTGCTGATACTCTTTTGATTGTTGTTTCTTCTTTGCGAGAAATAGATGAGATTGAGAAATTTATTTCTAAAACATTTGGAAAAAGAATTATTGTCTTTAACAAGGCAGACAAGCTAACTGAAAATGAAAAAAGAAAAATAGAATCTTATTTGAAATCAAGAAGGTATAATTTTGTCATCATCTCTGCATTGACAGGAGAAAACATCAATGAACTAAAAGAAAAGATAGTTCAATCATATGATATTATTCGTGTTTATTCCAAAGAGCCTGGAAAAAATCCAAGCGAGCGGCCTTTTGTGCTTCCAAAGAGCTCGATAGTTATGGATGTTGCAAAAAAAATCCGTATTCCAGAAACGCAGATAAAAGAAATCCTGATTTGGGGCCCTTCAAGCAAGTTCCCAGGGCAGAAAGTTGGATTAAAACATGAGTTGAAAGACAAGGATATTGTTGAGATACGAACTAAATGACAATAAATTTTTATAAAATAAGTAATTATCTGCAGGGAGCTGTTCCTCCGCGATATTCCTGGTAATTTTTTATTCCATCATTGTCCGGGTCTGCTTGTGAATCATCAAAATTTGGATTTAGGCAGTTATTATTTATTTCATAGGCATCGTCCATACCATCTCCATCTGTGTCTTTTTTTGTCGGGTCTGTTTTTCTTTCTATTTCTATCTGATTGGTAATGCCGTCTCCGTCATCATCTTCATTATACTTGAATAATCTAAGTGTCCATGAATAACCGGCGAAAGAATCGCCTTCTTGATTTTTTATATTTCCAGACGAAAGGACAATTTTTATATTTCCTTTATCAGGGAGTGAAAATCCGTAAAAAATATACGGGCCTGCGCCGCTTCCTACAATATTTTTAGCAGGGATTCCATTAATAGAAAGATCAGACGCTTTTAAATTGAATACAGGCTGGTCAAATTCCACCTGAAATGTATCTAATTTAGTTTTATCACCTAAATTCTCTGAAACAGGAGAAAGAATTTTTGGTGTTATTGATTCTTTTTTTATAGATAAAATTCCTCCATTCCCAGAAAAATTCTGATATAAAATATAAATAACAAATACGGAAATTATCGCTATTCCTATAATAATCATATATTGCTGTTGATTCAGCTTCTTTTTCATTTCTTATTTAAGAAATCTGTCTTTTTAAAATTAACCCAACTTCTCAAATTCTACAGAAATTTTGCATGGCAATTTTGACCTAATCTTATCGATTATTAATCTAATTGTTGATATGTTCTTTTCATTGTTTGTTGCAAATAAGAATATTTCAGCTCCTTTTTTAACAATAGCTGCTCTTCCAATGACGCTTCCAAATGATAATTGCATTCCAGTTTGCATTCTGTCTGCACCAGCTCCTGTCAACATCTTATTCTCACGAAGAATATGATGCGGAAAAACTTTAAGAGCGAAATAATATTGCCCTTGTAAATGAGTATCGAGCTCTTTTGTTAAAAGCACTCTTGCAGATTCAAGTGCGTTATCTCTTATCAATACATTCTCTTTGCTTTTTACATGCAGCACATATAGAAACTCATTTCTGTTAAATGCTGCGACGCTCCCCATTGTAAATTTAACAATTTTTTGCTGAGGCACTGTTTTAATATATGCCTTGCTTTTTACCTTGCTATGCCTTGTATATGGCACAAATCTTTTTTTTGAATACGAAGATGCTTTACGAAGCGCCATTTTACTAATATAACCTCCTTGTAGGGATATGTAAAAATTCAACAGTACCTGCTTCTCTTATATAAATTATTTTTTGTGATAAATTATCAGCAGAATGCTTGTTGTCAAACCATTCAATCCAAGAAGCAAGATCTTCTCTATCAAAATATTGACTTCTATTTGGGAGAATTACATCAATCTCATTTCCCTCTACAAGTCTAAAATCATAGCAAAGATGTGTATTAAAACATCCTATATTTATCTCTCTTGGATTTTCTAAAGTTAATATATTATCAACCTGATAAAAAATTACATTTTTAATATCTATTTCAGTTTTAGGATGTGTAAACATATTTATTGATCTCGCAATTCCTTTCGCCATTTTATTTTACCTCCACTTCTGATGCAACAGCCTGGCCTGGCAGGCCTCTTTCAAATATTGCTCGGACAAGACCCTTGTTTCCATGGGGAGCTGCAATTTTTCCTTTTATTTCTTTTCCACTTGAGGATTTCCATACAACTTCCTTCCCGACAAATTTTACAGCGTCTTTTCTGCTTTTCGCACTGACATTTATAATAAAATGGCCTGGTTTGTATGTGTGCCTTCCCCGCCTGAATTGTACAATCATTGCTTTCATGAATTTAACTAAAAAAAGTGTATTTTTAAAGCTTTATATGGAATTATTTTTCAGGAATAACAACTCGTTTTTTGAAAACTGCTGTGTTGTATAACTCTCGATTTATAACATAGCATTAGCTATTATTTAACAATCAAGTAACTCCTTGAAGAAGATTATAAGCCCAATATTTTACTTTTGCTTCATGGTACATGTTTCTTTTCTTTGTTGCAGATACA
>JACPGZ010000061.1 GCA_016188895.1 Candidatus Pacearchaeota archaeon
AACTCTCAATGCACTGGAATAACTGCATCAGCATGCGGGAATAATGTCCAAGAAACAGGAGAGCAGTGCGATGGAAGTGACAATGCTTTATGCTCCAGCGGATGCTTATTGAATTGCACTTGCTTAATCCCTCCTCCAGCAACAATACAAATAATCTCTCTTTTGAATAATGATGTAATTATGATAGGAGCAGGAGAAAACACAACTAATGTGACAGTAACATTTAATGCTATTAATTTTGTGATTGGAGGAAAAGGCGGAAATCACATACACTTTTCATTGAGCAATGTTTCTGGATATACATTCAATGACGAGTTTATGTTTTACAATACTCCCTCAAACATTGTAGAACTGAATTTAATAACAGGAATAACACAATATGCTGCTCGTATAGATAACAATACAATAAGATTTAACAATGTTCCATTAGGAATTCATAATTTGAGGGCAAGATTAGTTGATTCTTCTCATTTAGCATTAACAAATGCAGAAGCAACTGAAACTATAGTATTTAGAATTAATTCAAGCACAGCTATTGTTGGATATTGCGGAGATGCAATATGTGATTCAAGCATTGGAGAATCATGCTCTTCATGCTCAACAGACTGCGGGCAGTGCCCTACACAAGACTCTGGAACATCTGGAGGCGGAGGCGGCGGAGCTCCAAAGATTATTGCAAAGCCTGTAAATGAAACAATACTAATTCCTCAAATAGAAAAGATTGATATTGTTGAAGGAGCAACATCTTCAATTGAGATTGATAAAGAGGAAAGCATTATCATTGATGTTTATGGAAGTTCTTATGAGCTGAGTTTTGTTATTACAGATGAAGGAGTTGTTGTCAAGTCATTTTCAGGAGATTATTTAATTCCAAGAGATGAAGCACTTCCAATTATTGTTGGAAACAGAGAAATATTCATGGGAATTGAGAGATTTGAAGAGGATAAAGCAAGTATTGTGATGGGATTGGAGCAGAATAGCGTGAATGAGAAGATTGCTAAAGGTGTTGAGGAAGAGAAAGTCGAAGAACTGAAAAGCACATTGTTCAATATTATTGTTGCTGGAATTGTTGTTTTGCTTGTTGTTCTTGTTATTGTTATTGTTGCGATGTGGAGGAAGAGAAGATAGTTAGCCAAAAATAACAGTGCCAGTAAACTTTTTCCCTTGAATTAGATTTTCAAGGTTTTTAATATTAGAATTGATTATATATGTTTTTATTTTATGCTTTTTTATTATTTCTGCGCCATGCTGGTCAAGGACAAAATGCTGTCCTGCCTCATATTTTAATGATTTTGCTATTGCATGGAACTTTTTCCAAGAGATTTTTTGGATTAGCTTTGCATCTTTGAATTTGCGTGGGTCTTTTGTGAACAGTCCTGGAACATTTGTCATGTTTATAAATTCTGCTTTTAAAAAATGAGCAAGTTTTGCAGATGTTGAATCAGATGTTTCCTTTTCAGCATATCTTAAAGCCCCACATACAACAATGTTATTTTTAGTTAAAAGACTTTTTACTTGATGCATGTCTTGCGGAATTGTATCGTTAGTATCTTTTCCTAAGAAATAAGTAAGAAAGCGGGCATTTAATCTTGTTACTGCAATTCCAATCATGCTTTGCGTCTTTATTGGAAAATCTTTAAGAGCTGAAATATATTTGCGGGCAATTGAGCCGCCACCTGTTATTATGATAAATTTGTATCTTTTTTCGTGTTTTTTTAGAAATTTTTTAAATTCATCTAAAAATTTAATATTTATTTCATTTGGAACAAGAATACTTCCTCCAAGACTTATTACAATTGTTTTCATTTTATACTCCGATGCCCTATGGAGTGGGCTATGCGTAATGGGTTTGGAATGGGCTTTCATAGTTTCAGACCTCCAAGCACTGCAGATGATATTAATCCTAGCAATATTATGCTTATGGCAGCTGTAATTATATAAAGATAAAGAGATTTTTTAAGATTTCTTGCCATTTCATAATCACGCTTTAATTTATCTTCACCTGCATCAATTGTTACCAAAGTAGTTGTAATAATGAAAACAATTTGTATTATATACAAGCCAATTGCTATCTGAAGAAAGTAGGGAGGAATCATTTCTTCAAGATTAAATATACTTATGATATTTGTAATATTGCCTATGCCAAGTGCTGATGTCTCTGTTGCTCCTATAGCTGACTGCAATTGATTCAATATTAATGTTATCATGCTTGCCAATCCAATAACAATTCCTGATAGAAGAGGGGCAAGGAAATTCATGTTGCTTTTCATATCTGAAATAATTTCTGCAAGCAAATCGCGGAGCCTTTCATTTATTCGTTTTATGTTCTTGACATATTCTGAAATTGCAATAATGGATTGTGCCGCAATATTAAGACCTTTTTTCACGCTTTCTATCAGTATTTTCATGCTTGTTGCAATAAGGTTTGATGGAAAAAATATAAGAGCGCCTCTTTGTTTGTTAAAGATAGAATCCTCAAGAGACATTCCAAGCTGCTGTATGTTTGTATTTATTGTTTTGAAAAAGCTCTCTGTCACCTGACCTTTTGTTGATTCTGCAACATGCGAAAAAACTATCTCTGCTGGAATTCCTTCTCCAAGCCTATTGCCAAGCTGGAATAATGACGATGAAAATTCATCCTCTAATTTTTTATTTTCCTCTCTTGACTTTATAATTTCCTTAGTTTTCATCTTTAATGCAATTGAGAAAAATAATGCAAATCCTAGCGGAATAAACAAGGATAAAATCAAGGCATACTGGCTAAAAGGCCCCTTTGTTCCAGTTGATGTTATTTTGAAATCAAAAAGCTTGGTATCAGAAGAGCCTAATCCTAAATCTGAAAATGAAGGGTCTTTCAGCATTCCTAGATAATCTGGAAGAGGTGTAAACTGAAAGATAAACGGAAGGATTCCGATGATAATTATTGGAAGCACAATGATGAAAGATAATAAATATGGAATATTGCTTTTATATTGTGGATAAAGAGGATGTAATTCTATAACATCTGATTCTCCATAACCTCCTGGACGTTTTGATGTTATTTCTGTTGTAAGATAAAACACGAGAAACGGGATTAGAAGATTGAACAAAATAAAGATATGATACCATTTGATTAATCCTCCAAGCAGCGTTGATGCAAGAGGCAACAGAGCCAAGCCAAGTGTAGGAAGAATTATGCCAAGCATATAAAGATTTGTTAATGGGGCTTTTACATCATGCGAGTAACGCAAAATTTTGTCATAAACTCCGTCAAGTATTACATTAAGGGCTTTTTCAAGAATTTGTATTCTTCTTGGTTCAAGGGGCTCATACAGACTTGATTCTACAAGGTGAAATGCCTCAATAAATTCCGGCGAGTAATCGCGCCAGGTCTCTAGGTATGCATCTAAACTTTCCTTGATTGTGCTGAATTTTCCTGTCTCTACATCCCAAAAAATCTTTTTGAAATCCAATCCAAGAGGATATTGCAGATTGCGGGCTGCAAATGCAATTGCTCTTTCAAGATTGCTTGCATTTTTCATATATATTACAACATAAAGAACTGCCTGCACCATCTGCGATGACGCCTTTAATCTATATTTATTTGCTATTCTTTTCGGCTTTGTATAAAGATAATAGAAGATGAATGAATCAATTATAATTGCAAATAAAAAAAACTGGAAAGGAATGCTGCTTGTAAGAAATATAATCAAAGCTGAAATAAGAATAGCTGTTACAAATATCAGTATAAATGATGTTGCTGCAAATGAAAGAGCATCTTCAGGGGTTATCTCTAAGCGAGCAGTGTCTATATAGTTTTGGATTTTTTCTCTATCTTTATGAGATGGCCTTATTCTTATTATTGAGCCAAATGACTTTGCAAGATTTTCATATCTTGTAAGTTCTGGAGCCATCTCTTTCCTAAATCTCTGATACTCCTGGCTAAAATCAGCAGGCTCTTCAACCTCTACATTCTGCCCGAGCTTTTTTTCGTATTTCCTAATTATTTCAGATGCGTCCATGTAAGGGAAACTACGTTTCCCCTTAGACCCCTTCCCGGATACTAAGGGAAACTCCTCCTTTTTTAGTCAGAGATGAGAAGAAAAACAGATTAATAAAGGTTGTCTTGATATCAGCAAAAATTCATATATCTTATTGCAATAATTATTATAAAATATATTGATGGCATATTTATTTAATTATGAAAAGGTCATTTTTTGTTTACTCTGATAACAGGGCAGACAGCAAGGAATTTTTAAGAGGGCTCAAGAATTGGTTGCCAATGGAAATAGATATTATAGAAGCTAAGATAAAAAATAAGTACTTATTAACTCTTGACGAGAAGCTTATTGATTATGCACCTCTTATCCTGCGAAGCATAGAGAGGCCATTTTATATTACAGATAAGGCATATAATGTTATTCTAAATGCAGAAAAATATTTTAAAGGCAGTGAAGCTAAAAGAGTAGCGAGTATATTTAGTGAGTTAAGAGCAGCACAAGAAGTAGTTAATGGAAGAAATAATCTAAGGAGTTTTATTGATAGATTGCGAAAATATTAACATATAATAAATTACAATTATCTTTAAATATTTGGTAAAATAGATTCTTGTTATGAATAATAAAGGGATTGTTATAGGAATCTTTGTGACATTGCTTGCAATATTAGTTGCATTGAGTGTTGTTTCTGCTTATCACTATGATTATTATGGTGGATATCAAACATATGAGAGAACTGTTTCAAGTAGCTATGACAGATACGGAAGAACTGTATTTTCTCAAACAACTTTTGTAGAAAGAAGGCCATATTACAGGCCTTACTATAGACCTTATTCATACACTTATTTTGATCCTAGAAGAGAGTTCTATTCGCCAGACAGATATTATGCTCCGTACAGAGATTATATGCCTATGAGATATGATCCTTATTATAGTTATTGGAGGTATTAGAAATGAAATATACTGCACTTTTTGGGATTGATGGAGGGGTTTCACCCGGTTTTGGTGTAAAATATCCTGATTATATTGAAAGAAATGAAGAATTCAAAGCTAGTTCTTATGATTCTGCAAGGATGAATGCTTTAATAATTGCAGCAAGATTTGCAAGAGAGCATTTAAGTAATCCTGAAACAGGTTATACAACTGTCAAAATATTAAGAATTAGTGACGAAGGAAGTAATGTTGTTCCACAAGAACCCCTACTGGAAAGAATTAAAGGACTTGAATTTGAAAATGGATGCGCTGTTGTAAGATGTTCAACAGAAGAACATCTGCTAATGTTGGCATTGAAGCAGCATAATAAAAAAGAAAATTAATAGTTTAATATGGAAGGAGATTATGAACAAGGAGATGTTGCATTTTATCACGAAGATGCAGATGTATTTAAAGTAGAAGTTTTGGAGAATAATTCAGATTCTGATTGGTTGAAATATAGACTTAAAGTTCTAAGCGTGGAACAAAATTTAAGCATTTGTAATCCTCTAGAAATTGGAGAAGAATTTAGTGTATGTATAAAACGTAAGAATGTCAGTTGCGGCGGGCTTTGGCATTTAACAAATGATTTTTTCACAACCCTTTCATAGCATTCTTCAGCCAGTTTTTCCATAAAGGAAAGACGCGGTCTGATGATGGGAGCCCTATTTCTTTTCTGATTTTGTCAGAGATTGTGTAAAAAGCATTGTTTGCTTGCGCATTAAAGTCAGCTTCTAGGATTGCAGGATTTTTCAGCTTTTTTGCAGTGCTTACAATTTCTTCTTTGATTTGAGCCCTAAGCATGATGTTATCATAAACAGCATCCCAGTTTCCAGCCCATCCCTTTACATTTGCTGCAATGTCTTTTATAACTTCTGAATCTCCATTTATCAAATCATCTGTTGGCTCAAGCTGGTCTTTTTCAACATTGTATCTTAACAAATCAACAAAACCTTTTTCTTCAAGAGGGTCTTTGGTCCAGTGCTTTCTCACTTCTGCAAGCTGCATGACTCTTCTGTATGAATGCAGTCCATCAGGGCTTTTGATAGGATTTGTCACAAGAATAAGGTCTGTTGCCTTAAAGCTTGTTATTGGAACTTGAAGATCATTTACAACTCTGTCAAAAACAGAATATGGAGACGAACCATGGATTGTTCCTGCAACAACATTTGCAAGAGCTCCAACACGCATTGCCTCGTATAATGCGCTTGCCTCCTCGCTTCTCACCTCTCCAACTATAAGCGCTGAATCTCCCAGTCTTAAAGATGTTCTTATCCCTTCCTGCGCAGATAACTCTGTTTTTGATTCAAGCAATGCAGAGCGGACTTTCATCCTTAGAATGTCATAGCCGAGTTTTCTCATGTAATCTGCTGGAAGCTCGAGGGTATTATGAGCAATAATATTTTCACAAATAAAATTCTCACATTCTGGAACAGAAATATCATATACATAACCTTGCTCAATAACTTTTTTAACGCTCTTAATTTTATCCCAAAATATATCTGCATTAACTATTGTTCTTAATGGACCAATAGGATTAGTAATTCCTAATGGAACTTGTTCAAGCAATTTAGATAATTGTTCACGTCCTAAATTATTTCCTCTATTAATATAATCATATTTATTAAATTTTTTACCTAAAATTTCATTTAATTCTTCTTTTATTTCTAAAGATATTG
>JACPGZ010000062.1 GCA_016188895.1 Candidatus Pacearchaeota archaeon
GTAATGGAGATTTAGAGTTTTTCAGAATGAGATATAACCATTTTAGACCTCATACAAGCTTAGAAAATAAAACTCCGGCAGAGGTTTATAATGCGTTCCATAAGTTATTCTAACCTACGACATATGTCTGTGGGGAACGCATTAATATATCTATAATAAATAATGCCCCCTCAAACTGAGATTAAATTATTAAAGAAAAAACTGGAAGAAGCAAGAATGAAAAATGTTAAATTAATGTGGCAGTATGCAAATTGGGAATATAGAATTATAATAATTATAGGCTATTTAGCAATAATATATCTTGGATGGAAAATTGGCCGTTACTTATTCCTTTAATTCTGCTTTTAGTTCTTTTATATAATCTTTAAATTCCTTTTCCCTTTCAGAATTATGAATGCCGATTTTATCCATGAAATCTAATGGAACATAAGCCATTTAATCTTACTTTTCTGGAACACTTTTTCTCAATGGACCTGGAGGGAATCGAACCCCCGACTTTCGGTTACTTCATGAATCACTGGAGCCGAAAATTTTACCATTAAACTACAGATCCATAATATAAGGAATCTTAGTCAATTCAGATTCTAATATTATAAATATCTTATTACATTCCATTAAAAAGTTATCTTTTTTAGGTTTTTTAAGGCATATTAGAAATCCCAAATCAGTATTAATATCTTCCAAATACCTATTTAGTTGTTTAACTTGAGATATTGATATTTCATGAGCTTTATAATTTTTTATTTCAATCACTGCTTTTCTTTTATTTCGCTCTAAGATCACATCTGCAAAACCTCTCTTTGTTTTAACTAATCTATCAACCTTACCATAACCTGATAATTTTTCAGCAATTTCCTTCTCAAAGATTCTAGATTCTTCGCCAATAGACTTTATAGCACTTCCATGTACTTTTAATCTTTCAAATGGAAAAGAAACTTCTGCCTTTTGATATGCTTCAAAAATACCATTCTTAAAAATAAGCTGAACATGAGTTTTACATGCCATATTAATTTCTCTTTGGGTAGCGAGAGTATTCTGTTTTATGTAATCAATAACTTGATTTTGCTTGTTTATTCTTCTTTTTGCACCTCCCTCTATGAAAGGTATCTCAGCCAAATTATAAATCTCCTCAGCATTTTTAAATAATGAGTATGGATGTGTCTTCAATTGTCTACCTATCTTATCAATACTCAGCAAAGGATCATTTCTTACAACTTCTATTATCTGTTTTTTCTTTAATTCTATTTCTTTATTTCTAAGATCCCGAAATTCCTTTCTAGGATAATATATACCTGCTGCCTCAAACATTTCTTCGGTTGTTTTAAATAAAGTAAAGAAATTAATTTTAGTATCTTTTCTTATTATATGTCCTCCTGCCTTTTGGTTTTTCCTAACATAGTCAATTAATATCAGTCTTTTTTCATCCTTTGTCTTTCTCTCAAAAGTTCTTGGCGGTTGGATTCCTGCATCTTTGAATGCTTCAGCCATTTTACCTTTATAGACCTTATCTACTTTTGTATGCAACTTCTTTTTTATCTCTTTATGAGTGGCTTTAGGATTATTTCGAATAAAATTTCTTACTAATTCTTTTCGGAAATCTAAATCTTTATAGAACATAGTAGATCTATATAATAAGTCTTTTATTTTATAAATGCTTTATGTTAGTGTCTGAAAAGTGCGAAAAGTGACAAGTGCAAATCTTCGCAAGAATTATCCCATTGACTCAATTTCTTTAATCTCTTCTTCTGCAATTGAAGTACCTTTTATTTTAGCTGCATATAAATAAGCATCAAGATCTTCTTTGTTTTCTATATCAAGTAGATTATTTTTGTATGCTACAAATAAAATCTCAGGAGTTCTTATAATTTTTATATTTTTATATTTAGAAATATGTTTTTCATCCAAATTTATATTTGTATGAAGCTTTTTTTCTAATAATTTTTTCAGGTTTATTGGCATTTCTACAATAAGCCTGGTTGTTCTTTCATCAATAACTATTGCATTATCTATATTCTTTTCTGTTAAAAGAAGGGAAATTGCAAGGCATGAAGCCTCTCCTTGATGAACTAAAGATATTGGTACATCTGCCGTATATGCATGATTTACTTCTCTAATAATCTCATTTATCTTTTTTTCTATATCTAATTTGGATAGACTTATGGATTCCGGGAATTCTATTATTTTAGAATCAATTAATTTTTTTATTTTTAATGCATTAAGCTTGAATTCTCTGATTTTTAAAGGATGATCAATTACCTCATATTTTACATGGCTAGAAATTATAAATTTTCCCCCGAATATTTTTTTTAGTTTTACAAGCAAATCTGTCAACCCATTTAATGCAAGATTAATTATGGAGCTAGAGTCAAAAATAAGGCATTTCATTTTGAAGCAATTTTGTTGTTGAGACTCCTTTTGTAAGCTGTGTTATCTTGATTTCAGCACCATAGCTTTCTATAAATCTTCTTTCTTCTTGGTTTATGGTATCTATTGTATAATCTCCGCCTTTTACATACACACTCGGTTTTATTAGTTTTAATATCTTTAATGGAGATAGTTCATTGAATATGATAACATAATTTACATATGGAAGTGCTGCTAGGTCTAGGGCTCTTTCATACTCATTTTTTATAGGATTCCTATTTTTTAATTTTTTAATTGAACTGTCTGAATTAATTCCAACTATAAGAATATCTCCATAAGATCTTGCTTCTTTAAGATAATTTTTGTGACCATCATGAATAAGGTAAAAACATCCATTTGTCCATATTATATTTTTATTTTTTCTTTCTTTATTTAATATGTTAATAAGTTCTTCTTTTGTTTTTATTTTTTCTTTCATGTGAACATATTGAGAGCAATTTTTATTCTTTCCTTTTCGTTACGGCTTATTATCAAATTTGTGCGCTCTTGTTTTTTTCCAGCGTATTCTATAAGCTCCCATACTGATATGCCAAGAAGATCAGCTGTCTGCCTCATGCTTATTCCATGCTCATAGATTTTAGATGCTTTGTTGATTTTTGCCTTTTTCAAAACATCTTTTATCTCTTGCTTAAGTGTTCCAGAAAGTTTGTTGATAGATGATATAATATTTTTTATTTCTGTTCTGCATATTACTTCATTGTCCTTTTTTAATGCTATTATAGAATTTGAGATACATTTATTATATATTCCAATTAGATTTTCTATATCTTTATGCAGATAATGCCTTCTTTCTATGATTTTGCTTAGCATATAAATTATTACTGCAATGGCGATGTTGTCAGGATCTTGGTAAACAGACGCTGAATGGATTGTTTGATTGCTTAATTCTTTAAGAAGCCTGACATTTTTTTCTTTTATTGCTCTTTTTGTGTTTTCAAGCAAATCAATAATATGCTCTTTTTCCTTCATAATTTTATAGATGAAATAGACTTAATAAATCTAATTAATAATATGCAATAATTTCATTATTTATTACTTCTTGAATTAAATCTAATTAATACATACTCATATAAGTTATAAAGCTAATAGTAAATCTTATTAATTCAATATTTTTATAGTTTTATGGTAAAATATCTTCTTGACACAAATTTTTTAATGTATTGTGTTAAAGAAAAGATTGATTTTTTGGAAGAATTAGGAAAGGGCAATATAATTATACCTATGGGTGTTATTTTAGAACTTGAAGGGATTAAGAGAGAAGGAAGTGTTAGAGATAAGGATGTTGCTGATATTGTGTTGAAAATGATAGCTGATATTAGAAAGATAAATCTTGGAGATGGGCATGTTGATAATCTGATTATTAATTTTGCAAAAAATAATGATGTTATTGTCGGGACAATGGACAAGACTCTGCAGAAACGCATAAAGAAAAATGGCATAAGGATTTTGGAAATTGTTGGAAGGAAAAAATTAAGAATAGAATAATCGTCGGATTGAGCGAAAGATTTATATAGTATATTTGCCCAATAAAAATAATTATTATCATAAAAAGGAGGTTTAAAGATGATGTATAAAAGAGGTCAGGCAGCAATGGAGTTTCTGATCACTTACGGGTGGGCGATTTTAGCAGCTATCGTGGCAATTGGGGTTTTAGCATTTTTCTTGGCAAATCCTGGAAGATTTACATCTAATAGTTGCGTACTTACAGCTCCTTTCACATGCGAAGAATATGCTGTGAACAATACGGGAGTTACTCTTGTTTTAAGAAATGGCGCTGCTGATAATTATATTGTGAACTTGGTAAATGCTACTTGTGCTTCATGTGCTACCAACGGCGTTTCATGTGCTACAACTAGTGCAACAACAATTCTTGCGGGAGCAACTGCTGCTAGTCCGCTTAGTTTAGGCGGATGTACAGGATTAAGTGGAAATACATTTAGAGGCGATTTAGTATTAATTTATAGCAAAGTAGGCGGAGCACTTAACCAGACAGTTACTGGAACACTTACATACAGAGTTCCTTAAATTTATTTTTTTATTTTTTACTTAATTTAATTTAGAAAGCTGATTTTTAGATTGGATAAGATTTTTAATTAGTTTTTTATGTCAGAAATTGAAAACCACATACTTCAGTACTTCAAAATCTGATGATTTTGATAGTGCTCAAAAACTGAAAGTTTTTGACATGTGGTAAACAAGAGGGTTTTTTTGATATGATAAAAAACTTTATATATCACCTATTAATCTATTATTATGAAAATGGTTGACATGGACAAAAGAGGTCAGGCAGCAATGGAATTTCTGATCACTTACGGGTGGGCGATTCTGGCAGCTATTGTGGTTATTGGAGTATTAGCATTCTTCTTGACAAATCCTGGCAGATTTACATCAAATAGCTGCGCTTTAACAGCGCCATTTACATGCGAAGAGCACAGAGTAAACAGTACTGCTGTTGCTTTTGTTATCAGGAATGGCGCTGCTGAAAGCTATGATATCTTGGAGGTAAATTCAACCAGCACTGATGGCACAAGTTGCGGTGTTGTTTTCAGCCCAGAATTAGTTATTACTGCAAGTGATGCAGAAACTATTAATGCAGTTGGTTGCTCTCCATCTGGAACTTATAGAGGCGATATAACGATTAAATATAGGAAGACAGGCGGAGCAATTTCCAGAACAGTTACAGGGGCAATTACTTACAGAGTTCCAGAATAAATTATACGAAGATTAAAATATAGATTATAAATTAAATAAAGTTCTAAAAAACTAATCCAAAATAATAAGACATGTTATTAATAATGAATGGTTATCATCTTTAATTTCCAAATTTATTCTATAATCATCGCTAGTTTTATAAATCTGATTTTGATTAGAGTGCTATGAGATTTATCAGCCTGCATTGCGATTATATTAAATTCAAACCAGTTAAAAAGGCAATAAAGGAGCCTGAGCAGCTTTCTAAAGAAAGAGAAAAAGGGGAAGAGATTAAAGAAGTGCTTGTTGTATTAACTGCTGTTGAATCAATGGATGATATTGAAACTGCTGATGATTATGTTGAAAATATAAAAGATATTGCTTCTCAAGTTAAGGTTAAAAAGATATTGTTGTATCCATATGCACATTTGTCAAGTGATTTGGCAAAGCCAAATCTTGCATTATCTGTGTTGGAAAAAGCAGAGATGCTGTTGAAAAAAGATTATGAAGTGCATCGCGCTCCTTTTGGATATTACAAAGAGTTTGAATTGAAATGCAAAGGGCATCCGCTTGCTGAGCTAAGCAGGGAGATAAGGAAGGGAATCAAAGGAAAAAAAGATGAAAACATTTCAAAAATTGGAATTATTGAGGAGAAATATGATACTTCCCGTCTTTTAAAAGAGATTTCAAGGACAAAACTTGACACTTCAAAGCTGAAAGAAAATGACCACAGGATTATCGGGCAAAAGCTTGATTTGTTCAGCTTTAATGAGTCTGCGCCAGGAAGTGTTTTCTGGCATGAAAACGGGCTGGCTGTTTTTAATGAATTAGTTAATTTTTCAAGGGAATTACATAAAAAATTTGGCTATAAAGAAATTTTGACTCCGTTTATCTTTGAAAACAAGCTTTGGAAAGTTTCAGGGCATTGGGAGCATTATAAAGAAAATATGTTCTTTACAGATTACGAAAATAGAAATGCGGCTGTCAAACCAATGAACTGCCCTGGAATGATGCTTGTTTACAGAACTAAAACCCGCTCATATAAAGATTTGCCATTAAGAATGTTTGAATTTGGAACAGTTCACAGAAAAGAGCTTTCAGGAGTTTTGGCAGGATTGTTCAGGGTAATAAAAATAACAATGGACGACGCGCACATATTTTGCTCGTTAGAGCAAGTTGAGCAAGAGATTATTAATATTTTTGAATTGGTTAAAGAAATATACAAAGAAACCTTTAATTTTGATTACTCCACAGAGTTATCAACACGCCCGGAGAAATTCATGGGAGACAAAAAAGACTGGGAGATTGCAGAGAATGCATTGGAAAATGCGTTGAAGAAGGCAAAAGTGAAATATAAAGTAAACAAGGGAGAAGGAGCTTTTTACGGGCCTAAAATAGACATTCACATTAAGGATTCTTTAGGGAGAAGCTGGCAGTGCGCAACAATACAATTAGATATGCAGATGCCAAAGAGATTTGAACTTGAATACACTGGAAAAGACAATAAAATTTACATTCCAATCTTAATACATAGAGCAATATTTGGCTCAATGGAAAGATTCATAGGAATTCTTCTGGAGCATTTAAACGGGAATCTTCCATTATGGCTTGCTCCTATTCAAGTCAGGGTACTTTCATTTACAAACAGGAATTTAAAATATGCACAAAATGTTTATGATAAACTCAGAAAAGAAGGATTTAGAGCAGACAACGATTTCCGCGATATAACAATTGATGCAAAAGTCAGAGACGCTGAAATTATGAAAGTAAATTACACAATTGTTGTAGGAGATAAGGAAGAAAAAGGAAAGACAATTGCAGTAAGAAGAAGAGGGAATAAAAAAGTAGAATTTGGCGCTGATACTGATAAATTTATAAATGACCTGAAAACAGAAATAAATGAAAGAAGATGAAGCTTAATAATATTGTAGAGAACGCTGTTGAGTGGGTAAGAGCAAGACCTGTTGCAACTGCTATATACACCACATCTGCCATTCTTGCAGGGTTAGGAGCATATAATATATTAAAAGAATCTGAAATAGGTGATGGTATTGTATACGGGCTTTTTGCTTTAGTTGGTTTAGCAACAGGCATGAGACAGCATAGGCGAGAATCACACGAATATCATTTATATATGCAAATTGGCAGGGTAATTGAAACTCAAGGATTTGACAATGTTGTTTTTGATGATGACCTAAGACCAATTGCAAAAAGCTATGCAAAAAGAAATGGTAGAATTGAAGAATATGAATCAGCATTATTAAGATTATCAGTGAAATACGCTCAATTCAATTAATCAATATATTTATAAATATCGATTAAATTTTAATATAAATAAAAATGAAGGTTTTACATTATCTGCATAAATTAGAAAGCTCAAGGGAATACAAGAAGTTCATAGAGGATAATAAGGATTCTTATCTATGCGCTGGCTTTTTTGTCCTTGATTATGAGAATGAGAAAGATATTCACCAAGTTGATTATTATGTGCCGAGCAAGAAAAAGATTGCTGCATTGATTCTTGACGGAGGCGTTAAGGTGCAGTTATCCAAGGAAACACAAAAGAAAAAGCCTGAGAAATTAGAAGGAAACGCGAAAATTGATCTTGATGCTATAAAGGGAATGATTGAAGATGAGATGAAAAATCATATGCTTACTGATAAAATACTCAAGATTATTGCTGTTTTGCATAATTCAGAAGGAAAGAGAATATGGAATATCAACTGCATTCTTAATGGAATGGGTTTATTGAGGATACATATAGATGACGAGACAGGCAATATATTGAAGTTTGAAAAGGTTTCTATGATGGATTTTATAAAAAAGATATGAACACCCTAAAATTATTTTCCTGATTTTTTGCTCTATTTTTGCTCTTTCTCTTTGTAATTATCCTTCTTTATGGCTTCTTGATTTTCAGTTTTTGATCTGTGCAGCAGAATATATGCACATATTCCCAGAACTATTGTTATAATAACAATTAATATATGAAGCTCTAAATTACCGCTCTCAACAGGCTGGAACGATAAAAATAAAATAAGGTAGATTGTAACTGTTATAATAATTGTAATAAATAAGTTCTTATAATGCTCCATTTTTTAATTAGGTAAATAAGGTTTAAGAGCTTTATGCCTTTCCGCTATTTATGTTCGTTTAATTTCCAACGCGTTTGGAAATTAAAATTAACTGGAGCAATTATGCGAGGCGCGGAGCGCCGAGCGCGTCTGACCAGCAATTTCCGCACTTGTCACTTTCCGCACTTTTCAGCCACTATCATAAATGATATATATAATAAAGAATTTGCTATAGCATGATAAATTATAAATATGCATTTTTAGAGGTTTTAGCATGATTAATTCCAGGGTTAATTATAGGGATTTAGAAAAATGTACACCTACTTCTGAGCGCCTTTCATATGATATTTTTTTTAGCATATATAGGGAGCGTTATGGCAATAAATGGCCTGAAGAATGGACTTATAGTGCAGATTGTGTGAGTAGGAATAGTGTCAATGTCAGGGTAAATGCAACTGGAAAAGAAGCTTTTGTAAAGTCTATTGTAAGACAGCTTCAGGGATTAACAGATTTTGCAATACAAAGAAAAAAGCTTGCAGGTGTAAAAGTTGGTATTGAGTCATATGAAAATCATAGCAAGCAAGTTGCACTTCCTGATGATAATGAATTAGCAGAACTGGAAGTTTTGATAAGAAGATATATGGAAGAGAATAAAAAGAGGACTAAGCAAGGAATAGAAATTTTAGCATTAGAACAAGAATCTAACGATATATTTAAATAGTTAATCTCTTATGTAAAAAGATGAATAAAAGAGGCGCTGAATTAACAATAGGAACACTTGTAATTATTGTTCTAGCTGTTATTGTTCTTGTCGTGCTTGTTGTCGGCTTTACACAGGGGTGGGGCAACTTATGGGCAAACATCTCGCAATTCTTTGGAACCGGTGGGGCTAATATTGACACAGTTGTTAGCGCATGCAATACAGCTTGTTTGACAAATAGTAAGAATGCGTGGTGTAATCAGAAAAGAGATGTGAAAGCAGATAGTGATGTTTTTGTTAGTGTCGTTAATGGAAAATTTGTTCCCATTGAGCCAGCTAATGCGAAACCAAGTAATGAGGTAAAAGGAGAAACCTGTAAGACTTTATTAGCAAATACTACTGGTTTAGGATTTCAATCCTGTCCAGCTATAATTTGTGGCTGATTTTTCTATTGACTTTTAATTTTTAATAGCTTCAAAGTTGATTTTTATAGGAGCGTTGATAAGAATATCTTTTAGGTCCTTTGTATGCGCTTTGAAATTAAATATACCTATACCTACTACTTCATCAGTTTCTTCATCCCTTCTTATATAGACATCCTCATGAATATCTTCACAATAGCTTTTAGGGGAGGGTTTGCTATAGTTATCTCTAGGAAGTCACCTTCTTCATCATAATAAATATTTAGTAATCCTTTCATTTTATGTGCTTATCAAAATGTGCTGTAAGAATAAAGCATTCTCCGTTTAAATACTTAACAGATTAGTTTGAGGAATTTTGCAGGATGTCTTCGGTACTTTAGATAGGTGTAGTAATTTCTTAGATTTCCCTTTTTGTGAGAAGTTATTTTTATAGGATTTATGAGATTTTTCTGCAGTTCATAGAGGTAATTAATCATGTCATAGTGGTCTTGTAGAATATACGACCAACGTTCTTTTGTCAGACGGATTTTTCTGCCTGTTTTGTCAAATACTTCGAAGATGTTAGTCATTGATTCTGTAAGTAATGTAAGATTATAAATTTTCTATTTTTCTTACTTTATTCTCAAAGAATGGTATACAGATAATAAAATAAATATGAAATAACTTTAAAATAGTAACATCACCAAAAGATTTATAAATATCTATTTTTATTAGAGATTATGAAAAATCATTCAAATTCGCTAAAAGAATTGTATTTTGAAGATACATTTCAAGCTTATGGAAAGCAACTTCTTCAAAGAATGCGAGAAACATGGCCAAATATTCCGATGATTGGAGTATTTAAGCTACATGATTATACAGGTAATGAACCAATGACTTATTGTGATCTTTATTATACAATAAAAAAAGGTAAAGGAGCATTCACGCAATTTAATCCTTTTGCAGAGAAACTTGCAGTTGTAAACGAATCTTATGATCCGATTCTACCAAGAATAGTGATTGTACCTAATCCTCAATTGAGAGGTGGAATAGAAAAAATTGTAAGCGAGTTAAATGAAGAATTGGGAAGAGATTTTCAGGTGACTGATAGGAAGCATTTTATTGATTTTCCATAAAAACAATTTGTTATAATTAATTTATTCTCAACAATAGCAAAGCTTAAATATGGTTTTTTACGAGTTTTTAAGTGGAAAAAATGGTAGTTGCAAGGGTGAATATTCCTGATGACTTGGACAGGTTTATAGGAACGGTTAAGAATAGCAATGGATTTAGCACAAAGAATGAGGCACTGAATTTCATTATCAAGGAATATGAGAGAATTAATGGAGTGACTAAAAAAGAAAAAGCAAATGACTCAAGAAGATGGAAAAATATTGCAAAGGATAAGAAAACTCACAAAAAACTTCACCAGAATCATATTAATGAGATAAAGAGTGTTTTGAATGGTGAGTAAATAATTCTTAAAATTTATACGTTAAGCAAAAGATATTTATATAATAATTATTTAAACACGTAATGAACAAAAGAGTGATATTAGATATATTATTCTGGATTTTATTAATAGTTGGAATTATTTTATTAATATGGCGAATTTTTGGTAAAAGCCCAACTGATCTTAGTATAATAATAACTTTTATTTTAATGTTAATGTTTAAGATGTGGTCTATGAGCGATGAACTTAAAGAATTTAAATATCATGTTAGAATATCATTCACAAAGGTAAGAGAAGATTTAGACAAGATAAAAGGAACCTAGGTTCCTTTTATAAAACCTCCTCTTAAACACAATGAAAAAACATGCAAGGTTTCTTTTCATGAACTTTCCTAAATATTTATAATATATTAATTCTATCCATTAATGTAAAAAGAGGATTTATGGAAGAGTTTTTATTTTTTATCGGGTTTGTCGGGATGTTACTGGCAAGTGTTCAAGACATTAAAGAAAGGGAGATAGACAATATATTGAATTTCAGCCTGCTTGCTCTTGGCTTGTCATGGGGCGCGTTTAATGCAGTATTTTCACATAATTATCTAATATTGCTTTATGCTGTTTTGGGATTTTTTATATTTTTAGCTATTGGGAATTTGTTTTATTATTCAAGGGTTTTTGCAGGAGGGGATGCAAAACTCCTGATTGCACTTGGGCCATTTATTTTTATTGGCAGTAATATTATACAAAATCTGGAATACGCATTTTATTTCATCCTTCTATTCTTGATTGTAGGCTCTTTATACGGGCTTGTATACAGCATGATAGTCTCTATACGCAATTTTAACGAATTTTCTAAACATTTTAAGCAGGAAATCTCAAGAAAGAAATTTTTATTATTTATTTCCTTTATATTTTTTATTATCTTTCTTGCTATATCATTTTATGTTAACCAAATATTTTTATTCATCGCCTTTTTATTTTTGGTTTCGCCATTTTTGTTCTTATATGCCCGCTCTGTGGAGAAAGGCAGCATGATAAAAGAAATTGATTATGAAAGTGTGAGAGAAGGGGATTGGCTGTATAAAACCATTAAGATTAGAGGGAAAATAATAAATCCCTCGTGGAGCGGACTTTCTAAAAAAGATGTTGCTTTAATCAAAAAAGCAAGGAAAAATGTTGTAATAAGAGACGGCATTCCATTTGTGCCTGCAATATTCGGCGCATACATCTTGTTCGCAGCTTATTTTTTCGGACTGCTGGATTTTGGATTTGCATTTTTTGGATAGATTTATAATACCTGCCTTTTATTTTTATTTATGCTGAGCAAACAAGAAATTCAACAATTTAGAAGCCAATTAATGAAGCAGATAGAAGAGCTTCCTGCTGACCAGTCAGATGCTATGAGAATGCAGGTAGAAAGCATGGATGACCAGCAGTTTGAGGAATTTTTGATAAAGAACAAGATGATTCAGCAAGGGAGAGAGTGTGTATTCTGCTCAATTGTAAAAAGAGACATAGAGAGCTTTATCATTGCAGAAAATAATGATGTTGTGATTGTGCTTGAGCTGAATCCTGTTTCAAGAGGACATGCATTAATCATTCCAAAAAAACATTTGGGCGAGATTGAGATGATAAGCGATAGCATACTTGCAGTTGCAAAGCTTGTTTCTGCATTTTTGAAAAGTAAGCTTAAGGCAAAGAGAGTTGACTGGCTTATAAATTCACGGGCAGAACATGTAGTTTTTAATCTTATTCCTGTATATGACAAGGAATTTGATTTTCAAAGAGGAAAGGCAGATAAAAACGAATTAATGAAGCTGAGCAAAGAGCTTAGTTTTGAATTTGAAACAGAGAAGAAAGAAGATGAAGAGGAAATTGAGTATGAAATGCCAAGAAGAAGGCCTTAGAGAAAACATTGAATTATCAGAGGAAACAAAAAAAGATAATGTTATAAATTAAAAGTTGGACATAGAAAGAAGATTTATGATAGATAAAATATATTAAATCAACTCCTCGCCCGTATTCAAGTCAATTATGTGGATGACATTTACAGGGCAGGATTGCGCTGCTTTCAAGTAAATTGGAAGCTCTTTTTCAGTTATTTCTTTGATAAAATATCCTTGTTTGCTCGCATCTTTTTTTGACTCTTTAAGGTCAGCTCTCATGTCTTCTTCATCTAGTTTCCAGTTTTCAGGGTCTTCCTGAATGCATGTGAGAGCTCCAATGCAGCTTTCCCTGTCATATTCAACCCTGTATTTTTTCATTTTATTAGATAAGATATTTTCATAAGATTTATAAATCTATATTTTGAGTGGCTTTTATGAGCATAGAGAATTATGTATTTATTGGAGTATTTACATTAGAAGATTTAGAGAACGAGAATTTATCTAAAAATAATGTCATTTACGAAAAAGCTATTATTAATGGAAAATATTCAGATAATATTTATGAGGTTTATTTGAGAAAAGATAAGTTTAGGTAAAATTCCTGACTTTTCTAGCCAATGGCTCTTCGGTAATCAACAATCTTCGCAGAGCTTACCCCCTCTATTTTTTCTAACTCTGTTTCAAGGATTTCTGTATCTTTTTCCTCATCCCTGGCTATTGTAATATGTATTGCATTCAGGCCAAATGCTATAGGCTCTTCTTCAACTTTGTTTATGATTCCGCCAAGCTCCCTTAATTTTTCAGATGCCTTTTCCTCAATTTCTTTAAGATTTGTATCTGGGGATTCAGGCATTATCTTTATTTTTATAGCAACTGTTCCCATGTAAGGAAACCTAGGTTTCCTTGACAGTCAACCTTCCTAAGTAGGCCATTACTGTCATCCTAGATGAAAATTTATTTTTCATATTTATATGAATAAATTTATTATAATAGAGATAACAAAACCCAAAAGCCCTATTACAAGAATCCCTAATGCAGAAATCTTTGATATTGTTACAAACTCATTTTTTGACGGCTTTTTCAAGAGTTTCCAGACTCTTACGCATTTATCAATAAACGGCTTAATCTCCATGTTTTTTATGGTTATCTGCTGTTTTTAAAGTTTTTCTAAGTATATGCTTTGCGTATATATTATTTAATCCTCTTAAAATAAGATAATCTTGCTCTGTTGTGCAAGATTATTCTTGCTGTTACTTGAACAAATTTGCTATGCATCCTTATCTTTCTAATGATTCCATAGACTCTCTTAAAAGCAGA
>JACPGZ010000015.1 GCA_016188895.1 Candidatus Pacearchaeota archaeon
ACCTTCTAAAGGAGTTATTATTGTGAGAGATACTAATGGAAAAAAGGTAAAACGCTTACTACGGAAGTATAAAGCACGCTTAAAATCATTTGATATAGACATTAAACAGTCTATGTTGCATTAATCATGCAACACAGCATTAAATACATAACTTTTATAAGCATTATTCTTTAAAATTTGGTAGGATTATAGAATATAAATTTTACCTTTTAAAATCGGGCGTATAAGCTAGTGGCAAACTATATCCTTGACGTGGATGATTCCCAAGTTCGATTCTTGGTACGCCCATGCCCAGCCCATTCCATAGGGCATCGGAAACATAAAGTACGGGCCCATGCCCACTGCGTAGGGCATTGCGAAACTGATGTTTTATTACAAGAATCATTATAAACAAGACTTAGCTCTTTTTTTCATGATAACCTACAATGATATTTATGAGTTGCTGCGAAAAGAGAAATACACAGAGCAGTTGCAGCCTATTCCAAAGAATTTTATTTCTGAATTTGCTTCTTACATCAAAGAGAAAAGAAAAATTGCAATGAAAAATGATGAGCAATTATTCTCAGATGCTATAACAAAATCAAAAAAGCAATTTGAGAATGCAGTTGTTATTTTTAAAGAGCTTCTTTTAAGAAGGAAAAAAAAGATTCTTAACTTATCCTTTATTGCTGCTGAGACAGGAATAAGCAAAAAAGATTTTGAAAATATGCTGGCATTTGAGAAGGTTTTATTTGACAAAATAATGGGGGCTATTGAGATTGCTGACAAAGATGTTAGCGATATTGTAAATGGCAAACTAGAGGATACAATTAAGAATTCTTTAGTAATATTTATGGAAAAAACAGAGGAATTTCTTGATCCAGATGGAAAGAAATTAGGCCCGTATAAAGAAGGGGATATTGCAAATCTTCCTAAAGATATAGCAAAAATTCTATTTGAAAGCAAGAAGGTTTCTTACTTGGATAGCGAATAAAGAGAAATAAAGATTAATAATGTTTTTAGGAGGGTTTCATAAAAGGAACCTGGCATATAAAGGAGATGTCATAAGAAGAATCTACTCATGTACTGGGTTGATAAGGGTTTACCCTTATGTTCTTTTTATCGCCAGACACGAATCTCAATAATACTGTGCCATGTAAATGGGATGCCTGGAACAGCGAGGGCTTCTATCCTAATGTTATCTGCTGAGAGTGGAATATCTAATACATTATCCTTGTTAATATCAAGCTCTTGCAAAAGAGATAGGACTGCATTATCATAAGCATCATCAAAATCATAGCTGCCATAATCCGGATATGTGGAATTATAAATGCACAGCTTTGTTCCAGTATAGTTTGATGGAACCCTCAAATTAATATATCCCTCAATTGTCTGTATGTCCCAGTTGCATCCTACATTCTTTATGCTAATCCTGCTGTATGATGATAATGGCTTGGCAATTGTTAATGCAAACTTATTATTAACAGAGCCTGCAATAAATTCGTCTGGGCTGTTACCTACAAAGACACTTACATTATTAGAATTCTCTTTGATCAGCGTTCTTGGAATATGCAATCTATAAGGATCTCCCAATCTTATGTAATTTGACCCATATATACTAAGATTAAAAAATGTTGCATCAAATACTGAATTATTTATGCGGGCCTCTTTTGTCCATTTTGCTCCTGAGTATGATATTAGATTAGCTTCCATTATACCAAATCCATTTGGAATTTCAAATTTTGAGCTTCCAGGGCTAGTAAAATTCAATCTGTAAGATAGTGCTGTTCCATTTGGCAATTTTGAATCTGAGTAATCAAATTTTATATTGCTGTCAGGATAAAGAATTGTTTTATTCAATCCTGTTGCGATGCTTGTCTGATCAAAAAAAGCCAGTTTTATAATCTCTTCCAAAATAAAATCAAATGCATCTGCCCACTGATATCCATCTAAAACAGAGAAACTCTTTCCACCGCCAACATTTGCCATGCTTTCAACAGCATATTTTGCCGCAGCACAGTCTGATAATGCTAATCCAATTGAATATACAGTTGCATTATAAGTCTGATTCATTATATATCCAGCAGACCATATTGCATTTTCAACAGCAGCCCCGTTTTTTCCATATAATTTACATTCTGGTTCGCAGCTATGTGCATTTCCAGTCTTTGTACCTTTTGGACATGTTGGAACTGTTAGCGAGAATGCAGTAAATTTGCAAAGACTTTTTGATTCATCTGGCGGAGGGCATGGTGGTGGCAAAGGTTTATCATCAGGCTGACAAACGTGATTAGGAATGCCGTCTGTGAATACTATAGCAATTCTGTTTCTTCCTTGTGGTGAGTTGTCCCTGAATTGAAATGAGCCGCGATTGATGCCGCAGCATATGCATGTTGTGCCGCCTGCCTCAAAATTTTCTATTTTATCAAACAATTTTGTTTTATTGTCAGTTAAATCCACTGTCTTACTTTCTCCAGAATTATCATCAAAACCTACCACAGATACCTTGTTTCCAGAAATGCTTAAAACCTTTTCTGTAAAATTTTTAGCAAGACATTTCATGACAGCCATCCTTCTTGTGCTATTATCAAACAATAAAGGATCATCACAATCTCTTCCTGTTGCTAGTTTTGGCGAGCTTCCTATTTTATTTTCCATACTACCTGATTTATCTAAAATAAGCACAACATCTGTGTTTCCGCTTATAGTAACTACCTGATCTATATCAGCAAGCCGAAGTCTTAATGGGATATTTTCCTGTGCAAGCTTTGAATAGTCAAACATTGATGCAAATGCTGTATCTAACATAATCAGATTTATAGTGGATCATAGATTCAATTCTTGTTGGTGTTTCAGGAAGATAAAATGAATCATAAAGATTTATTATACCTTCTATTCCTGGAAAGCGATATTCTTTCTTTGGCTCAAAAATATTTGTTGTTTCGTAATCAATTGCGATAAATCCGCCTGAAATGAAAAATGGCATATTTCCATTAATCTTTACTATATTATCTCTGCTTTGAAATTTGTCCAGGAATGGAGATAAATCAATTATAGTTAATTGAGAGCTATCCACTATATAGTTTCCAATAAAATTGCCATTAATATATAGAGAGAAATCATTGTTTATCTGCGCCTCAATTCTTGCGCCCTTGATATTTCCCTTGTATGTTATATTTGCAGTTATATTCCCGTCTCCAACATATCCTCCAAAATAAAAATATTCTGTCAGATGATTTCTTAATATCAGAGGGCGGGCGCTGAATCCAGTTGTAACATTACCTATATTTTCTTTTACTCCGCTTATAAGCTCCTGAGCTGTCCATACAGTTGTTGATGCTTCAATTGGAGTGGAGTTCTTGGAATATACAATCTCCTTGTTCATCCATATTCCGATGTTGTCTGTTACTTTTAACTCATTGAAAATCTCGCGTGTTAGATTTGTTGCATGTTCTTTCTTGCCCAACACATAAAATTCACCTACCTGCTCAAGAAGTGTTCTGTCTTGATTATCAATTGTGCCGTCTTCTATTAATTTTTTAACATATGCATTATCAATCTCTCCCACATTTACATTTGACAATACATCCAAAACATCCTCTTGCACCTTTTTAAGCTCAATATTCTGCTTTGGAACAGGCTTAAAAAAGATTAATACTGAGATAATTATCAAAAATGCTATAAGAGCGTCGATGCTGTAAAAATAACCTCTTTTCATGAGGAGATGCCTCTTATCAACCCCAACCATGAAAATATGTGTTTTTTAATGTATAAAAAGATGCCCATTGCATAGGGCATTGCAGTTGGATAGAGAATACTATTTATCTGAAATCTGGCATTCTTCCTTTATATTTTGTTGGGTCTGGTATATTTGCCCAGTAAAATCCTTCCTGCCTTAATCTACAGGATAGACAGCATCCGCAATGCAAAGCATTTCCATTATAGCAGCTATATGTGTCTTTAAAACTAACTCCTAATTTTGTGCCTATAGAGATAATGTCCTCTTTATCTTTATTAATGAGCGGGGCTAAAATTTTTGATTTTTGTTTTAATATATCCTGAAGATTATTCATTATAGAAACAAATTTTTCTGTTGTGTCTGGGTATGATTCCCCGCCTTCATTTTTAAAGCCAACAAATATATCATATATTTTGTTTTTGCTTATTTTTAATGAATCTGCAAGACTAATTGCATATGATAGAAAAATTATATTTCTTGCAGGAACATAATATTTTAATGACTCCTTTTTTGTATCTTTTAGCTCGCTTCTTTTTATCTTATTTAATTTCTGCTTCTTATTAAGCAGAGATTGCGACATTATTTTGTTCCAAGGCAGATTAATTTCAATGAATTCTGCTTTCAGGCTTTCAGCGCATTTTTTGGAGGCTTTTCTTTCTTGTTTTAATGTTCTCTGATTGTAATTAAAGAATAAGATTATTAGACTATTGCAGTGCAACTTCTTTTTTGCATAATACGCAGTTGTCACGCTGTCTATTCCGCCAGAGCATAATATAATTGCGTTTTTAGATTCCATTTCCCAATTTCTTATATATGCACCTTTATAATAAGATTTATAAATTTGTTTAATAGGAGTTTTTCATGAAGAAATTAGCAAGAGATTTAAAGAAGGGCGACAGAATAAACCTTGCCGGAGAAGTTTGTGTGATTGAGAATATTGAGATATCTGACATTGGAAAGCATGGAAAGCGAAAGGTCAGAATAGAAGCGAGAAAACAGAATAAGGAACTTGTTGTTATAATAAGACCTGAAGATTATCCTTTTGAGGTTGAATGATGATAAATATAATTATAACTTCATATAAGGAGCCGAAGTCTACTGTTAGAGCTGTTAATGCATTTCTAAAACAAGATATTAAAGAGGATTTTAAGATAGTTGTTGTTGATCCTTTTCCAGAAGTTGAGGCGTATTTAAAGGAAAATATAAAGGATGGAAGAGTAAAGTTTTTTTTAGACCCAGAAGAAGGAAAGGGTTATGCATTGAACATTTTATTCAATGAACTATATTCAAAAAATATAAATGATATTTTTATTTTAACAGATGGGGATGTTTATGTTTCAGACAATGCTGTATCTGAAATAATGAAAAAATTTGAAGATAAGGAAGTTGGATGTGTGACTGGAAAGCCTGTTCCTATTGATACAAGGCAGATAAAATATGGATTCTGGAGCCATGTTGTTTTTGCAGGAATTGACAAAACCAGAAGAAGATTATCAAATGAAAAAAAATTCTTTGAATGCTCTGGGTATCTTTTTGCGATAAGGAATGGAGTTATTACTGATTTTCCTTTAGAAACATCTGAAGACAGCATTATTCCGTATCTCTTTTGGAAAAAAGGATATAAAATTTCATATTCTGATAATGCAGAGGTATATGTTAAAAATCCTGATAATTGGAAAGACTGGATTAATCAAAAAGTAAGAAACATCAAAGCTCATGAAAATTTAAACAAGATTGCTCCAGGGCTTCCAAGAACAAAATCATTTTTTAATGAGATTAAAGAAGGCGGGTTTTTTGCGCTTACTCTGCCAAGAAGTATAAAAGAGGTTTTTTGGCTTATGCAATTATATTTTGCAAGGCTATATATTTATTTTAAGGCGTTTTATGAATTAAAGAAAAAGAAAACATATTCAGATGGGTGGAGAGAACAAGAAATTGCATCTACTAAGCCTCTGGATTAGAGCTTATTTTTATTAGTCTATTTTTTAATTCATCTAAAGAAGAAACAATTGGCATTGAGCCTATAAGAATAGCGCTTAATTCTTCAAATGCGTCTTCAACTGGCTCGTCTGTTTTAATTCCAATAGCTGGAATTCCTTTCACATACGCGTATCCTAGCTCCCATGCAGTGCCTGCACCAACATGCAATCCATCTAAAACAGCTATCACAATCTTGCAGTCTTTAAATCCGTCAATAATGTCTCCCTTGAATATTCTTTTTACATCTTTTATGCTTGCTGCTAATCCGACATCTCTATGAGGAAGGAATGTATCAAAACCTAATTCCTTGCATAGATTATCAACTTTTTCTAGCAACATTCTTTCATTTTCAGTGCGAATCTTGCCTGCTATGTATATCTTAACCATTAACCAGTTTGAATGTGTTTATTAATAAATATTTAGTAAGATTTAAAATACTCTTCTTTTCTTAAATAGTATGAAAATAAGGGTAAACCCTTTATAAATTCCGACGCCCTATGGAATGGGCTATCAACCCTGAAAATGAAAATATTTATAATTAAACTTGGTGCATTAGGGGATGTTGTCAGAACATTGCCTCTTCTTCCTGCTATAAAAGAAAAATATAAAGATGCAGAAATAGACTGGGTTACCAAACCAAATGCAGTTCAGGTATTTGAAGGCAATCCATTTGTGAAAAAGGTATTTACTATTCCGTTTAAAACACAAGAAAGCCCACTGCGTAGGGCATTGCTGACACAGAAATACGATATCTTGTTTAATTTTGATATTGAAGATGAAGCAACTGCTTTAGCAAATGAGATAAACGCAGAGGTAAAATATGGTTTTTATTCAGATACTGGCTATCCTGCTACATTTAATATTGGAGCTGAATATTATCTTAATACTTTATTTGATGATGAACTGAAAAAGACAAATGAGATGACCTATCAGGAAATGATGTTTAAATCTGCAGAGATTGAATATAAAAAACAACATTGCCCAATTTATTTAAGCGATAAAGATAAAAGATATGCTGAGGAATTTATTAAAAAAAATAAAATAAACACTGATAAACTTATAGGCGTACATATTGGCGGGGGCGGAGCTAGATGGCCTTCTAAAGCTTGGTCTGAATATAAGATAAAGGAATTTATTGAGAGAATAAAGGGTAAAGGTTATGAAGTTATACTTTTTGGAGGGCCTGATGAGATTGAAAAACATTCTAAACTGATAGATGAATTAAAAAATAAAGGAATTTTGGTTTATTATAATAATCCTCATAACTCTGTTAAGGAATTTGCTGCTTTAATTAATATATGCCAAAAGATTATATGCTCTGATACATTTGCGCTCCATATTGCATTGGCTTTAAAAAAACCTACTGCAGGATTATTTTTTTGCACATCTCCCCATGAAGTTGAAGATTATGGATTGCTGAGAAAAATTATCTCGCCGTTGCTCTATAATTTCTTTCCTGAAAAACAGGATCAATACAGCGAAGAATTAGTTAATAGTATTTCTGTCGAAGATGTATTAAATGCTTTAAGAAACTAAATATATCGTTTATTGTGGAATGCAATAAAGATTAAAAATCGACATTTTATTAAATTAATATTATGGCAAAGCTTCATTTAGGATGCGGGTTGGATTATAAAGAAAGCTGGATTAATGTAGATTTTAATAGAGAAGTTAAGGCAGATATCTACTGTGATATAAGCAAAAAAATGCCTTTTAAAAATAATTATTTCGATGAAGTTCTGATGGATAATGTATTAGAGCATATAAAAAGAGATAGGTTGTTATTCTTCCTTGATAATTTATATAGAATATGTAAAAATGGTGCCAAAATAAGAATCTATGTTCCTCATTTCACATCAACTGCCGCATTTAAGCATCTTACTCATTATAATTTTTTTGGTGTGACTAGTTTTGGTATTATGGAGGCAAAAAATAAATCTGGTATAAATGTTTCTGGTGAAAGATATAATAAAGCTAGATTTAATGTTTTAAAAGAAAGATTAATGGTATTATCTCAGAAATCTGATAATTTTGGATTTATGAATAAATTCGCATCTATTTTCGATTGGTTCTTTAATTTAGGTGGGCTAAGAGGGAAATTATTTTGGGAAAAATTTAATATTTTTGGATTCGAAGAAATATATTTTGAGTTAGAAGTTGTAAAATGACGAAACTAAGCCTTATCATCCCTATAGGACCAAACAGAAAATTATACGCACTTGATTCTATTAAGAAGCAGAATGAGAAAATTAATACAATTATTGAAGAGGGTTCTAATCCTTCTGAAAATCGAAATAATGGGATTAAAAAATCGAAAACTAAACTAATTGGCTTCATAAATGCACATTCTATACTGCCTGAAAAATGGGCATCAGAAGTAATAAAATTTTTTGGGGAGCATCCAAATATAGACATTGTTGGCGGACCTCAGCTTACTAGCAAGAATGATCCTATTTTTGAGAGAGCAAGCGGATATGCTTTGTCATCTGTATTCGGCGCAGCTGAAGCAAGCACGCGATACAAAATAAAAGAATTAAACTTAAATGCAAATGAGAAGCATCTTACATCTGCAAATTTAATCTGTAAAAGAAAGGTTGCTGAAAAAATTAAGTTTGATGAAAGTCTCTGGCCTGGAGAGGACCCAAGATTCCTGTCAGACGCAAAAAATTACGGATTTAAAATAGCATATTCTCCAGACATTGTTGTTTATCATAAAAGAAGAGGCACATTTAATGGCCTGATAAAGCAGATATTTAATTATGGCCTAACAAGACCAAAGAAAGAAGGATTGAAAGAAACAATTAAAAAACCCATTTTTCTTGTTCCGAGCTTGTTTTTATTGTATATTATATTTCTACCAATATTAATTATGATCCATTTTATGTTTGTAATCCCATTAATTCTATAC
The DNA here is from genome assembly GCA_016188895.1 of Candidatus Pacearchaeota archaeon. GTDB lineage: Archaea > Nanobdellota > Nanobdellia > Pacearchaeales > GW2011-AR1 > JACPGZ01. The sequence goes on from JACPGZ010000015.1 coordinate 8,607, forward strand.
TGGATTTTAAATTTTTCATTTTCCTTATATGAAGGGATAAAGAACAAGGAGATTGTTTCTGTCTTTTTATTACCTATATTGTTCTTTGTTATACATATCAGTTATGGATTAGGATTTTTATATGGGACATTAAATAATAGGTTTAAATTATAATCTAAAAATGAAAAGCGTTACAATTGTGATTCCAACATATAACGAAGAAAGAAATATTGGAAATTGTCTTCGTTCAATTTTTGCCCAAGATTATGATAAAAATAAGCTTCAGGTTATTGTTGCTGATGGCGGCTCAAAGGATAAAACACAGGAGATTGCCAAAAAAATGGGGGCTGAAGTTCTTGTCAAGCCAGAATTACCAAATGAAGAAACAAGAAAACCTTTTGCAATTAAAACAAAAGCAAGAGGAGAAATTATTGGATTAATTGACGCTGACAATGTTATTCCGAGCAATGAAGATTGGCTTAAACGCATGATATCTCCTTTTGATGACAAGGAGATTTTTGCGGCAGACACTCTTTATTATTCATTCAGAAAAAATGATAATCTAACAACAAAATATGGTGCCTTGATTGGAGGAGACGATCCTATAATCTCGTATCTAGGATTTACTGACAGATACTGCTATTTCAAAGGCAAGTGGACAGATATGCCACATGAAGAAGAGGATAAAGGAGATTATATTAAGGTTACATTGCAAAAAGATAAAATTCCTGCGTCTGGCTCAAATGGATTTTTCTTTAGAAAAAGTGTTTTCAACAAAGTCAAGAATTATCCCTTTCTACATGTGCTTTTCATGTGGGACCTTGTTAATTTAGGATATAACAAGATTGCAAAGGTAAAACAAGGAATTATTCATGCGCAAGACGGTAGAATCAGCACATTTTTCAAAAAGAAATTAAGAAGAATGTACAGGAGATATGGTGGTGGTGACAAAAGATTTGGGGGAGGCCAGGTTGAATGGCGATATAATTATGGAGTTGATAAAAAGCAACTCATTAAAACAGCTCTCTATGTATCAACCATCGTATTGCCTATAAAAGACACTATAGTTGGATTTTACAGAAAACCTACTCTTGCATGGCTTTTTCATCCAATTGCTTCATTAGGAGTTCTTGGCATATACACTTATTTTTATTTTAAGCAGGGAATTAACTTTTGAGACTTAGATTTAGTGGAATATTAAATTAAGGGTTTCTTATAATTTCATATATAAATACATCCTGCTTTATATTTACAAGCCTGAATGTTATTCCGTCATATGTTTTTTCCTGTTTAATGTCTTGAGCTCCTGTTACAAAATCAACTTTTGTGTCCATGAATGGAATTTCCCATGCTGTCATCTGGCCTTGCTGGTTTACCTGAACTGTTTTCATCCATAACGGATGATTCGGCTCTGAAAATGAAACAAGAAGATATCTTGCTTCAGGAGTTTGCTTGATTTTTTCTAAAACACTTTCAAATGGAGTATCTGGAGCAGGCCCATTCCATACCCAATCATTGGGAGTAACAACTTTTCTTTCTGAATAATAGGATGTTTGTGTAATTGGAGTGCTAATAATCAAGTCATCAGGATTAGAATTCTCTTTAATAAATAAGCTTGCCTGCCTGATTCCTTCAAAAGAACTTGCCTTATTCTTGATAGTAAAATCTGCATATTTTAATTCATAATACCCTCCATACCCAATTAAAACTATTAATATAATAATTGAAACATGCTTGTTATATTTTTTAATGAAATCTGTAATTAATAAAGATGATTTTGAGATTGCAACAAATGTACCAAGTAACATTGTAAAATACCATCTTGGATCACCTGGACCTGGTATTCTCAAGATAAACATAAAAAACGACAAGGTGATTAAAATTGTAAGTATATTAAATAAATCAGCGCGTACACCCTCTTTTTCCAATTTTTTAATATAGCCAAATGAGGACATGATATTATAAAATGTTATAACTAACCCTATTAAAAATAAGTATAATAGAATGCTCAATGAAGGATTGGTTATATTTCTAAAATATGTCGAAAATATATTTAATGGAAAAAAACTAATCGGTAGTTCTTCATGATAATAAAGACCTCCTACTTCTGAGATTTTGTTAATAAATATAAATTTTTCAGCTAACAGAAATAAAGCACTGCCTGTAAATAATGCGATCCAATTATATTTATCTTTTATTAAATCCTTCCATTTTTTTGTAAATGCCATATAAGCTAAAAAGAAAACGCCGAATAAAAGATGGCCTCTTCTGATAAGATATGTTACAAGCACTAAAAAGACAGTTAGAGGGATTGTCCAATTAGGATTTATTTTTCCAAAGATTCTTTCTTTTTTTTCATAACCCTGCCAGAAAACAAAGATAGCAAGCATTCCTATAAAAAGCCCTGGCACATCAATATGAAACCTCATTGTGTTAAATAAAAATTCTCCAAACATAGCCATCAAGAATGATGAAATTAGGGCTATTCGTTTATCATCATACATCTTAATGCAGATAAAATACATCATTAATACAACCAGAAATGATGGAATAAGCTGAAGCAGGAATTTAATAAAAACCTCGCTAAATCCTATCTTAAACAACCCTGCTACAATAAAAGGATATATAGAATTATGTTGAGAAGTTACAATCCATTCAACATTATAGCCAGCAAGATTTTTAGCATATGCCATGTAATCGGCTTCATCCCACCATAATGGCTGATTTTTAGTTAGAATAAAATAGTATAAACGGATTATAATTGCGAAAACAAGTATTGCGATAAGTATCCTGTTATCTTTTATCCAGCCAGTTATCTTGTTTTTTCTCTCTTCTAATTTTTTATCTGCCTCTTCCATTTATATTAGGCATTTAGTTAAGTTTTTATTTGTTTCTATACTATTAATATAATAATTATTAAAAACAGCCAAATGACTAAATAATAATGAGAGTTTTAGTTACTGGCAATCAGGGTTATATTGGCAGCGTTTTGACAAAGATGTTAATTTATGAAGGATATGAGGTCGTAGGACTTGATACAAACTTTTATGAAGGGATTAGTCATGATAATGTTAAAATAAAACAAATTAAGAAAGATATAAGAAATATTGAGTTAGATGATATAAAAAATGTTGATGCTATTATTCATTTAGCAGCATTATCAAATGACCCTCTTGGAGAATTTAATAAAGAATTGACAAAAGAGATAAACTTTAAAGCAACAATAAAATTTGCGCAATTAGCAAAACAAGCTGGTGTTAAAAGATTTGTTTATGCATCATCTCAAAGCATGTATGGAATATCAAATATAGAAGATGAATTGGATGAAGATAACAGTGAAAAAAATCCTTTGACAGAGTATGCAAAGACAAAATGGGATGCAGAGCTTGAATTGAAAAAATTAAACAGCGAAGATTTTATTGTTGTATGCTTTAGACCATCTACTGTATTTGGAGCAAGCCCTAAATTAAGGTGTGATATAGTTTATAACAATTTAGTAGCATGCGGATACACAACTGGAAAGATAGAGATTAAGAGCGATGGCTCTCCGTGGAGGCCTGTTGTGCATGTAAAAGATGTTTCTAATGCATTTATTGCTGGTTTGAAAGCTCCTGCTGAATTAGTTGCTAATGAATCTTTTAATGTCGGAATTGAAAATGGAAATTATACAGTGAGAGAGCTTGCAGAATCTGCGCAGAAAGTTGTAGGCAAATGCGAGCTTGTTTTCACAGGAGAGCATGTGGATAATAGAACCTACAAAGTTTCTTTCAAAAAAATATTAAGTGTGCTTAAAGATTATTACAAGCCAGAGTGGGATTTGATAAAAGGAGGTAGAGAGCTTGTGGAGTTTTTCAATAAAATAGGATTTAATGAAGAGATGTTCGAAAAGATGAAAATAAACCAGGCTGTAATTCTTGCAGGGGGCATTGGAACAAGACTGAAGCCACTGACAGATAGCATACCAAAGCCAATGATAAAAATTAATAATAGACCTTTTCTTGAGTATTTAATTAATCTTCTTAAGGAAAACAATATAAAAAATATTATTTTATTGCTTGGATATCTCCCTGAAAAAATAATAGAGCATTTTCAAGACGGCGGGAAATTTGATGTTAACATAAAATATTCTGTTGGGGATGTGAATTTTGAGACAGGAAAAAGAATAAAATATGCTCAAAATCTGCTGGATGATGATTTTCTTTTGATGTATTGTGACAATTATTTTCCACTTGATGTTAAAAAACTTGTTAAATATCATCAAGAGCGTAATGCTCTTATAACAATGAGTGTATATTCAAATAAAGATGGATTTACTAAAAATAATGTTTTTGTGAATGCAGATGGATTTATCAGCAAATACGACAAAAACAGGGAAGATGTAGCTTTGAACGGAGTTGATATAGGCTTCTTTATCATGAGTAAAGAAGCGGTTAGTATGATTCCTGAAACTAATTCTCCATTATACGAGTTTTTTCCAGAATTAATCAAAAGAAACAAACTTGTGGGATTTGTAACAAATCACAAGTATTACGATATAGGCAAGATGGAGAGACTGCCAGCAACAATAGAGTATCTTAAAGAAAAGAAAGTTATATTTTTGGATAGAGATGGGGTTATAAACAAGAAAGCTCCAAAGGCAGATTATGTCAAAAGATGGGAGGAATTTGAATTTTTGGCAGGGGCGAAAGAAGCAATTTCGCTACTAACTGGAGCAGGGTATGAAATATATATTGTCTCTAATCAAGCTGGAATTACGAGAAAGGTTATGACAGAAGATGATCTTAAAATCATACATGATAAAATGATTATGGAAATTGAAAAGAGCGGTGGCAAGATAAAGAAGATTTATCATTGCCCTCATGGATGGGATAGTAAATGCGAGTGCAGAAAGCCAAAGCCTGGAATGCTTTTCCAAGCTGCACGAGAGCATCATATTAACCTCAAAAAAACATTGTTTGTTGGTGATGACGAAAGGGATTTGAAAGCTGGCAACGCTGCTGATGTTAGGACAATTTTAATTGATGAAAATAATAGTCTGTTGGATGTTGTTAAGAGAATAGTAAATTAATTATATGCTGTGTTGTATAACTCTCGATTTATAACATAGCATTAGCTATTATTTAACAATCAAGTAACTCCTTGAAGAAGATTATAAGCCCAATATTTTACTTTTGCTTCATGGTACATGTTTCTTTTCTTTGTTGCAGATACAG
>JACPGZ010000014.1 GCA_016188895.1 Candidatus Pacearchaeota archaeon
AGAGAAAATTTTTGAGCAGTCTGTGCTGAATTTTCTCGGCGAGCTAGGTTACGCAGAGGCAAGCCCTGTTCTTGTTAAAAGGCAAACTGGCAGCATGATTGTATCTGTAAAAAGAGAACATGTTAATGAAATAAGAGCTGCAGTTTGCTTGTCGCAAGGTCTTGTTGTAAAGAATGCAAGCGGAACTTTAAAGGCATTGGAGAGAAAGATAAGGATTAATTTGTTTTAACAGCTGTCCCGCTGGCAGATACCATAAGCATTGTTCCCTTTCCTACTGTTTCATAATCTAAATCTATTCCAATAACTGCATCTGCGCCCAATTGTTATGCTTTTTCTTTCATTTCTTCCATAGCAATTTCTTTAGCCCTTAATAATTCTTTTTCATAAGCAGCAGATCTTCCTCCTACAATATCCCTTATTCCTGCAAAAAAATCCCTGAAAATATTTGCTCCCAGAATTGCCTCGCCACTTACTATTCCAAGATAAGATACAATCTTTTTTCTATCTATTGTATGTGTGTTGATAGTATCATAGCGTAAATTCAAAGAACTTGTAAATAAACATTTCTAATCAAGAAAACACACTTTTCGCATCTTTGTTGAAAAGCAAATAAGCGCCGATTGCCACATAGATTATAAGCCCTATTAGATTGCCAAGTACACTACCGCCAACCATTCCAATCAATGATGTAATTATTCCAATAACAGACAATACTATTGCAGTGATCCACGTCCATCTTTTACCCCTCCATAATCCCATTCCAACAAGGAAAACAAGCACAGCCAATATAATTGAAACAACTCCGCCAAAGATTTCAAATCCTCTTCCAAGTTGTGGCACCCCAACCTCTTCCGGCAAACCAATTCCTGCAATTGATAATATCCCTGAAATTAGAAATAGAACACTCCCTATATAGAACAAGACAGAAATTACTTTTACTCCAGCTGGAATATTTTTCTGGCCTGCAAAATCTTGATTAAACTTAGCCATCTTCCTCTTTTATTATAATTTTAGCAAAATAGGGTATTTAAATCTTGCTTCTGAAAAACTTGGTTGGGCGTAAGCTTTAAAAATACCCTTTTCATATACCAATTGTACAGAGATAAAAATTTAAACATAATTTATGTTTTTCTAGAAAATGGATATGCCAATAGAAATGCAGCATCAAGCAATGGGTTATGACAGAACAGCTACAATGTTTTCCCCAGATGGCCATCTCTTGCAGGTGGAATATGCTGAGAAAACAGTAAGGCTGGGCAGTAACAGCATCGGTATTGCATGCAAAGACGGGGTTGTTTTTGTTGCTGACAAGCGGATAAAAGACAGATTATTTTCTTCAGAATCCATGAGCAAAATCCATGAGGTAGACGAGCATATAATAGCCGCAACAGCCGGAATATTAAGCGATGCCCGTATCTTGATGGAAAGAGCGCAATTGATATCACAGCAGCATAAAGTTACATATGATACAGAGATAGAAGTGGAAAGTGTTGTTCGCGAACTGGCAAATATAAAGCAATACTTCACGCAGTTTGGCGGAGTGCGCCCATTTGGCGTTTCAATTATGGTGGGAGGAATAACAAACAAGATTCCAAAATTGTATGTGAGCGATGTTACAGGAAATTATTTCTCATTTAAAGCGTCTGCAATCGGCGAAAATGACGAAAAAATCAAAGAAGCACTGCGGAAAGATTATCATGAGGATATGACTATAGATGATGCAGTTAAGATGTCTCTAAAGATATTTAAGGAATTGCTTGGAAAGAATTTTGATATATCAAGATTTGAGGTGGGTTACATAAAAAATGATGAAAAGAAGATAACAAAGATTTATGAGGATTCTTTGAAGAAATACATTAAATAAAATGATTAGTACTATAGCAAGGATTAAGAAACAAAACAAGCATTTTGAGGTTTTGGTAGATTTAGATAAGGCATTAAAGCTAAAAGACGGAAATGCAAATGTTCAGGAAACGCTTTTAATTGATGCAATTTTTACAGATCATAAAAAGGGCTTAAAGGCTGCAAAATCAGACCTTGAAAAGATATTCGGTACTGATAATATTTATGATATAGCCTCTAAAATAATAAAGGAGGGAGAGGTTCAGCTGCCAACTGAATATAAAAGTAAGGAGAGGGAGGATAAATTCAAGCAGGTAGTTGACTTTATTGTTAGAAGCACACAAGATGCAAGGACAAGCAGACCTTTTACAGCACAGCAGGTTAGTAACGCAATTCATGAGGCAGGCATAGTGATTGATAACCGCCCTGTCAATGCCCAAATAATGATGATTATCCAAAAGCTAAGGGAAATAATCCCATTAAAGACAGAATCAAAAAGATTAAATTTAAAAATACCTCCGGAATATACGGGCATGGCATATGGGCTGTTGCAGGACTTTAAGGAGAAAGAAGAATGGATGAATGACGGAACCCTTGTATGCATTATAAATGTTCCATCAGGCCTTATCATGGATTTTTATGATAAAATAAACTCAATTTCCCACGGAAATATAATTGTGGAGGAGCTGAAATGAGCAGAGAGGTAGTTATTCCAGGAGAAACAATTATTGCGGGCGAAGACTACCTGCCAGGTGATGGAGTTAGAAGAGAAGGCAACGAGCTTGTCGCAAGCCGCTTCGGGCTTGCAGAGATAAGCGGCAGGCTTGTAAGAATAATTCCTTTATCAGGAGTTTATATTCCAAGAAGAGGCAACATCGTTATAGGAAGAGTTATTGATATAACATTTAATGGATGGAGCATTGATATTAACGCGCCGTATCTTGCATTCCTGCCTATAATAGAATGCCCGAGATTTTTCAATCGTTATGACCTTGCGGAAAATGCAGATATAGGAGATATGATTGTTGCAAAGGTCTTAAATATAAAAACAAGAGGAGTTGACCTTACTTTAAAGGGAAGAGGTCTTGGAAAGCTTGAAAAAGGAATGATAATTGCAGTGAATTCCAATAAAGTCCCGCGCGTTATAGGAAAAGAGGGAAGCATGATAAATTTAATAAAAGAAAAGAGCAAGTGCGACATTATAGTAGGACAGAATGGGCTTATATGGTTGAAGGGAGAAACAATAGAAGACGAGTTATTTTCTGAAAAAGCAATAAAATTTGTCACAGAAAGGCCATTTGTAGAGGGTTTGACTGAAAAAACAAAAGAATGGCTGGAGGAGAAGAAGAAATGAGCTACACAAAAAGATTGGACGGAAGAAAGTTTGATGAACTCAGAGAAATGAAAGCGATTGTTGGTATTGTGCCAAATGCAGACGGCTCTGCTCTCTTTGCATTCGGTGACACAATTGCAATAGCCGCTGTATACGGCCCAAAACAATTGCATCCCCAGCATTTGCAAGACCCAAGAAGAGGAATTTTAAGATGCAATTATGATATGTTGAGCTTCTCAGTTCCAGAAAGAAAAAAGCCAGGACCAACAAGAAGAAGCCACGAGATAAGCAAAGTCACTCAGTGGGCTTTATCCGAGATAGTAAATTTGGAGGAATTCCCAAACACTGTTGTTGATGTTCACATATCAATCCTTCAGGCAAATGCATCAACAAGATGCGCAGGTATAAATGCAGCTGCTTTGGCGCTTGCACATGCCGGCATCCCTATGAAAGAAATTGTTTCATCTGTTTCAATCGGCAAGATAGACGACAGGATAGTGGTTGATGTAAATAAAGAAGAAGAGGAATATGAAGAAGGCGCTGGCTCAACTGATATTCCTATGGCATTTTTAGCACGTTCTAAAAAGATTGCATTATTCCAATTAGACGGGGGGATAGAATTAGAGCAGCTTAAAGATGCAATAGAAGCAGCCGAGCAGGCATGCAAAAAAGTATATAAAATACAACAGGAGGCGCTAAAAGATATAAGATAATGGAAATCTCAAATTTAACAAAGGAGAGAATACATGATTACTTAAGAGCTGGGAAGAGGTTTGACGGTCGCGGATTGTTTGATTATCGCGATATTGTTATTGAAACAGGAATAAGCAAGAATGCAGAAGGATCAGCCCGAGTCAAAATTGGAGACACAGAGGTAGTTGCCGGAGTTAAACTCGGAGTTTCAGAGCCATATCCTGACTCGCCAGATGAAGGAGCATTGATAAGTGGTGTGGAGCATCTCCCATTGTCATCTCCGCATTTTGAGAGCGGCCCCCCAAGCATACATGCTATAGAAATGGCAAGGATTGTAGACAGGGGGATTAGGGAAAGCGGATTTATTGATTTCAAGAAATTGTGCATTAAAGAAGGAGAAAAAGCATGGACAGTGTTTTTAGACATATATTCTATAAATGACGCGGGCAATCTTATGGATGCAAGCGCCCTTGCTGCAGTTGCAGCATTAAAAACAGCACATTTTCCAGAATATGACAAAGATGCAGACAAAGTCATATTTGGATCATTAACAGATAAAAAATTGCCTCTCACAGAATCAATGCCAATTACATTAACTTATTATAAGGTTAACAACGCATTTATTTTAGATCCAATCTCATTGGAAGAAGAATCAAGTGATATGAGAATAAGCATCGCCATGTCAAGACAGGGTAAGAAAGTAATAATCAATGCATGCCAGAAGAGCGGAGAGGTTACTGTTGCAAAAGACGAGCTTATCTCAATTTTAGAAAAGGCAATGGACAAATGGAAGCAAATTGAACCTAAAGTAGCAAAGCTCATAGATAAAAAATGAAAGAGCAATATACAAAATTTGAGATAGCAAGAATAATAGGTGCCCGCGCTTTGCAAATAGCAATGGACGCCCCGATACTTTATGATATTCCTGAAGAAAAGCTGGAACAAATTCGATATGATCCAATAAAGATTGCAGAGATAGAATTCAATGCAGGGATTCTTCCAATTAGCGTAAAAAGGCCGATGCCAAAGAAAACTATAGAGAAGATAAAGCCAGTTATTGAAGACGAACAAAAAAAGAAGGAAGTAGAATTAAAAGAAGATGAAAAAATAAAGCAGCTGGAAAAACAAGCAGAGGCAGATGTAAGGGACGAAGGCGAAATAATGGAGCTGGCCCGCCCAGACGATGAGCATGAGGCAGAGGAAAAAGAGGAAGAAGAGTAACTTTTAAATAGGGTTTTTTCTTATAACTATAATGGCTCCGCCAGTTGACATTAATTATTTGGCAGTTCTTGTTGCAGGCATTGTTTCAATGGTTCTTGGCAGTTTATGGTACTCTCCTGTTTTGTTCGGCAATGCATGGATGCGAGCAGGTGGCTTGACTAAAGAGATGATGAACGAAACTAAAAAGAAAGGAATGGCTTGGCGCTATATTCTTGCTTTTATTGGCTCTTTATTGATTGCATATGTATTGGCTCATTTTGTTGATTATACTCAATCAGCATCATTTACAGATGGAATGCTGACTGGATTCTGGACATGGCTTGGGTTTATGGTTCCTGTAATGGTTGGAAGTGTTTTATGGGAGGGCAAGACATGGGGTTTCTATATAATTAATGTTCTTTATCAATTAGTTTCATTGCTCATCATGGGCGGAATTCTTGCTGCATTGGCATAAGCCAAAAGCATAAATAATCATTAATTTTTATTCTTACATGAAAAAATCAATTCATCCAAATGTTAGAATTGGACATATACATCTAAAAGTAAGTGACATTGAGCGAGCACTGAAATTCTACCGCGATATTCTTGGGTTTGAAGTTCAGCAGTGGTATGGCAATGAAGCTGTCTTCTTGTCAGCAGGAGATTACCATCATCACATTGGATTAAACACATTGGAAAGCAAAGGCGGAAAGCCTGCCCCTCAAGGGCATACTGGCTTGTATCATTTTGCAATTTTGTATCCAAGCAGAAAAGAGCTGGCAAAAGCTGTAAAAAATTTGTTAGACGCAAAATATCATATTGATGGCGCATCTGATCATGGAGTTTCAGAAGCAATTTATTTAAGAGATCAAGATGGAAACGGAGTTGAATTATATGCAGACAGACCAAGAAACAAGTGGCCGCGCGATGCGAAGGGAAAACTAATAATGGAGACAAAATATCTTGATGTAAAGGAATTGCTACAGGAGATAAGCGATTAACAACAATTTATAAATATCAATTATTATATGGTATCATGCGCACAAAAACAATAAGGCAGACAGTTGTGTTCAAAGCATCTCCTGATGAAGTTTATAATGCAATAATGGACCCTAAAAAGCATGCAGAATTCACAGGCTCAAAAGCAAGGATAAGCAGAGATGTTGGCGGCAAGTTTAGTGTATATGGTGGATATATTGATGGCAAAAATATAGAGCTTATTCCTGGGAAAAAAATTGTTCAAACCTGGCATGCAAACGAATGGCCAGAAGGGCATTACTCAAAAGTCACATTTATTTTCAAAAAAGTGAAGCAAGGAACAAAGATGATATTTATTCAAGAAGGAGTGCCCGATGAGCACTATGAAAATATAAGAGACGGATGGAAAGAGCATTACTGGGACAAGATGAAGTCTGTTTTTGGATGGTAAATCTTTTAAATGCTAAAATTATTAGTATAACATGAAAAAGAGCAAAGAAAAATATAATTTTTTTAAACTAAAAATAACTCCATTGACAATTACATTAATATTAATATTTCTTGTTATATTGCTAATAGGTATAGGTTTTAAAACAGGAGGAACAGGCAGGGTCATATTTTTTAATGATAACACTGGGTGCAAAAATGCAGAGTTGATTAAATACTACGATAAAGATACGGACAATGACAGAGTTCCAGATGCATGCCCTGATAATTGCATTTTTGCAGCAAATCCAGGGCAGAATGATGCAGACAATGACGGAGTTGGAGATGCCTGCGATTATTGCGATGGAAGTGATTATGATAAAGATGGATATTGCGACACAGAGGACAATTGCCCGTATGTTTTTAATCCACAACAAAATAACATATGCTAATTGTCTTTTTTAGCTATACAATAGTTATTTAAACAACTCTTTTGTTCTTTTGATATGAGTGATGGCTTTGATACAAGGATTTATTATGCTTTTATTATATTATTAATAATAGGAATCGCATTCATTTTTCTATATAGAAACCCAACAGGCAGGATTATTGAGCAATGCATAGACAATGACAATGATGGATATGATGGATATGGCGCTGAAAATATCTTTGCGTGCAGATTTACAGAACTAGACTGCGATGACACCAATCCTGCAATAAACCCATCAAAAGAGGAGATATGCTCAGACAATATAGACAACAATTGCGATGGGGTATCTTGTTTGTGGAGAAAATGCACTGATGACGATGGCGAGAACATAGGAATAAAAGGGACAACTATTACAGAAGTATTTAACCAAAATATGATTAGGAACACAGGAAGCGGGCAGAAGAATGAATTCAGCGATGAATGCAAGGACAGCAAAATTCTTGTTGAAGGAACATGCAAAGGTGATGTCGCAGAATTCAGGGAAATTGAATGCACTGGCTCATGTATTGATGGAAGATGCGTTTAAATCAAAAACCTAAGCAAAAACACAATCAATGCCAACAAAGCTGTGATAAAATAAACACCTTTGCTCCATTTGATAATCTTTCCGCCGTCAAATGGGAATACAGGAATCAAATTGAACAATCCAATAAATGAATTAATCACAAAGCTGAAATAAAAAAAATTAAATTTGAATAATAAAAATAAAACAAAGAATATAATTCCAATAATTATATTTACAAGAGGCCCTGCTAATGATATAATTCCATTTTTTCTCAGTGTTATTCTGCCTTTTATCAAAACTCCTCCAGGTGCTGCAAATATGAATCCAAAAAAGCTCATCAGCACTGCAAGATACAGCATTCCCTTAAATGCCTGGAATTCTGCATAATATCCATAGCGTTGCGCAACAAACTTATGCCCCAGCTCATGAAGAAAAAATGCAGTTCCAACTCCAAAAAAAGACAATAAAAAGCTTTTCAATATGACATCAAAGCTAATGCTTTTATAATCCAAAAACAAGACAGCAAAAGCTATGCTTATCATGAGCCATGCAAACATCAAATCTCTGACCTCTCTTGATGAAAATTTCATAAGATTCTAAAAATTAATTAGCTTATAAATCTGAGCAGATTTAAATATTGCAATAAGGTAGTTATAATATGAGCCAAGAAAAAAGAAGGAGAAGATACAAAATCAAAAGAAGAGTTATTCTGCTGATTTGCATCATTATTTTGGCGCTTTTGTATGCTTTCAAAAATACATCTTTTCTTCTCAGATCATTGTCAACAATAGGGTTCATTATTTTCTTTTACATAGTTGATCATTTATTTGATATTGATTTTAATGAGAAGCATTATGCATTTGCACTAATCATAACATTCTCAAGTTTTTTATTGAGTCCTCTTTATTTTATTTACCCGCAATATGATAAAATTCAGCACTTGATAATTCCAATGATGTATTGTTCAATAATATTTCACATGATATCTCATCTTCAATTGCATATGAAATGGAGGCTTACATTTATTTTCTTTCTTGTTGTAGGCTCTTTAAGCTTGTTTGAACTTGGAGAATACACTCTTGATTACTTCTTCAATCTAAATTTGCAGGGCGTTTTCCTGCGGGACTTGCAGGGATTGCAGAAATTTTCAATTATCATGGACCGCCTTGACGACACAATGATAGACATAGCGCTCGGAGTTATAGGAACACTTTTCTATACAGGAACAATGATATTGTGGTATTACAAGACTAAAACACAGCAAAAGTTTTTAAATAAGAACAAAAACCATTAATTATGGGAGAAAATTGTTTTTTATGCGGAAAAAAGCTTGAAGAAACCTTTTTAGGAAAGCCAAATGGCTCTCCAGTTAAAATCAAGGAAGATAACAGCAAGAACAAGATTTATTATGTGTGTTCTGAATGCCAGAGTAAAAATGGCAGAAACTTTAAAAAAGAAGTTGAGAAGAAACTAGGGTTATAAAATATGAAAAAGCTATTTGTATTTAATGGCGCAGGCACATTGCTTGATTCAGAAGTATCTGGTTTTAGATGGCTTGCTAGGGAAATAGGGCAAGAAAGAGAAGAAAAAAGGCATTTAAGAAGATACCGAAGAGTAAAAAAAGAAGGTCCATGGGGGCTTGAAGAACTTGCTGCATTATTCAAAGGAATAAGTCAAAGAGAGTTAAAAGAAAAATCTAAAAAATTTATTAGAGAAAATTTAATGTTTGGAGCAAGAGAATTAATAAATATTTTAAAAGTAAAACATTATTTTGTAGCTTTCTACTCTTCAGATCCTATGGAAATATGTGAAGCATTAAAGCAGGAGCTTAGTTTAGATGATATTTATAGTAATGAACTAGAGTATGAAAGTAGAAAGGCAACTGGTAAATTAAAAGAGAAAGTTGATAGGTATGATAGAGCAGATAGAATAAAAGAAATTGTAAAAAAGAACAAATTAAGAAGAGATAGTGTATATATTATTGGAGATTCTGTAACTGCACTGCCTTCAAAAGATTATGGAATCTTCATAAGTTTTAATTCTAAAGATAAAGAAGTTGATGAAAAAGCAGATTTTGTAGTTAAAGAAAAGGATTTAACAAAGATTCTGGAATTTATTGAATAATCACCCTATCGCAAACCTCAATATAGCTCCAATTCCAGCAAGATTATAAAATTGCTTGCCCTCATCAGTCTCAACTGAAATAATCTCAATTTTTGCAGAGGTTCTTTCTGCATCTTCAATAAGTTTTATTGCTTTTTCCTTCATTGGCTTTGAAACAAGAAGCAGTTCAACAGCGCCATAATCCAAAGCCTTTCTTACAGCATCAGCTCCGTATGCTGTTTTTCCAGGCTCTTTTGCAAGCATATAGAAAAATCTCTCCATAATCTTCTTCTCATGGATTATGCCTTGCTGTGCAAGAACATCACTTGACAGCTCAACTAATTCTCCCAATCCAGATTCATCTGTATTTCCCAAATCTCTAAGTCCAAGAACTTTGTCCTTCAATGCAGTCACAAGCTCTCCTTCTTTCATAAATTCCTCTTTAGTTGGAATCGGCCCTCCAATCAGAATTCCTTTTAGCTTCTTATTCTCAAAAAAACATTCCTTCATAGCTTCTGCAATTCTTCTGTAGAATTCTTTTGCCATTCCCTCTATGCTGCGCTCAAAGCGAGCAGAACTTTGTCCCCCCGCCCTTATCTTTCCAGGCACTCCTGATGTCATTTTTCTCAGCACACTAATATGTTTTCCTTCAAGCAGTCCGATTGTTGCCTCTTTTCTGTCCATTACCACAAGTCCATAAACTTCCTTTGCTTGTGTCATCTCCTCCAAAGGCTCAATAACAAATTCCTGATCGCATCTGTATAATCTTGTCTTCATAGGATAAGGAGGCTCAATGCTCCATAATTGAATATCTTCCTGCCCCTCTGTTTTTGAAACATTTCCGCAAAATACAGCCAGTCCGTTTTCAGGCATTTTATCAATTGTCTTAAGATGCCTTGTTATTTTCTCAAGTGCTGTCATAACAGCCTTTCTTGTGCCCTTGCTTTTTATATTGTCAGCAGTTGATTTTTCAGCCTCAAGCTGCTTCACAACAGCGTCCTTGTTGAAACCAGCTGGTATGTAAACTGTTATAAGCTCGGTGTGTCTTCCCCTTATTCCTTTTAACCTTGAAATAAACTCCTCTAAATCCTGCTCCATTTTTAGTTGAGAGAAATAGGGTTAATAAAAGTTAGGTTTTATATTAGAATAGTTTCTTTGAAATTTTTGAAATGAAAATCATTTGTCAGGATTTTCGCATTTGCGTGTCTAGCTATAATTATTAAAATAGCATCTACTAAACCAAAATTTTCTATTTCCTTTCTAGTTTCTGCATGCAATAAACCAGCTTCTTTTGCTATTTTAGGTGTTATTTCTATAATCTTTGAATTAGATATTATTGAGTTATATGCAACATCCACATTTCCTTTTTTCCTTTTCACTTTACTTACCACTTCTGAGATTGTCATAGAAATCGAATATATATCATGATCTTCTTTTAAAATCTTATTTATTTTTTCTCCAGCTAAACTTCCGTTTAGATATTCTATCCATCCATAAGCATCAATTATATATTTCATTCATCTAGTTGGCCTTTTAATTCATCTTCTTCTGTAAAAGAGCCTATGCCTTTTAAAGCTCCGAAGTAGTCTTTTCTCTTTTTTTTAATTTCTATCTCGACCAATTCATCTTCTTTAATATTTTGTTCTTTTGCTATTTCTCTTGGTATAGTTACTATAATTGAACCTCCTATCTTTCTTGTTCTGGTTATTAAGGTCATTTTTAAATTTGTTATATTTTAAGTTATATTTATATAATATTTAGTTATATATAAATCTTTTGGTTTAAGTTCAAGTGAAACTACGAGAATTTTATATGTACCTGAGAAAATGGATTTAACAGATTTAAGGAGAATTTATATGAGTCCTAAAGCTGCTTTTTTTCATACCGATCTTATAAGGAAGGAATTTGATAGATATAATGTTTCTTATGAGGTTATCACACAAATTCCACCTTAAAGTCACCTTCTTTTATCTCTTTGGCATTAACCACATCTTTCAAGTCTTGAATTATATCTTTTAATTTATTTATCTTTTCTTTTTCTAAAGTCAGTATAATTTCTGCCTTCACAGATTTTTTGTTCTTTGATTTTTCATGTCTTACCTTGCTTATGACATCAAGGAGCAAGTCAAATTTTTCTTCATCTCCTTTTTCTTCTTTTATCTTAAACTCATCAGGCCATGAGCAATGATGTATGCTTTCTTCTTTTTCATGATTCTTAAAATGCTTATGATAAATCTCCTCTGTGATAAATGGCGTAAAAGGAGCCATTAACTTTAATATTGTAAATAAAGAGTGATACAATGTGTAAAAAGCGCTTTCTTTTTCTTCCTTTGTTCCAGAATAGACCCTTCTCTTCACCAATTCAAGATAATTATCTGTAAAAATACTCCAGAAGAAATTAACAGCATCATTCTTGCATCTTGCATATTCATAACTTTCAAAAGATTTTGTTGCCTCTTTGATTATATGATTAATCCTAGCAAGAAGCAATCTATCAAGTTCATGCAATTTCTTTGGCTTTTCAATTTTGCCTTTTAGATTCATGAAAACAAATCTTGCTGCATTAAGAATCTTGATAACAAATCTCTTTCCAGCAACAACATCTTTTTCCTCATAGTTAATATCCTCTCCTAATTTAGAGCCAGCTGCCCAGAACCTAAGTGCATCAGCTCCAAACTTATCCATAACAACTTGAGGCTCTATAATATTGCCTTTGCTCTTGCTCATCTTCTCTCCTTCTAATGTTACAAATCCAGACACGGCAACATCCCTGAACGGATTTTTTTTATAATGCAGCTGTGATTTTATAACAGTGTTGAAAAGCCAGAAAGTAATTATGTCATGTGATTGTGGCCTTAAATCCATTGGAAAAAGCTTTTCCTGCAGTTTCTTACTAACAAGCTCTATAGCAAGTCTTGGTGTCATAGAGCTTGTAAACCATGTATCTAAAACATCTTTTTCAGGCTCAAACCAATTATGTCCGCATTTTCCACATTTGCCTTTTGGATTATCCTTCAAAGGATCAACAGGCAGCTCTTTCTCATCAGCTAAAATAACATTATGACATTTATTGCAATACCATATAGGAAATGGCACTCCAAAATATCTCTGTCTTGAAATAAGCCAATCCCATTGCAAACCATTAACCCAGTTATCATATCGGTATTTCATATAAGCAGGATGCCATTTAAGCTTTGAGCCCCACTCTAGCATTTCTTTTTTTAAGTCAAGGTAGCGGACAAACCATTGCTTTGACTTTACAAACTCTATTTCAGTGCCGCATCTCTCATGAACATTTACAAAATGCTTTATCTTCTCCTGCTTTACTAAAAGACCAGCTTTCTTTAAATCATCAAGCATGGCTTTTCTTGCATCATTAATTTTCATTCCTTTATACTTGCCAGCAAGCTCTGTCATCCTTCCATCTCTTGTTATAGCTTCTTTTATTTCAAGCTGATAAGCTCTTTGCCACTCCATATCTGTCTGATCGCCAAAAGTGCAGCACATAACAATACCTGTTCCTTTGTCAGGGTCTGCTCTTTCATCCTCCATAATTGGAACCTGAAAATTAAATAGAGGAACTCGCGCTTTTTTTCCTTTGTATTTTTTATAGTTTTCATCAATTGTGTTATAAAAAACAGCAACACAAGCTGGCAGTAATTCAGGCCTTGTTGTTGCAATTATAATGTCTTTGCCATTAACTTTAAACACAATATGATTGAAAGTGCTTTCCTCTTCTTTGTCCTTTGCCTCAACCTGCGATATTCCTGTCTGACATTCAGGACACCACATAGAAGGAGCATCTCTTCTCTCAAGTCTTCCTTTTTTGTATAAATCTAAAAAGCTCCACTGGCTTATTTTTCTTGCATAATCACTAATTGTTGAATAATATAATTTAAAATCAGAGCTTATTCCAATATTCTTCCAGTCTTGAATTAATTTCGGAAGTTCTTGCTTCAGAAAATCCATGCATAATTTGATAAACTTCTCTCTTGTCATATCTCTTGCTCTGACTTTCTTTACCTTTTCAACTAATCTTTCAGTCGGCACACCATTATCATCTGTCCCAAATGGATAAAATACATTAAATCCTTTCATCCTCTTAAAACGGACTATGAAATCCTGCTGCGAATAAGAAAAGGCATGCCCAATATGCATCTTTCCAGAAACAGTTGGCGGCGGAGTGTCAATTGAAAATATTTCTTTTCTGCTTTTTGAGTCAAATTTGTAAATCCCTTCTTTTTCCCAGAACTTCCGCCATTTTTCTTCAACAGCTTTGAAGTTATAATCCTCATTGCTTTTACCTTTATCCATATTCCTGCTAAGAGAAGAAGGATTAAAAAGATTGAGGTCGCAATGGTTTTAAACCCATTATTTGTAAATTTATGTATGAACAGACTTTTATTTGACGAAAAGGGGAGATTTGTAGGTATTAAAAATAATAATTCTGTCAATAAAGAGCTTTATACCAGAACAGAAGGAAATTTGATGACATCCAAAGAATTAACATTTCTTAATAAAGAAAGCCCATTGCATAGGGCATCGCAAATAACTGATACGCCTTATTGGAGTTTTTATTCAGACGGAAAGAAAACTGCGCCATTAAAATACTCTAACGGCAAAACACAAGAAGATGTAGTTAAAGAAGTAATTGATTTAATTCATCAGGGCAATAAAATTATTCTTATCCATGGGGTGTGCGGAACAGGAAAATCAGCTATCGCTCTGAACATAGCTAGATTGTTGGGAAGAGCGTCTATTGTTGTGCCATTTAAAAATCTGCAAAAGCAATATGAAGAAGATTACACTAAGAAAAAATATGTTGTAAAACCAAATGGGATGAAAATGAAAATTGCAGTAATAACAGGAAGAGATAATCACGATTCCATAATCTGCCCCGGGGTTTCATGTGCAGATCCTTTTCTGCCCGATACTATTCTTATTACAGAGAAAAACAGGGATAAGATACTAAGATATTACAATAAAAATCCCATGATTCAAAACAAATTATCCTTTCCAGATATTAGAAGGTTAAAAAGAATATCTATAGCCCCATCAAATCCTTATTGGAGCCCTATAAGGCCTGCTGAATTTGAATTAACCCAATTATCAGACGCTAAAAAGAAATATTACAAAGGCGTTGCAGGAGATTATATTTTCTATCACAGAAAAGAAGGATGCTCTTACTATGACCAATTCCAGGCTTATTTAGACGCAGATACTATTATCTTCAATGCCGCAAAATATGAGATTGAAATGGCAATTGGAAGAAAACCTGAAGCAGAAGTTGATATCATTGATGAAGCAGACTCATTTCTTGATAATTTTTCAAAAGACGATTCCTTCAGCATTACAAGATTTGCCAGCTCATTGCAAAATATTTCACTGGAATATCCAGAGTCGCAAGAACTTGATAAAATTAATGAATTGATTAATTTGGAACTAAAGAATAAAACAGCTTTAGGAGTTGATGAACATCAGATCTTTCCTGTTAAAGATACTATTTCTGGAAAAGTACTAAAATTATTGCTGGAGAATAAGGCTATTCAAGCTGAAATATCATTGGACGAAGAACATTATGCAAATAAAGTTTTGGAAACAGCATTAATGTTTTCCGATTTATTTGATGATACATATGCAACCTACAGCAAGGAAGACAAAGATTTGTATATTCATCTTGTTACAACAAATGTTGCAAAGCGGTTTGTAGAGCTTTGCGAGAAAACCAAAACTCTTGTGCTTATGTCAGGAACCCTGCATTCAGAAGATGTATTGAAAAATGTTTTTGGAATAAAAGATTTTGTAATTGTGGAGGCTGAAACAAAAATGCCTGGCAGAATAGATATTATAGAGAGCAGTTATGAACTAGATTGTAGCTATGAAAATATAAAAGATAAGCGTAAAGAGTATCTTCTTGCTTTATCAGCATGTATGGAAAAGACTAAGAGACCTGTTCTTATACATGTTAATGCATTTTCAGATCTTCCTACCGAACAAGAGCTTATTGACTACTCAATCACAAATATTATATCAAGGGAAAAATTAAAGAATTTTCAAACTGAAGACAAAAACGGAGAAATAGTATCAAGATTTAAAGCAAAATTAATTGACACTCTTTTTACAACAAAATGCTCAAGAGGTGTTGATTTTCCAGGAGATGTGTGCAATTCAATAGTTTTTACAAAATATCCAAATCCAAATACTCAAGATATTTTCTGGAAAATCTTAAAAATGACGCATCCGGGATATTTTTGGAGTATTTACAAAGATAAAGCATCAAGAGAATTTCTTCAGCGTCTTTATCGCGCTTTAAGATCAAATGACGACCATGTTTATGTTCTGTCGCCGGATTCACGAGTAATAAATGCATTGAAGAAAATGCAGTCACAAGGATAAAGGTATTTTAAGGCTTGCGCTTAGTGGTTACGAATTAAAGCAATCTCTCAAACTCTTCCCTTGAAATTCCAACATCTTTTTTTATTATTTTTAGTAAAAGTCCTCTGTCAATCTTTTCTCCAGGATGATTTGGTATAACAGTTGTCCTACCATCATTATTCTTTAAGAAAATATGACTTCCTTCCTGTCTTATTACTTTAAATCCGATTTTAGAAAGAATTTTAATTAAGTGTATTGCTGTCAGCTGTGGAAGCTTAGCCATCTAAACCTCTATTTTTTGTATGCCGATAAATTTTTCATGGATTATTTCTTCAGCACCCTTCAAATACAAAGAAATAGCTTCTTTTGTTCTTTTTAAGAGTTCATCCATTGTCCTTGCTTGTGTGTGGCATCCAGGAAGTTCAACTACGTCTGATATTAAATACCCATCTTCACCTTTCTCAATTACCACATTAAACTGTGCCATATTATTTATTATATAGTTTTACTTAAATACCTTTCTATAATACACAAGAATAAAGGTATTTTAAGGTTTGCGGCTCGCAAATTAAATCTGCGCAATTATATTATCTGCCATTGCAACAAGCAAATCAGCCTGCTCATTTGTTATTTTGCTTCCTCTCTGCGCCTCAACCTCATTGATAAATGCATTAATCTTGTTAATCGCATCATTTCTATTGCCCGCATTCTTTGCGTCTAGTGCATCTTTTGCATTCTGCAGTTTAGAATCTAAAGAGTTTGAAATTCACCCAATATAAGGAGGAGAATCTTCTGGAGAAGGACTTGGTGAAGGTGATAGACTAGGTGAATAGCTTGGTGTTGGCAAAGGAGCTGGCTGCAATATTACAGAAAGTTTTGTTGTTTCTCCTTTTTCAATTTTTAGAATTGATCTATGCTCTTGATATCCATATTTAGTTAATCTCAATTGATAATCTCCTGCAGTCAAGCCTATAATGTCCTTTGGCGTATATCCTTTGTAAGTGTTATCAAGATAAATTGATGCTGATGAAGGTGAAGTTGTTATTGAGAGTGTGCCTTTTGGCACTGATTCAAGATAATTAACTATAACTGTTTTTGTTTGATTGTTAATTGTTTTATTATTCTTTGTTTTTTCCAATGCCTCTTTCAGTGTTTGAACAGAACCTCCGCCCCCACTTACTTGTGAATAAAACTCACATCCTAATTCTGGAGTTTCTGGAGTTGGATCTATTCCGATGTCAGGATATGGTTGAGGCAAGGAAGAAGGATCTCCTAAGAATAAGAATCCTAAGATATTTATAGGATCTGATATATCCAAGTCACCATCATCATTTGCATCAGCTGCATCTTTGCATGTTACATTTCCTTCACTTGTGAATAAGAAACCAAGAGTGACGATGGCATCAGATATATCAATCGCTCCGTCATTATTTGAGTCGCCTCTTATGAATTGAGGCTGATTCATGCATTGAGAAGTATCAAATTGGCAAGTTATTGAACATGATAATGATCCTGAGTTAAAACCAAAAGATTGGCATATTTGACTTGTTAAATCTGCGCCATCGCATTCTTCTGTTCCTTCTCTAATATTGTTTCCACAGATTTGAGCATCACATGCATCCCCTAAACCATCATTATCATGATCTTCTTGTCCTGAATTTGCAATATCTGGACAATTATCAATCGCATCTACAACACCATCTTCATCCTTGTCAAGAATCACACGAGTAAATGTTTCAATGCCATCCTGCACCTCTATATTTCCTGCAGTATCTTTGGCAGTGCAATAGAATGCATATATCTTTCCAGCTTCTCCTGAAAAAATAGTGCTATTATCAAGAGTATTTTGCATCAAAGGTCTGAAGCTCTTCCCATTTTCTCCTACAAAGACATCAATGCTCTCTATTTCTCCAATCTCATCAGTTGCATTCCACGATATTGGAAAATTGAGCGTAGTCGTCACATTCTTTAATGGGTTAATGAAGCAAGTTGGCAATGTAGTATCAATAATATTATTAACTTCATTTGTTGTGATAGTCTCAAAAATTTCAAACTGAATTACTGCCTTGTTTATAATTTCTGTCCCTGAAGAAAGCCCTTGTTTCGGCTTGATTGAGAAAAGCACAAAGCCTGTTTCATTCACAGGAAGATTAATGTCTAAAAGGCTCCACCTAATAGTTCTTGCTCCTTCATCCACACCGACATTGAATGTATAATTAATCTCTTCAAGGGGCTCAATTATCTCCAAGGTGCTCAAATTTAAATGCTCATCCAGCACATCAGTTAGGAAAATATCTTGCGCTTCTATGTCTCCAATGTTCTCAAAATGAATTGCATATGTAAGAGTTTGGTCTTGTTGGATAAACTTGCCTGCAAGCACACCTTTTTCGTTTGGGTCACGTGGACGACGGACTGGTTGCACATCACTATTGCAACTTCCATCTGGAGGAGGTAGTTGTGAAGGGCATGCCATTTGAATACAAGGAATACATCTATTTTGGGCCGTATTAATACAAAGACTAAGAGCAGTAGGACCAAGAAAAGGAACAGTAGCATCGGTTATAGCAAGCTTACAATAATCTTGAGCTAAGCCACAAAGATTTTCGCAACCGGCACAAGAAATAGAATTTAATTTTTTAATTTCTGTATCAATATTTAATGCCCTTTCAGCCATATCTTCTCCTATGATAATATAATTAATTAGTCTAGAAATCTTACTCGCCACAAGTTTTAAGAGAGTCTCTGCTACACTCTCTCTTTCTCCTCCAGTTCCTCCGCCCCCTCCAGGTCCAGTAGAACTGCATGCTGGCCCTCCTTTCACAAGAGTACCCAAAGGCACTGATTTATTGAGCTGAACACTATATGCAAAAGTCTTTATTTGTCCAGGTTTAAGAGACAACACATCCCACATTATAATAGAATTGTTAGTTATTTCTAAAACATCTTCCATGGCTTGTGGCGCGGAAATGAAACTAAAATGTGAATGATTCAAGAGTTCAAGAACTTTCACATTTCTCGCTATTCCTTTACCCCTGTTCTCAATAGTTATAAAATAATCAACTTCTCTTCCTGGAACTGCTGTAGTTCCCAATTTAGTAACTCTTAAATCTCCATCACAAACATCTCCAACTCCATCAGGCTCAGGAAGCAAGCATGAGCCATCTGGATTTATAATTGCATCAGGATTATTGAAACATTCTTGTGGGGCATTGCAGGTACATGTTCCGCCAGCACCCTGCCCACAGATCCAGTTGCAAACTCTGCGCCTGGGTTCAGTATCTTTCTGGTCAGGATTATAGTCAAAGGGACAATTATCTTCAGTATCATTAATTCCATCAGCATCATCATCAAATTCACAAATATCGCCAATCCCGTCTTTATCAGTATCAGTTTGATCAAGATATGGAATAATTGGACAATTATCACAAGAATCACCTATTCCATCCTTATCAGTATCTTCTTGTCCAGGATTAAATATCAAAGGGCAATTATCATCATCATTAGGAATGTCATCTTCATCAGAATCAATAACTACTGAAACTAAAGGAAGATTATCTCCTCCAACAGTGATATTATTCTTGGAGTTATAAGGAAGAAGCGTGTCTCCTAAACCATCACCATTTACATCGTTTCCTAAATAATCATGCCAGAAATTGCCTCCAAGAAAAGGCCCGCCTATAATATTAACACCTCCTTTTTTCTCAATATTCCAAAAATTTAAACCATTATCTATCGCATTAAGTGAGTTATTGAAATAATTATTATAAATCAAATTATTATTTGAGAAAGGATCTGTTGGGCCTCTTTCAAGGAGAATACCTATATTATTGTTTGCAATAAAGTTTGAGAAAATCAGATTATTTGAAGAAGCAAAAAGAGAGAAGCCCGCCCCAGTATTTTCCATTGCAGTATTATTAATAAAAGTATTATTTTGTGATATAAAAAGACTAAATCCGCCTGTAGTGCTGTTTTTTTGCACATTGTTTTTGAAGATATTTTCTCTAGACATGGAGACTAAAAAATAACCATTCTCAGCCATATTGTCTTCAATACTACTATTTCTTGTACTCTCTAACCTGAATTGCCTGCCCAAATTATAACGTAGTATATTTTTCTCACCGCCTTCAATCACAAAATTTCCGAAAGTCATATTCAATACTTTATTGTTAATAAGTTGATTCTCATTACCACGAACTGTAAAACCAGATGGAAAAGGAATATCTCGAGTAATCAAGATTGTATTATTAAAAAGTATATTCTTATGACTATCAATCACAAACCCTTTCCCATTATTTTCTGCAATATTTGCAATGAAAGTTGTACTATTTGATTTATCAATAGAAAATCCCTCATCATTATCATGAACATAATTATTTAGCAAGCTATTATGAGTAGAATCATAAAGTCTACCGAATGTAATATAGGAAAAAATGTGAAATCCTCTTCTTACCGAAGAAATAGTATTATTTACAAATTTATTGTTATCTGATGACGTGAGGAATGCTCCAGTTTCCCCTTTCATTTCATGAGTAACAATGCTACTAGCCATGAGATTATTGTTAGAGGTAACAAAAACAACTCCATGAACATTATTTTCTAATCTGGCGTAAGTAATATTGTTAAAATCTGAAAAAACCAGAGAAATTCCTTCAAATGCATTAGAAACAGCAACTCCTATAACAGAAGAGTTATAAGTTCCAGCAAGCATGACGCCCTGAAAATTATTTTGAAAATTTAGACCTCTAATTGTTATATTTGTTGAATTTACAATTCCAAGATAGCCAGCATCTCCGTAGCCTGTTTCAGAAGAGATCATTATGTCTTCTTTATTTACAAGATAATAAATAGGACTTCCATTAACAGTATTACTGCTATCAATATCATTAAAATATGTGCGGGGCAAGGAAATAGTATCTATAAGAGATTCTGTGGCTCCGAAATTGTATTGATTTTCAAATAAAGTGTTATTTCGCAATTGATTTGAATGCCCTCTTATATTCATACCAAACTTATTTTCCAGTGCAGTATTATTAACTAATATACTTTGAGAAGTCTTAATAAAATATCCGTCTCCTGAAGAACTTCCTTTTGCAAGATTATCTTTTAGGAAATTCTCTGAACCACTAATTCTAAAACCCCCATCGCTATTATTGAGAGCATTATTTCCAATTAAGATATGACCCCCAAATATATCATCCCTAAAATCAAAAGCATGAATATCAAATCCCGTGGCTCCAAAGGAAGCAGTGTTATTGATGAATTGAAGAAGAGTAGATTGTGAAAATGAAAATCCATCAGCAACACGATACACATCATTTGAAATAAAAGTATTATTGTTTAAAAAAATTCCAACAAAGCCTCCACTACCACGATCCATATTAGGACCACTTTTAGTGCCCCCATCTTTTATAGTGTTGTTTATAAAAACATTATTGGATAATAGCTGTAAATAAAATCCATGCCTTGAATCTGAAACAATATTTTCTGTAATAAGATTATTATCTGTATCAAAAAATCGCATTCCAGTATCAAAATTCTCAATATTACAATTAGTAACAGTAACTCTTTCCTTCCCAATAATCTCAATTCCAGCTCCATTTCCATCCCCTCTCAAAACATGCCCTCCACAATCTAATATAATTCCATCAGCTCCAATAATCAATCCAGTTTCTGGACAAATCAAATCGCTATCTAAAATTGTATCAGAAAATAATACAGAACCGCACCCAACATGCCCTGCCTCAACGCTATGTATAGACAGCAAAACCAAACCCAAGAAAAAGCATACGATAAGGACTTTTTTCATCAAAAATAAAATTAATTATAGTTTATATAGTTTTATTACAACTAAACAGAAATAAAATCATAATATGTTATCTCCACAGCCAATCCAAAATTTTAAATACTCCGGTATATATTATATCTTATGTCCCTCAAAAGCAAAAAAGTGGTTAGAACATTGCAGGTGATTTTTGGATTGTTGAATATTTTATTTGCAGCAAATGGTTTTTTTCAGTTTATGCCAGGTCCGCAGTTCAATGAAGATGGAATGGCATTTTTAACAGCATTATTCAACACAGGATATATGTTTATTTTAATATCATTGCTTCATCTTGTGGCTGGAGTAATGTTCGTGTTTAATAAATTCTCTCCATTAGCAGCAGTGCTTTTAGCCCCATTCAGCTTAAACATTCTTTTATTCCATTTATTCTTGGATTTTACAGGATGGTATGTTGCAGCAGTAGTTATTATTCTGAATATTTATATGCTATGGGTGCATAAGAATGCGTATACGCCGATGTTAAGATAGTCATACAAATTCTTTGTTATACCTTGGCTTCTGCCTTTCGCGAAGGCTTATTCCAGGAGTTTGAGCAATTATCTCTTTTTTCATGAATTTAATATACTCGTCAGGAGTCATATTGTATTGTTCTCTGATTGATGCAACCCATTCTAATTCATGAGATAAATAACCGCCTGCAAAAGTATAATAGATATATTCTAATCGTACCTTGGATAGGTTTATTCCCAACGAATCTGAAATTTTTTGGATTATCATATCTAAATCATTTCCCGCGCCCATAGAATCATTAACTAATCTTACTATAGCACTTTTTTCTTCGCGGTCTAATTTATCTCCTGCTTTCTTTCTTAAAAATTTTTTACGACCTGTTAATACAGCCATTTATAATTACCTAATAAATAAATTTATAAATTTACTTGTGATTTATTTGATATGAAAATCCTGATATTAATATCAATTGTTTTGCTGTCATTTATAGCAGTTGCTCAAGAACAAACAACAGCCCAAGGTTATGTTTCCCTGACAATAGAGCCAACACCACAATCTAAGGATAATATATTAAGCAGGACAAATATTGCTGTTATCATATTGGCAGTAATTGTGCTATTCTTTAGGTATGTTGCATTGAGAATTATGTCAATATGATAGCGATGTGACAAAACATTTATTAATCAAGTTTATCTTTTTGGTTTATGAAGGAAAAAGAGGCGCATAAAAAGCAGGAGAAGCATGAAGACCTTGTAAAGTGGCTTTCAGAATTAAGCAGGAATTCACTTCCTGTTGCAGGAGGGAAAGGAGCTAATCTTGCAGAGATGTATAACATAAAAATGCCGGTTCCTCCGGCATTTGTTGTTACAGCCCAGGCTTATATATATTTTTTAGAAAAGACAAAGCTAAATGAAAAAATCAAGGAGATTGTTGAAAAAATTGATGTTGATGACACACATCAACTTGAGCAATCAGCAAAACATATAAGAGAGCTAATTGTAAAAGAAGAGCTTCCAAAAGACCTTTCAGAAGAGATAATTGAATCATACAAATCGCTAAGCGTTGACAAAAATGCGCTTGCAAATGCATCATCAGACGCTCTCGCAATTTTAAAAACATCATACGAGCCTGTTTTTGTTGCAGTTCGTTCAAGTGCCACAACAGAGGATTTGGCAGAGGCAAGCTTTGCAGGACAGCAAGACACATTTCTGAATGTAAAAGGCAACCATGAACTTTTGGAAGCAATAAAAAGATGCTTTGCCTCACTCTTCACAGCCCGCGCTGTTTTTTACAGAAAAAAGAAAGGTTTCAAGCATGAACAGTCAAAAATAGCTGTTGTTGTCCAGATAATGGTCAATGCCGACAAATCAGGTGTTATTTTTTCTCAAGACCCTGTTAACAAAATAGATGATGTTATAATAGAAGCTGTATTTGGATTAGGAGAAGGCATTGTTTCTGGAAAGATAAAGCCAGACCATTATATTGTTTCTCGCAATTTGGAAATAAAAGAAAGGCATGTTGCAAAAAAGAATATTGCAATTGTCAGAAACTCCAGCGGAAAAACAGAAGAAATACCATTGACAAAAGAGAAAGCAACAAGGCAGGTGCTTTCAGAGTATGAAGTTAAGAGGCTTGCCGATTACTCACTTCAACTTGAGGAGCATTTCAAAAAACCGCAGGACATAGAATTTGCAATTGATAGCGATAAGATTTACATTGTTCAGACAAGGCCAATAACAACTCTTGAATCTCGTCAGGGAAAAGAAGGCAAGGAAATAGAAGGAATAGCAATTCTTTCAGGACTTGCAGCATCTCCTGGAATAAAATCAGGTCATGTAAAGGTAATTCTTGATTTAAAGGATCTTGTTAAAGTAAAGCAGAATGACATTCTTGTTACAATAATGACAAACCCAGATATGGTTGTGACAATGCAAAAGGCAGCTGCAATTGTAACAGATGAAGGAGGGATTACAGCTCATGCAGCAATTGTTTCAAGGGAGATGGGAATTCCAGCTGTTGTTGGAACTCAGGAAGCAACAAAAAAACTAAAAGATGGGATGATTGTGACAGTGAATGGATTCACAGGCAAGGTATATGAAGGAGCTGCTGAAGCTGTCGAGAAAGAAATCCTGCCTGTTGTAGAAACAAAGACAAAGATAAAAGTCATTGTTGATTTGCCAAGTTTTGCAAAAAGAGCTGCAAAAACAAAAGCAAAAGGCGTTGGTTTGATGAGGCTTGAGGGCATAATCGCTGAAAACGGGAAGCACCCGGTATTTTATTTGAACAAAGGAGAGCTTAAGCATTATACAGATGTGATATATAAGGGAGTCAGCAAAATTGCCGAGCACTTTGACGAGCTGTGGGTGAGAACATCTGACATAAGGTCAGATGAGTACAGCAATCTTGAAGGAGCTCCCCATCAGAAAGAGGCAAATCCAATGCTTGGAAATCACGGGATAAGGTTCAGCCTGAAAAATCCAGAGCTGTTCAAGGCAGAATTGATTGCATTGAAAAAGGCAGCTGAGCATGGGAAAATTATTGGAGTTATGATGCCGCAGGTAATTGATGTTTCAGAATTAAAAGAGACAAAGAGGATAATAAAAGAGCTGGGATTTGAAAAAAATATCAAACTTGGAATAATGGTTGAGACTCCCGCAGCAGCATTAACAATTGAGGAATTCTGCAAGGAAGGAATTGATTTCATCAGCTTTGGAACAAATGACTTGACCCAGTACACCCTTGCGATAGACAGGGGGGAAGAATCAATACAAAATCTCTATAATGAGATGCATCCAGCTGTTCTTTACCAGCTTGCTCATGTTATAGAAATATGCAAAAAATACAATGTTGAAACAAGCATCTGCGGGCAGGCTGGTTCAAAAAAAGAAATGGCCCGCTTTTTGGTTGAAAAAGGAATATCAAGCATATCTGTCAATGCAGATGTTGCAGGCGAGATTTCAAGACTTGTTCACGAGATTGAGTCAATGCCCCAGCATCATGAGGAGAAAAAAGAAGGGCATCATGAAAAGATAGAGCATCATGAAGAACATAAAAAAGAAATACATGAATATAAAACACATGCACTAATGCAGCAGGATTATACAGAAGACATGATTAAAGAAGAGCTTACAGAATTATTTAAATCAGCAGAAGAAAAAGAAGCATCAAAAGAAGTCATAGAAATTCCAAAACTGACAAACAGCATAGAGCAAAATATAATTGCAGAGCAAAAGGAAGAACAAAAGCAAATAAAGGAAGAGATAAAAGAACTGAAAGAAGAAGCGAAATCCGAAGAAAGCAAGGAAGAGAAAAAAAAGCCCGAGAACATTGAGGTTAACTTTTTCTAATCATCCAAATCCGCCAAAAGCCCCGCCGAAAAACGATGCTGTAAAGAACCTGCTAAGGAATAATATCACAACAAAATAAATAGTTACGCTGATAATTATCAATGGCACGAAGTATTTAAGCCCTGTTTTTTCTTCCCCGCTCTTTATCAGTCCAAGAATAATGGAGGCGAGAAAATTAGTTCCTAAAATAAAGAGTAGTGAAAAATTCCTGATAAATTCAACAGTAATGCTGGGCTTTCCAATCTTAAAAGGCAAACCTGTTACCTGCGTCTGAGAAACACTCCCAAGAATATTTGTAAGAACATCAACAAGTGTATATGATAAGCCAAAAAGAAGCGGCGCGCCCACAGAAACTGCAAAGAATATAAATATAACATACATAAGCACACTTGTAAAAATTCCTCTTTCTATAAACTCCCTTTCTCTCATATTCCCAGCTGTTTGCTCCAGAAGCATAGACATATTACCTCCAGAAATGATTCCAGATATTATCAAAGATACAACACTATTTATCTTGTTTGAGCCAATTCTCTGCGCCATTTGTCTTAATGCAACACCCATATCTTTCCCGGTTGCAATATCCTTGCCAGTCTTGATAATTTCCTTGTCCAAGGGAGCGAATTCAGGGCGGGCGCTCAAAAAAAATGATTTGTCAATAGTCATCCCAGATCTAAGATTGCTTGCCATTAAATGTATAAAGTCCGGAAAGACATATTCCATCTTTTTAATTCTTGCAGATGCTTTAAGAGAAATCCTGAAATAAGAATAAGCGTTTGCTATAATAAACACAACTATAAAAGAAATAAATATATTTATACCAAAAAACAAACCAATAGAAGAAAGAACAATTGCAATTACAAGATTGATTATAGCCATTCTTGAGATATAATTATCAGGAGGAATAGTTATTCCAGCAAGTATTATCTTCTTGTAATATACTTCTCTTAACACAGATGGTATAATGTTTGATATCTTCATTTTCTCAGTTCCGATGCTTGTTCGCTATGACTCCGATGCCCGTTCTCTATGCCTCGCGATACCCTATGCGTAATGGGTATGCAATGGGCCAGTTCTATGCAACTGCGATGCCCTATGCAATGGGCTCATAGTAAAGACGGCCTTCTTGTTTTAATCATCCCGATAAATAAAAACTGCATAAGCATAACCCCTATAAAGATTGCCACAAAAAACAGATAAGTTGTTCTTCTGTCAAGAGAGATTATTGATGTCAGCACTGTCAGAAATGTGACAGCAAGCGCCGGCACAATAATAACAATGAGCATATAGAACATAATTATTGGATTTAATCGTGAGCCATAATTCTGTATCTGAATAACTTGCTCTTTATTAAGATCTTCAATACCAGTCTTTATAACAATTGACATGTCGCTTCCAGACCTCAGGCCATTGCTTATCTGCCATAACACCCTGCGAAAATATACAGATGTATTTTTATTTCCTATCTCATCAATAACATCAGTCTGCGGCCTTCCTGTCCCGATTTCTTTTACAATCCTTCTAAATTCGTCGCTTACGCTGGCATAGTTCCCCCTGCTGATATTTTCCATCATATCATATAAAGACACCCCGGAATTAACCTGCACGAGCATGTCCTGCATTGCTGGAATGAGGTTTTTCTCAATATCACGAGCTTTCTTCGCAGAAAAAATTGTCGGATAATGGAACTGATTTATTGCAGTAAATAAGGCAAAGAACAAGGGTATAATAACAATAAAAAAATAATACCCGCCTATAAAAACAAGAAATAGTATGGCAAAGAATATCAGAGATATTGCAAATGAAAACACGGCAGATCTTACTATAATGCTTAAATAATCCTCGGCATCTAATTTAATGTAGGAATTATCCAAATTCTTTTTTAAATTTGTAAACCGCCCCTTTTTTACTCTTATCCACCTAAATTTTCTGGACTTTTCTTTTAGCTGCTCAACATCAGAAAAGGTAAATGGAATCTTAAATTTCATTTTATTTAAAATTGATTTTTAAATGATTGAAAAATTGTAAATTTCTCATTTTATCCAATTAATGACGGATTGTCCTTCTTGATAATGCTGAATAAGTGGTCTTTATTGGCATAATACAGATTGATTACTTTTCCTAGTTTATCCAGGCTCCGGATATTATGCTTGATTAGCCATTTGAATATACCAATTTTTTTCTCAACATCGCTCTTGATTGAAGACATGTCCATTCCAGTATTTCTTTCCAAATCCTCAAAAAATGAGACACTATCATTATGTTTTTTGATTTCGTCTCTGTCCGGAACCCATCTGTACATGATGTTTGCATTTACTCCATCCCTTGATACAATAAATTCTCCGATTTGCGACACCCTCCTTATGCCTCTTCTCCTGTCTCTGAACATAACAACATTGAGATTAATAGCCTTCAGCAAATTAGCAGGCACGCTAATTGGCGGATTTGTCAATCTGTCAGCAGTCTCTGCAGCAGTGTCTGCATGAAGAGTTGCATAAACGCTGTGTCCTGTATGCATGGCCTCAAACAGCACTTCTGCTTCTGCCTTTCTTCTCATCTCACCAAGAATAATCCTGTCTGGCCTCATTTTCAAGCTGTTAACAAGAAGGTCAAGCATTGTTACTTCTCCTTTTCCTTCGGGATTTGCAGTTCTTGTGACAAGAGGGCACCAATACATAAAATCCGGAAGGATTAATTCTCTCGTATCCTCTATGCTTATAATCCTGTGATTTGGAGGGATAAAAAGCAGGCACGCATTTAAAAAAGATGTTTTTCCAGATGCTGTTCCTCCTGAAAAGATAATATTCATCTCAAATTCCATGGCAAGCCATAACAAGGATGCTATCTCAACAGTGCAGGTTTTATTGTTTATTAAATCAATAATTGTCCAAGGATCACGAGCAAATTTTCTTATCGTTATTGTGTTGCCTTTATGGCTTATAGGATAGAGGACAGCATTTGCCCTGTCGCCTGTGATAATATGAGCATCCAACAAAGGATTTAGAACACTGATCTGCCTTCCGACCCTTCTGCCAATTATATTTGAATAATTAATTATTTCTTCCTCTGTTTTTATTAAGATATTTGTCTTCAGCCACCCGTATTTTTTATGATAAACTCTTACAGGCTCTTTTGAGCCAATAAGCACAATCTCCTCAAGATTGATATCATTAATCAAATATTCTATCTTGCCAAGCCCAAGCATATCATGTATAAGATTGCCTATTAGAAAATCCTCTATATCTTTTTTAATATTTGGCAGTTTTTCCTTTATAATGTTGCTCGCAAGCTTAATAAATTCTGCCTTGATTTTTTCAATTGATTTTTTTTCAATAATCTCTCCAACCCCGAAAGTAGACAAAGAAAGAAGCTCGTTTCTTATATAATCAAGCATTGCAACAGTTGGTTCATACAGCTTTGGCAGCTCAATATGGTACACTAACCCTTCCTGTGTTTTTTGTATAATGACCTCCACTTCTGCATTATCTACAGCCATAGTATATTTTTCCAAAACACTTCCTGGAGCATGCTCATGAGTTGTAACTGCCGCAGGCTTAATCTCTGGAAGATTTTCTATCTCTTTTTTTATGATAACCGGCTCCCCAACATTTTTCCCGTTCTTAACCTGTTTTCCGATACTCTTTAATCTCTCCATTATATCTGATTCTTTTGACAGTGTTTTTTTCTCAGATTCTTTTCTGCGCAGAATATTCAGTCTTTTTCTTAAATCATCATTCCTATTTTTTGCCATTTTTTCTCCTTGGTTTTGATATACCTGTTAATATAAAGAAAAAATCAACCAGATACCAGACACTTAATATGCTTACAGCCACAATTTTATATATATCAAGATAATTCCTGCCCAAATAAAACCAATCAGCATATATCCATCCTCCAATACCCAAAAATATTATCAATTTTAGAATGCCTGTTTTAACATATCCCAAATAGAATCTGTCTATTCCCAAAAATCCCAGGAACAACGATAAAAAAGCAGCAAGCCCCTTGTAGCCTTTCTCTTTATGGGAAGAAACAGCTTGAGGTTTTTTAACAACAGCTGCTGTTGAGGGCACTGCCATTCCAACCTTTTTTAATTTTTGAAGCTCTTTTTGTTTCTTGATAAAATCCTCATAATCCATGCTTACGATTTCTGTATCCCTAAATGTATGATATATTATCTTTCCCATGTTGTGCTCTTCAAGAATTTTTGCCCACTCAAGTGCCAGCTCTTTAGGAATGTTGAATGCTTTTGAAACAGTATATAACTTCAATATCTTGTTTTTTTGCAGCATGATGTAAAAAATATCTATATCTGTAAGAGACTTAATCTCGCTAGAGCCTTCTCTTCTCTCAATAACATTAGTCATGACTAAAATAATGGCTAAAAGAAAGACCTGCGCTATAAGCACGATAAAGTAAAGATTACCACTTCCTTGCTGTGTTCCAACAGCGCTTCCTGTAATAATTCCGCCATTGCCAATAAATAAAAATATGTTAATAAATAACATTGCAAGCACAAATAGTCCTAGACCAATCCTCTTTTTTGCCATTCTTACGAATCTTTATAAACTAATATATATTTTATAATTTTATAAATCTTCCTATGAAAAAGAGAATGAGAGCGCAGGCCAGTATCGAGTATATGATATTGATAGGTTTTGTCACATTTGGCATAATTTCCATTGTAGTAATTGCATTATTTTATTCAGCAGTTGTAAGAGATGAAATAAAAAACAATCAAATTTCTGTTTTTGCCAACAAGATTATTACAGAGTCAGAGCGTGTTTTTTATGCAGGCTCACCTTCAAAAAGAACTGTTTTAGTTTATATTCCAGAAGGCGTGCAGGCAATTGAAATAAATGACAAAAGTCTAATCATTAATTATACAGACAGGACAGGGGCAACATCTGTAAAAGAATTCACTTCAAATGTAAATATTACAGGCTCTGTTCCAACATCTCCAGGATTAAAAAGACTTACAATAACAGCTCAAGATGACAGAACTCAAATATCATCAAGTTAAGCTCAAAAAAGCAAGTCTAAAAGATTTAAAAGAAGCAATAAAACTTGCTGGAGAATTAAAAGAGTGGTTTACAAAAGAGGCGCTTAAAAATATGAAAATTGATTTTGTCGTTAATAATCTAATCCAAAAAGCAAGAGCGCAAGGCTGGGATGGTCAGATTGTCATGCAAAAGAGGATAAAATGAAGGCCCAGGTATCAATAGAGTTTCTTATAATAACTGGTGTTGTAATATTCTTTTTTGTCGGATTCCTGGTTATATTAAATATTAACTTTGAAGAAGCCAACAGGCAAAAAGAAAACACGCTGATGAAAGACTTTGCTCTTGAAATAAGAAAGGAAATAGGGATTGCAGCCCACTCAAGCGATGGTTATTACAGGGAGTTTTTTATTCCAGAAACAATTTCAGGAAAAGATTATGAGATAAATATAACTGAAAACATATTGCAGATAAAAACAAGAAGAAACGCTCTTACGCTTGCTGTAGAAGAAGTGAATGGAACTATAATAAAAGGCAAGAACATAATAAGAAAAGCAGGAGGCAATGCGCAACTGAATTAAGATGAAAAAAGCACAAGTATGGAGTCTTGATATAATAGTAGGGGTAACTATATTCATAATAGCCATTATAATATTCTACATTTATACAATCAATTTATCAG
>JACPGZ010000016.1 GCA_016188895.1 Candidatus Pacearchaeota archaeon
GAAACTTTATAAACAGGGTGTCGGAATAATTTATATGCCTCAATAGCTCAGCTGGTTAGAGCATCAGTTTTGTAAAGCGCTGCCTAAAGAAAGCCCATTCCATATGGCATCGGAAAACCAATATCAAAAAAACTGAGGGTCGGGGGTTCGAATCCCTCTTGAGGCTTTTCGCAATAGGCGTTAGATTTATATATCAGTATAGCTTAATTAAGAAATGGAAGAAAAAAATAAGATATATGATAAAGAAATTGGATTAATGGTTAATATAGTTGTCAGGGAAGAAAGTATGGATGGGAAAAGGGTTTTTATTGTGAATAATGAAGACTTAGGTGTCGCGGATTTCGGGGATAGTTTAGACGAGGCTATAGAAAATTTCAAAAAATCCATGAAATTATATTTAGAAACTTATCCTGAAAAAAAGGAATTACTTAAGGCAGAAGAAACCCCTCTTCTTGTTTCTAGAATTTTTCTTTAAAGAAAATCTCTTTCAAATTCTTCTTTATTTATTCCAAGACGCCTCAAAATATTATGATATATCCATACAGCTAACTCGTCTCTATGAAGAGGAACATTTATGGATTGTTTATTTTTTATATTTTCCAGTATAACTCCATGGTCAGTTGTTCTTTTTTCTATACAGCCATATTTCTTTAATGCTGCTAGCACTTTTCTCGCCTTAAGATTTCTTCTGTTCATGATGTAATTATTATCTATGATCTATATAAATTTATCAGATTTGTTTATATAAATATCAAAAAAACCCTCTTGTTTGTTCGTTGGGTTTTTAGGATGCTCAGAAATTGAAAGTAAGATTGCTCACAACCACATACTGAAGTATGTGGTTTTCAATTTCTGACATAAAAATAAGAAAAAAGATAATCGTGGACTATGCTCCAAAACATTTTAAATCTCTCGTTTCTTTAATAATATATGGCGGAAAAAGAGTTTATTGTAGAGGTGTCAAACAAGCAGAAGATAGAGGTGTTTTTTGTTTCAGTTATGATACTTACTGTTTTTGTTGGTATCTTTTTCGCATTTTTCTTGTTTTTTAAGGAAGGAATAGCTACATCTTCGTTCTTTCAAACACTTAATGCTTTTTTTGAAAAAGACATTAAGAATGCTACTCCTTTGGGGCTTTTTTATATGAGCTTTGTTGGAAATCTGCTTTTTATCCCATTGCCATTTGAGATTCCATTTTTTATCGGGCTTACAAAAGGTAATGATTTTCTACTCTCATCATTTCTTGTTATTGCTGGTTTAATACCTAGCCTTGCTATTGATTACATTCTAGGAAAAAAGATAAGCAGAATTGTTTTTACATTTATTTCAACAAAGAAAATATACAAGGCAAAGAGATGGGTTAACAAGTTTGGAGTATATGCTATATTCGGCTTTAATCTCCTTCCCCTGCCTTCAAACGAGCTCACATTTGCTTTGGGAATTGCGAAATATAACATTACTCGTTTATTTGTATTTACCCTGCTGGGAACTATAATTAAAATGCTGGCAATTTTCGGATTTTACTGGATATCGCCTTTCTTTTAATTTCCGAAACCTTTTTATAAATAAATAACTCAATTAAATTATGGAAGAGGTGTTTGATAAGACAACGTCGTTTGATGAGACTATAAACATCAGAAAAATCATTGGTGTTAGAGTTATCTCTGAAAATGGGCATACTATCGGAAGAGTAACTCAAGCAAGGATAAATCCTAACACAAAAAGTTTTGAGGGTGTTGTTGTCAGAAAAGGATTGTTCAGAAAAATCTATATAGGAAAAAACTATTTTGAAACATTATCGCCAGAAGGTGTTATTTTAGTTATAGAACCAAGCATTCTTTTAAAAGGAGAGAAGGTAATTGCATATGACGGAGAAGTGATTGGAAAGGTGAAAAGTATTGATAGAGTTGGGAAAACAAACACAATAAAAAGCATAACAGTTCATTCATTTCTTAGAGGTAGTTTCTCAATTTCTGTAGATTACATAAAATCAATTGCAAAAAATATCTTGCTTAAGGAAAATTACAATGCGCCTAAAAAAAGCCTTTGGAGAAGAGCTAGGTAATACTATAACATCTGATGATATTGTTGGAAAGGATGTTATTGATATAGATGGCGAGTTTATTGGAGTAGTTGAGATGCTTCATATCGATCCATCTGCAGTTGAAGTTATTGGAATCACAATAGACAAAGGATTTTTAAGAAAAGGGCTTATTATTGGCAAGGATTATATAGAAAGAGTTGCTCCGCATGCTATTTTCTTAAAAATAAGGCCTTCGTATAAGCTTAAAGGAATGAATGTTTTTGATAGTGAAGGTGAGAATATAGGTATTGTCACTAAAGTAAATTTACATGGGAAAAAAAATGAGGTAGAAAGCATTATTGTAAGGTCTGGAATTTTTAAAAGAGATGTTGTTATACCTGTTAAATTTATTAGAAATATAGGATATAATGTTTTACTTAGTGTAAAAAAAGATGATATAATGAAATTAAATAAATATGCCAGTTAAATACTGCTGTGTTGTATAACTCTCGATTTATAACATAGCATTAGCTATTATTTAACAATCAAGTAACTCCTTGAAGAAGATTATAAGCCCAATATTTTACTTTTGCTTCATGGTACATGTTTCTTTTCTTTGTTGCAGATACA
>JACPGZ010000017.1 GCA_016188895.1 Candidatus Pacearchaeota archaeon
TGCATATCAGGCACAAATTCCTAAGTGCGATGCTTTCTAAAGATTTAAAGAAAAAATATAGGAAGAATGCATTTCCATTAAGGAAAGGAGATGCTGTTGTTGTAATGAGAGGCAAGTTCAAAAAGAAGGAAGGCAGGATTAAGGATGTAAGCTTAAAAAAAGCGCGGATTAAAATTGAGGGTTTGTATATTACAAAGAAGGATGGAACAAATATTGATGTTTCATTTGATCCTTCTAAATTAATGATCAAAGAATTAAATTTAGAGGATAAAGAAAGAATAGCTGCTCTAAACAGGGGAGGAAAAAATGCATCAGAAGATAAACATCATTCCTAAAACATGGGCAATTAAAAGAAAAGACAGGAAATTCGTAGTTACAAGCATGCATATGCGAAGGCAAGGCATTCCTCTTCTGATTGCAATGCGCGATATATTGTGTGTTGTGAGTGACAGAAGGGAATTGGGAATAGCGCTTCGTGACGGAAAGATTAAGATAAATAACAAGATTGTAAAAGAAGATAGATTTCCTTTACTTCTAATGTATGTTCTTTCTTTTGATAGCAAGCATTATAGAGTTTTAATTAATGACAAAGGAAAGTTTAATTTTGAAGAAATATCTGAAAAGGATGCCAAAGAAATAACCTTAAAAGTTATCGGAAAGAAGATTCTCAAAAAAGGAAAGATTCAATTTAATCTTTCAGGGGGCCACAATCTCATTGGTAATGAAGAAATAAAGATTGGAAATTCTATAGTTCTTGATATAGATAAAAATGAGGTGAAAAAGATTTTAAGGCTGGAAAAAGGCGCGCATGCAATTGTTATTGGCGGGAGACACATGGGCAAGTTCGGGAGTATTAATCATATAGAAGACAAATTAGCTAAAATAGAGGGCAAAAATGTTCATATTAATGTAAATCTGAATAATATAATGGCGATAGAAAAATGACAGCTGAAAATTACCTAAAGCAAGAAAATCCAACCAGAAAGATAAAGATAGAGAAGGTTGTGCTTAGTGTAGGCGGAACTGCTGACAAGCTTGAAAAAGGCTATAAACTTCTTGCATTTTTATCAGGAATGATACCTCTAAGGACAAAATCAAGAAAGAGGATTCCTTCTCTCGGAGTTCGCCCGGGTTTAGAAGTTGGTGCAAAGGTCACGTTAAGGGGCGTAAAGATGACTGGGCTTTTGAAACAATTGCTAGAAGCAAACGATAGAAGATTAAAAGAATCGCAAGTAAGCGAGAATACCCTGTCATTTGGAATCAAAGAGTATATTGAGATTCCTGAGATTGAATATCAGAGGGATATTGGAATAGCTGGATTTGATGTTACAATCACTTTTGCACGAATGGGCAAGCGCATTATTTACAAGAAGAAAGGAAGCAAACTCCCTAAGAAACAGCATGTATCAAAGGACGAGATAGTAAATTTTATGAAAGATAAATTTAAGGCGGAGTTTTTAGAATGAATGAGGGATTAATAGTGGGATATGATTATTATCTTGGTCATAGCAAGCAATGTGTTATTTATGCTGGAATTTCAAACAGAAAGCATCAATTCGCCAGTTTATCACTGGATTCCAGTATAAAGGTTACAGAAATATCGCTGGAAAATATGTTGTACTCTGATGAATTAAGAACAGCTTTTGACATGAGAAATTTTGTTTTGAAATCCCATCTTGTTAATAAATCAATTGAACCTGAGGAATATAATAGATTAATAAGCATAATCAGGAGTAAAGATGACAGCAAGTGATTGGAGAAAAATACTGAAGCAGCTTAGGGAAAAGCCGGCAATTATGCAGAAGTTTTTAAAGCATAACAAGCCAAAGGAGAGAAAGTATGGACTTGCTGTCAGGAAATGCGAGAGATGTGGAAGATTTGGCGCGCATATAAACCAGTATGGACTGCATTTGTGCAGGCAGTGCTTCAGAGAAGCAGCTGAAAAATTAGGATTTAAAAAATATAGCTAAAATGAGCCAAGATATTATTGCTGATACATTGAATCAGATAATGAATAGAAAGAAAGCAGGGTATGCAGATGTAGTTGTTAATAGATACTCTAATCTATTACTTGAACTCTTTGAGATTGTTAAAAAGGAAGGGTATATCAAAGATTACAAAATTATCGGAAACAATCTTGAAATAAAATTTAATCTGCATTATTGCAAGGCAATTAAGCCAAGATATGCTGTCAATGTAAAGGTGATTGATAAGTATGTAAGAAGATTTATTCCGTCAAGAGATTTTGGCATCATTGTTATTTCAACAAACAAGGGGCTTATGACGCACAAAGATGCTCTGAAAAATAATTTAGGAGGAAGCTTATTAGCTTATTTCTTTTAAGATGAGAGAAGAAGTTGCGGATAATGTTAAAATTCCGGAAGGAATTGAGATTGAAATAGATAATGATGTGGTAATTGCTAAAAAAGGCGCAGAAAAAATAGAACTGGCGATTGGAGATATGAATATTGAAAAAGAGAATAATCTGATTAAATTATTCAATAAAAGGGGGAACAGGGGGGACAAGCGACAGATAAAAACAATGGCCGCGCATATCAGAAACATGTTTGCTGGACTGAATGAGCCATTTGTATATAAATTACAGATAGCTTCTGTTCATTTTCCAATGAATGTTACCTATGACAGCGCTAAAAAAGAAATCTTGATAAAGAATTTTCTTGGAGAGAAAAATGCGAGGAAGGCCAAAATAAAAGATGGTGTTGATGTAAAAATAGAGAGAGATTTCATTATTTTAACATCATCTGACAAAGAAGCTGCAGGGCAGAGCGCGGCAAACATTGAACAAGCTACAAAAATAAAATCAAGAGACAGAAGAGTGTTTCAGGACGGTTGTTATATTGTTGAAAAAGCAGGGAGGAAATTATAATGGCAAAAATATTTCTAAGAAGAAACTGGAACAAATACAAAAGGCTTGGATTAAGAAACAAGAAGAAGCAGGTTTGGAGAAAACCAAAGGGGATACATAATAAGATGAGGGAAAATAGGAGAGGATATAGTGCAATTGTCAGGATTGGATACAGAAAAGGCAGGAAGAACAGAGGCAGGATTGAAGGATTTATTCCTGTGGTTGTGAGAAATTTATCAGATTTAAGCAATGTTGGAAATGATAATATAGTTATAATTGGAAAGGTTGGAAAAAAGAAACGCCAGATTATTCTAGATAAAATTAAAGAATTAAACGCCCATTCCATAGGGCATCGGAGTTGATAATGAATCTTCTAAACAAAAAAAGGCTTGCTGCAGAAACACTTAATGTTGGAGCTGGTAGAATAAAGTTTAATAATGAAAGATTAAGTGAAATAAAAGATGCTATAACCCGGCAAGATATCCTAGACCTTGTTAAAAGCAAGGCAATAGAGGTAAAAGAGATTAGAGGAAGGAAGCGGAAATATAAAAGAAAGAAAAAAGGGTTCGGCAATATAAGGAAAAAAGTTAAAACGAGAAAGCAGGATTATGTTATACTGACAAGGAAGCTAAGAGCTTATGTTAAAGAACTTAAAAAACAAGGGAGGATAACCAAGGACCAATATTATGATATAAGGAGAAGAATAAGAGCAAGGATTTATAAAAGTAAATCTCACTTGAAAAGC
This sequence comes from Candidatus Pacearchaeota archaeon, assembly GCA_016188895.1. Taxonomy (GTDB): domain Archaea; phylum Nanobdellota; class Nanobdellia; order Pacearchaeales; family GW2011-AR1; genus JACPGZ01. Next base: position 3,612 of record JACPGZ010000017.1, read on the forward strand.
TTGTTAGAATGATAAGAGTAAGGTGGTATATCGCGAGGCATAGAGAACAGGTATCGGAGTAGATCAGACAAAATGAAAACACAAAAACGAAGAAGGAAGGAAAGAAAAACAGATTATAAGAACAGATTCAATATTCTGAAATCTGAGCTGCCAAGAGTTGTATTTAGAAAAACTAATCGTTATATTATCGGCCAGTTGGTTGAGAGCAGAGATGCCCAAGATAAGATTATTGTTAGTGTAAATTCTAAGGACTTATTAAAATTTGGATGGGTCTGGGCAGGATCGCTAAAAAGCGTTCCAGTATCATATTTGGCTGGAATATTGCTTGCAAAGAAGATTAAAGACAAGAGTTTTAATACAGCAATTTTGGATATTGGCTTAATACGTGATGTTAAAAAATCAAGGATTTACGCATTCGTAAAAGGTGTGCAAGACGGTGGAATATCACTAAGGGTTAATGAAAAATATTATCCATCTGAAGAAAGGATAATAGGGATGCATATGAAAAAGGATGTTAAAGGCAAGATGGAGGAAATAATTAAAAAAATAGAACATGGAAGACAAAGAGAGTAAAAAAGCGGAAAAGACAAAGGAAGATAAGAATGACGAAGCTGCAAAAAAAGCAGAAGAAAAAGAAGAATTAACAGATGAAATAATAAAAGACGTCATTGAAGTAGCAGACGCTCCTGAAAAATTAATAGAGCCTGAAAAAGCGGAGATTGAAAAATGGACTCCAAAATCTAAGCTGGGAAGAATAGTGAAATCTGGCAAGATAAAAAATATTGATGAAATATTGGATAAAAATCTCAAAATATTGGAGCCTGAAATTGTATCTTCTCTTTTGCAGTTAAAAGCAGATTTAATAAACATAGGGCAATCAAAAGGAAAGTTTGGCGGTGGAAAAAGAAGAGTATGGAAGCAAACCCAAAAAAAGACGCAGGAGGGAAATATCCCGAAATTTTCCTCTATGGCTGTTGTTGGTGATGAAAATGGCCATGTCGGCATAGGTTATGGTAGTTCAAAAGAGACTTTGCCGTCACGGGTAAAGGCAGAAAGAAAAGCCAAGTTAAATATAATGCGCATAAAAAGAGGTTGCGGGAGTTTTGATTGCTCTTGCAATAATCCACATTCAATTATATCCAGAGTTGATGGAAAGAGTGGGAGTGTAAGAATTGTGTTATATCCTGCTCCCCAAGGAACAGGGCTTGTTGTCGGAGATGAATGCAAGAAAGTATTAAAGCTGGCTGGAATAAAGGATGTTTATAGCAAAAGATTTGGGCAGAGCAGAACAACTATTAATCTTATCAAAGCTTGTGTTGATGCTTTGAAAAAGACAATGGAGATAAAATGATTGCTGTGATTAGAATCAAAGGCCTAGTTGGAATTCCTATAGATATTAAGGATACACTTGACAAGCTTAGACTTAGAAGAAAATATGCTTGTGTTGTGCTTGAAGAGAAAAGAGAGCTTATAGGTATGGTTGAAAAAGTTAGGGATTATGTAGCTTATGGTAAGATATCTGATGAAGATTACAAAGAATTAGTAAAGAAAAGAGGGAAGAAAATAAAAGGAAAAGAATACAAGCCATTTTTCAGATTGCATCCGCCACGCGGTGGAATAAAAAGCAAATTGCATTATCCAAAAGGTGTTTTAGGAAATCATGGTGATAAGCTCAATGCGCTGTTGAGGAGGATGTTATGATTCATTACCCTAGATTAAGCAGATACGCGTCTGAATTTGAGTTAGATTTGAGATTGCCTGATGAATATAATGAATGGGTTAAAAGAATAAATCCGGAAATCAGAGAAAGTGTAGAACAAGGGGCTAGAAAAATACAAAAAAGTTTTGAGCTAGACGATTATGATGGTAGTTATCCTATATTAAATTGGAGTGAAGATAGGGGATTGGTAGGAATTCTTGTAGGAGCAAGGTCTGGTGCTGGATTGGCACAAGAGTCTGTTGATAGATTTTACTTTCATCATGTTAATTCTCCATTACAAGCTCTTACTCTTATAGGTATTATATCATTTTATTTAAATGGATTGCAGAACTTGTATGAAAAGCAAAAAAGTTCAGGAGCTGAAAATGAAACTCAAAAAACGTAGAAAATCTGCAAGAATGCGCGGCTCAAGAACGCATGGCTGGGCGATGAAGAAGCACAAAGGAAAAGGAAATGTAGGTGGAAAAGGAAGAGCTGGAAGCGGAAAAAGAGCTAGCCAGAAGAAAACACAAATATTGAATCTTAAGGAAAAGTATTTTGGCAAAAAAGGAATGAAGGCAAAGAGAAAAATAATAAAGATTATTAATGTTGGTGATATTGAGAATAATATAGATAAAATGATTGCAAAAGGGAAGGCAAAAAGAGCAGGAGATGGTATTGAGATTAATCTTCCTGATTATAAAATATTGGGAGATGGTGAATTAAGCTTAAAGCTCATTGTTCATGCTCATGCTGTATCTTCATCTGCTAAGGAAAAGATTGAAAGAAGAGGAGGGTCTGTGATTTTGGAATAATGGAATTCCGCAATATATTGCAAAATCTTCCTGAAGTAAGGGCTCCCATTGAGAAAAGACTAAGCTTTAATAAGAAATTTAAATGGACGCTTATTATACTTGCTTCATTTTTTGTTCTTTCTAATATTCCTTTATATGGATTGTCAAGGAATGCATTAGAAAGATTTGAATTTCTTTCTATTATTCTTGGAACTGATTTTGGCTCAATTATTTCATTGGGAATTGGGCCAATTGTCATGGCTTCTATAATTCTTCAATTGCTTGTTGGCTCGCAAATACTGAAGATTGATACAAAAACAGAGGAAGGCAGAAAGTATTTTCAGGGATTGCAAAAGCTATTGGTATTTTTCTTTATTATTTTTGAGGCATTGATATATGTTTTAATGGGCGGATTAGAAGCTCTTCCAGGATTCACACTAATATTGGTATTTCAGCTGATTCTTGGGGGACTGGCAATTATGTTTATGGATGAAGTTGTGAGTAAATGGGGATTTGGCTCTGGAATCAGCTTGTTCATTATTGCTGGTGTTGGATGGAGGCTTTTTGCAGGATTATTCCAGTTTATTGGGATTAACGGTGAAAACTGTCTTCTTAATTTTTACAGCACTCCTTGTGCAGGACAGATTTGGATTATTATCCAATCCATATTAAAAGGCGATCCTACTCAGTTGTTTAATGCATCTGCTGTAATTATTATCACAATTTCCATATTTCTTCTTGTTGTATGGGCCCAATCGCTAAAGGTAGAAGTGCCTCTTTCATATGAAAGGCTCCGTGGATATGGCATAAGATGGCCTTTGTCATTTTTTTACTCAAGTGTTATCCCTGTTATTTTGGTTTCAGCTCTTGCTGCAAATATCCAGCTATTTGCCGGCTTGATTGAAAATTACCTCGGAAGGCCAACACTTTTAGGAGGTTTTTCAGCAGGACAGCCTATTTCAGGGTTTGCTTATTGGCTATCATCCACAAATATTGTCAATGCTCTAATAACAGGAAGCTTCCAATCTTCGTTTTTTTTGCAGGCAATTACACACACTATTTTTTATATGGCATTATCAGCTGTTTTTGCTGTATTTTGGGTTAAGACAAGCGGGATGGATGCGTCAAGCCAAGCGCGAAATATTATGTCATCTGGATTGCAGCTTCCTGGATTCAGAAAAGATGAAAGAGTTTTGGAAAGCATATTAAACAGATATATAATGCCTTTAACAATCATGGGCGGGATTGCTGTAGGATTGCTTGCATCTGTTGCTAACATTCTTGGTGCATTGACAGGAGGCACTTCAATTCTGCTTGCTGTCATGATAACATACCAGCTTTATCAGAACATTGCCCAGCAGCATGTTGCAGATATGCATCCAATATTGAAGAAGTTGACTGGATAAGGATTAATTATAATATTTACTTAATTTCTAAAATACCTTCCTTAAAATCCAAATGAACATTAAAGTTTCTAAGGAAACTCAAGCCAAGCAAACCATCGACATAACTCTTAGATGGAAGGTCATGTACAATCGCTTTAACATTGTGAGCTTCAGATTTATTTACCTTTATACGAGATAATGTAGCAATAGGAACTTTCTCAACGCCCGAAGCAGTCACCATATCTATTTTTTCTTGTAACAACTGAGGTTGCAAGCTTAATATTTCTGCTACTTCCCACGGGATCATTACATAAGTGGCTCCTGTATCTAAAGCCATTCTTACCTTTTTTTGTATTCCATTATGTTCGATGAATACATCCACAACTATAACACTCAACTCTCTATCAAAGTTTATTTTTCCCATATGATAAAGGCAACAGCATATCCCTTTTTTGGAATTTCTCCTGTGTAAAAATGATAAGTATATTTATCTGCATACTTTTTCATGGCGACATATGTATCATCCCTGTTCCTGCTATGAGCAAGAACCCTGATTTTTATAGGTCTTCCTAAGTCATCTTCTTCTAATACTTCTGCTAACACCCATTCATCTTTATATTTCTCTTTAACCTGCTCTATATTCATTTCCATAATAATCTAAATACTACCTTATTATTAAAGTTTTCTAAAAGTAACTTCTTAAGAAGATTTTTCTTAATTTAAATGTATTTGGTCACATTTAAAAATCCTCAAATCATCTAATCTTATGGTGTTTGAGTTCATAGAAAATTTTATTGTTTCTAATCCAAAGATAGGAGTTATAGCTATTGCTGTGTTTATCAGCTTGATTGTAACTCTTGCAAATTATTTTTTGATGGATAAGAAAAGGATGAAAGAGATAAAAGAGAGGCAGAAAGAGCTTCAGGCAGAGCTTAAAAAGCACAAAGGAAATACTGACAAGGAAAAAGAAATTGGGCAGGAATTGATGAGCCATGCTGCAGAGATGCTGAAGCATTCTTTCAAGCCAATGCTTATAACAATCCTTCCCATAATATTAATATTTGGATGGATGCGTAAATTGCTTGTAGATACCAGCATTGCTGGGACATGGTTTTGGTGGTATTTGATAGGAGCAATAGTTTCAGGCATGATATTCAGAAAGGTCTTTAAACTTCCATAGCCCGTTGCATAGGACGAGATAAAATGCACCAAGAAGATTTGTACAAATTAAGCTTGCTTGAGCAGCAGGCAGGACAGATTCAAGAGCAAGTAGCTCTTGTAATCAAAAAGATGCAGGAATTAGATTTGCTTGCATTGTCTCTTAATAAAATTGATAAAAGCAAGGAGAAAAGAATACTTGCGTCAATTGGAGAGGGAATTTATATTGATACTGACCTGCGCGACAAAGACCTTCTGGTTAATGTTGGAAAAAATATTTTTGTCCACAAAAATATTGGCGAAACCAGGAAACTGATTGAAAAGCAAAACAAGCTTCTTGATGAACTGAAGAAAAAAATGGAAAGCGATATTGAGAAAATATCAAAAGAACTTAATGTTTTAGTTGAAAAAATAAGAAACGAGAATGAGCAGGAATCTGGAGAGCAAGAAAAAGAAAGGAAAAAGCCGAATCAAAAGAAGAATAGTTCTAAAAACAATGTTTAAATATAATATTTAATCTATTCCTGTATGAACAAAAAAGAATTGGAAAAAAAGATATTAGCATATGCACTAGACAATGCTGTTTCTCATAATGGCGAAGCTGTTGCAAGCAGTGTTGTTAACCATCTTTTCAGAGAGGGATTGAAGAAAGAGGAGCTGAAAGATGTTATGCTTGTTGTGCAGAGAATTGTAAATGAAGTCAATAATATGGAACTTGATGAGCAGAAAAAAAGATTTAATGAGTTAAATATTGAACTAAAGAAATTTGAGCAGAAGGAAAAGGAACTTACAGAATTACCTAATGTTTCTGAAAATATGGTTTTCAGATTAGCACCATATCCTTCTGGTGATTTGCATATTGGCAATGCAAAAACATACATATTAAATGCTCTTTACGCTGAAAAATATAAAGGAAGGATAATTCTTGTAATAGATGATACGATAGGAAGCAAGGAGAAGCAGATTGCTCCTGATGCTTATAAATTAATTCCAGCCAGCTTAAAATGGCTTAATATAAAGTTTGATAAAAAAATCGTATATAAATCAGACAGGCTTGATCTGTATTATCAATATGCTGAAAAAATTATAGAGCTTGGGCATGCATATGTCTGCACATGTCCTGCAGATATTATGAGAAAGAACAAGATGGGTGGAAAAGAGTGTGAGCATCGCAATCTTCCAATTAAAGAGCAAAAACAAAGATGGAAGGAGATGTTCCATATGAAAGAAGGCTCTGCAACATTGAGAATTAAAACAGACATGAAGCATGAAAATCCTGCATTTAGAGACAGGGTATTATTCAGGATTAGCGAAAGAGCTCATCCAAGGGCAAAGAAAAAATATCGTGTGTGGCCTCTTTTGGAATTTTCATGGGCTATTGATGATGTTTTGCTTGGTATAACTCATGTTATCAGGGGAAAGGACTTAATGATTGAAACAGAGATGGAAAAATATATATGGAAAATATTTGGATGGAAAGGTCCTGTGATTGTGCATTCCGGGCTGGTTAATATAGAAGGGATTAAGCTTTCAAAATCAAAAGCACAGCACGAAGTTGAAACAGGCAAGTACTTTGGATGGGATGATCCTAGAACATGGGGCATACACTCTTTGAAAAGAAGAGGTTTTAAGCCAGAAGCGTTAAAGCAGTTTGTTTTTGGTATTGGTTTAAATCAAAATGATATTACAGTTCCTGTAGATGTTTTTTATTCGATTAACCGGAAATTAATAGATAAAGAGACAGATAGATATTCGTTTGTCGAATCTCCGCAAAGATTAGATATTTCAGGCATTCCAAAAGAAGCAAGCATTCCTGTTCATCCTGAAAAAAAAGAGAAAAGAAAAATTAAGCTTGGGAAGCATGTCTATATAGCAAAAAAGGATTATGAAATGTTTAAAGGAAAAGAAATAAGGCTTATGCATTTGTGCAACATAATATTAGACGACAAGCCAAGAATTACATCAATTGAGAGAAAAGAATTGCCTGTTGTAAATTGGGTTTCAAATGGTGTTAAAACCAAGGTATTGATGGATGATAGCACAAGGAAAACAGGGATTGCTGAAAGTGACATCAAAAAACTTAAACTAGGAAGTGTTATACAATTTGAGCGAAATTTCTTCTGCAGGTTTGACCGCAGGAATAAGGATGCTTATGAGTTTTGGTTTACTCATTGGTAGATTTTGACCCAGTCTTATCAAATAGCTTCTCCAACTTAAGTTCCCTTATCTCGCATAAAGAAAGTGGATAAAGCTTTTTCAGCTTAAGGCTTAATGGCTTTTGAATCTTGTTGTTTATTACACTTGAAAAAAATGTTTCATAATCTGAATTTTTTATCTCTTCTGTTAATAATTCTTTAACCTTATCCCTTAGCGCTTTTCTTACGCTTCTGTGGACTTTTTTCCTTGTTATTAAAAATGGTTTAATACGAAGTTGCGCATTTTTACACTGCGTGGAAAATGAATCTTCAATATAGCTCACAGAATCTTTCATCATTCTCTGGATAAAATATGGCATTAGTTTCATCCTTACTGGCTTTCCAACTGCCTTTTTATCATCAAGAACAATTTTGAATATGGCTTCTGTGCTCTTGCCTTTTAACTGTCTTGACAGATCAATCTTCACAAATCTTCCTTCAAGCGATTCTAAAGATGTACTCAGCAATGAAGATTCTTTGTTTAAAATAGGAAACGATACATCAAAAAATTTTTTCTTTACGACCATTTTATTCTAATTGAATCTTGTTTGTTCTTTTTCCTTTTTTCTGATATTTAGATTTTTTGCATACACTGCATGTGTACATTATATTTGTCTTTTTTGATGATTTTGTTTTTCTCTTCCATTTTGAAATTGGCTTCTTACTCCATTTTCCCAAATTGCCGAGACCAATGCCTCTGCCCCTCATTGCAGCCCTTTCCTTTGAGCCTTTTTTCAAAGCCCCTCTTTTCGCGCCTGTGCTGACTAAAACAACCTTTTGCTCTGTCTGCTTCCTGCAATAAGGACAGTATCTGCTTGTTTTTTTTGGTATTTTCATATTAATGAAGAATTGTAATAAGGGGTGTTTTTAAAGTTAATGGATTGGTGCAATAATCTATTTAAAGTTGAATTTTTAGTCCTTATCATGCTAGATATTCAGGAAAAAATCAAAAAATTTAATGATGAAAGAGAATGGAGTTCGCCACACACGATAAAAGATTTATTGCTTAATATGAATGAGGAGATAGGTGAATTCTGGAACATAATTAAATGGGTTGATACAGAAATGCAGCAAAATTAATTAAACAAGAGAAGGAAGATGTTGATAATTTTATAGGAGATATGGTATATTTAATCCTTAAGATTTCTTATTTGTGCAATGTTGATTCAAAAAAGGCAGTTGAAGATGTTCTGGTAGAGTATGAAAAAAGATTTCCTGTAGACAAAGCTAAAGGCAGCCATGGAAATAAGCTGGCTGGAGGTATTGATTTGAAGCAATGAGCAAAAAGAAAGCCTTTTAAACCTTGCTTTTAATGATGTTAGCATGATAATTCCAATTCGTTGTTTTTCATGCAACAAACCCATTGCTCATTTATGGGAGAAATACAAAGAAAGAATAGCTAATGGAGAAGAGCCTGCGAAAGTGCTTACTGATCTAGGATTGACAAGATATTGCTGCAGATCAGTGTTCTTGGGGCATGTGGATCTTCTTCAAGAAATAGCAAAATTCAAGAAGTTTTAGCCCGGAGTTTAATAACAACCGTTAAACTACAAGCCCACTCTGTATGGCATCGGAGTTGGATAGAACGTAGGAGGTTATATGAAAGAAGAAATATTGAAAGTATTGAAAGAACTGAGAAAGTCTAAAGAAAGGAAATTTGACCAGAGCATAGATTTTATTCTAAACCTGAAAAAATTTGACCCTAAGAAAGAATCTGTAAATCTTTTTGTATTCCTGCCCCATAAAATTTCTGACAGAAAGATTTGTGCGTTTTTGACAAAAAAATCAAAGATTGTGGATACAATCATTAAGGAAGAGTTTGACAGATTCAAGGATAAAAAAAGCATTAAGAAACTTATAGAGCAATATGACTTCTTTATGGCTTCTTCTTCTCTTATGCCAGTAATTGCTACAAAATTTGGCAGATACCTTGGACCTGCTGGAAAGATGCCAAATCCGCAGAATGGGGTAATAACAACTGAAACAGACGAGACTGTTAAAAATGTCCTGGAGAAATTTAATACTGCTATAAGGATAATAACAAAAGAGCCATCTATCAAGCTTAGAATAGGAAAGTTAAGCATGACAGATGAGCAAATAGCTGAGAATGTGGCTCATGTGTTCAATATACTTATCAATGCTCTTCCTAAAAAACAGGAAAATATAAAGTCTTTGATGATTAAACTAACAATGAGCAAACCTGTGAGGATAAAATGGGAGTCAAAGTAAAAATCTCTGATAAAAAAAGAACATTGCTGAAAGATATTGTTTCTCTTATTAACAAATATAAAACAATTATGGTTTGCTCTATCCAAAACCTTCCATCAAGCCAGTTTCAGTCAATAAGAAAAACATTAAGAGATATATGCATTATAAAAGCATTCAAAAAGAACATTGTTGTCAGGGCAATTGATAGCATAAAAAATGATAAAATCTCCAAATTAAAGGACATAATTGAGGCAAATTGCGTTCTTTTATTCTCTGAAAAAGATCCTTTTGAATTGTCAGCAATACTTAATGACAGCAAAACATCATCTTTTGCCAGGGCTGGAAATACAGCACCCATGGACATAACAATTGAGCCAGGGCCAACAGAACTTGTGCCAGGGCCTGCAATTAGTGAATTTGGAGCATTAGGAATAAAGATTGCTGTTGAAGATGGAAAGATATCTATAAGAGAGCCTAAAACAATAGCAAAGAAGGGGGAAGAAATTAATGGTAAAGCTGCAAGCATAATGATGAAGCTTGGCATTAAGCCTATTTTTATTGGATTAGAGCCTCTTGCAGCATATTCTAGAAAAGATAATGTGTTATATAAAGATATAAAAGTTGATAGGGCTGAAACGCTATCTGAATTGAGAGAAATTTATTCTAAAGCTCTTGCATTTGCAGTAAGCATATCATATGCATGCAGAGAGACAATATCTTACCTTCTTTTCAAGGCATATAGAAATGAAATGGTTTTGCAAAGATTTTTAAATATTGAAAAATCAACTTAAACGCAGGAAAAATGGAATATTTATACGCTGTTTTACTTTTACATAAATTAGGAAAGCCTATAGATGAAGAGCATCTAAAGAAGGTTGTATCAGCAGCTGGAGTAAATGTTGATGAGGCAAAAATTAAGACAGTTGTTGCAAGCCTGCACGGAGTTGACATAGAGAAAGAGCTTGCAAGCGCGTCATTGGCAATGGCTGTCTCTCAAGAGAAACCGAGCGAGGCTAAGGAAGAGAAGAAAAAGGAAGAAAAGCCGAGTGAAGCGGCAGAGGGTTTGAGCTCATTATTTGGTTAGATTAATTTGTTCTTATTATAGTTAATACTAAAACTTTAAAAGAAAGGTATCTTCTCATTTGTATGCCGCTGTCGCATAATGGTAGTGCACCAGCCTTGAGTTATAAAAATAAGTAAGCTGGGCCCTTCGGGGCTTCCAGGTTCGATTCCTGGCAGCGGCGTTCAGTATTGTTCTTGGTAAATCCTGTTTTTCTTGATTGGAAGATTAGAATCAAGTCTCTTATGCATGGATTCTAGCTTCTTAATCTCTTTTTCCAACCCATTTTCTGTTCCATTATTTATGCTTTTTAATAAACTTTCTAAAGCCTTTGTGTATACTATTATAAATGCTCTTTGCTCTTCTAATGCCTTATTCATTCTATTTTTATGCGAGTCTAATCTTGAGTCAATTAATAATTGAATTCCTGAATTTAGTTTTTCAGCTTCTCTTTTATTTACTTTTGTTTTAATATAATCTCTCGCCATTAATCCTCCTGCAAATAATAATCCTCCTAAAACAGCGATTCCTGTATATGGTGCTTTTATTACATCAAGCATATCAATCTGCTGGGAAAGATGATTATAGTATTGATGAAAGATGTTTTTTGCCATTGCTGTAACTCCTGTAATAAGTCCTGTATATTGCGCCAGATATGCTATGCAATTAGCAGTTCTTTCCAGATTGCCTAAATTTTCAGTCATTTTTAAAAAAATTAAACTATACAGAAATAAATCTTTATAAAACTTATGGTGATATTACTATTGTCGTATTATTTTTTCAATGCTTTTCTGTGTATAATTGTTCTTCCTTGCTTTGCAACGTGCTTTTGCTCATGGGCTGTTTTTTCAGCTGTTTTCAATCCTGCTTCAATTGTTGCTTCTTTCTTTTCTTTTTCCTCTATCTTTTGTTCTTCTGTTTTTTCAGGCTTTTCTTCTAATTTCTCCTCTTGTTTTTCTTTTGTTTCCTCTTTTACTTTCTCTGCCTTTTTCTTTTCCTCTTCAGTTTGTTTTTTCCTTTTTTCTTCACGAATCACGCGCCATTTTACAGCTTCTGGAATTATGGCAAGCTCTACATTGACTATGTCTTCTTGTTTTTTTGCTTTGACCTTTATTTTTGTGGGTGGCTTTGAAATGCCTCTAAACCATATTTCTTCATTTAGATATTTGTTAATCTTAACTTTTCTTATGTCCCTGTCTTGAACTTTCATATGCTTTGCTATGAAAATTTTAATTGCCTTGATAGCGCGATTTGTTCTTCTATATCTTGGAACTTTAAGCCACTGCTTTCTTAAAGGTATTACATATTCCCGTTCAAGAACAGCTTTAGGTTTATCTGCCATTTTATCCAATAAACTCCTTTTTTACTCTTCGTGGCTTGAGCTTCAACTTTCTGGTTCTCCAGTTTCTTCTTACTCTTGTTATTGCAGAAGGATGCACTCTCTTGCCTTTGCCAAATTTTTTTAATATAATCCAAAATGGAGCCCATTTTGTCCTTCTTTCCAGTTTTGCAAGATGAACTTTTTTCTGATAATGTTTCGTCATTTTTTATCAGGTTTAGCAAGAAAATCTAAAATATCTTTTGTAACAACCCCTCCTTGTCTTAATTGTTCTAATATTGATGGATAATGTGTTCCTATTACTTCTTCTCTATATATCCTATCATCTGCTGAAGCATTAAATCCTAATCTTGCTCTTCCCTTTTTAATTTCTACCAAAGTTATAATTATTGGATTAGCATTTTCTCTTAAGATATATATTTTTTCATCTTGCTCTCTTGCTATAACAAGTCCTATTTTGTCAGGATTATAGTTTTCAGATGTCATCTTAAACTCCTTAATATCTCTTTTAATTTTGCATCATCAATTTCTTCAATTCCAGATTGAACTATTTGCGTTATTTGAACAATTGCCTTTAATGCTCTCTCTGGATGTGCAAGCTTTAAATTTCCGTATCTTGATATTGCTTCTTTTGTCATATGCTTTTTTGCAAATGACTCTATCATCTCAATGTTCTTTTCTATGTTTTCTTGTTCTGTCATTTTAATTATTTTAATTTATTTGCAGTTTCTTCTAAAAACTTTGTTCCTTTGTCAGTCAGCTTTCTGCCTGTTCTTTTTCCTTTTACTTTTTCAAGAAAACCTGCTTTTTCAGCTTGCTGCAAGATAACTCGGATAATTTTTCCGCTTGCTTTTCTGAACATCTCTGGCTTCATTCCTCTAATCTGCCTTCCTCCGTATCTTGTTCTAAGCCTGTTAACCCCAACAACCCTGTTTTTATGTATCTGCCTTAAGATGCTTGCAGCTCTTTTATACCAGAAGTCATCATCAGCAGGCGGTCTTGATTTTGACGGGCCTGTTTTAACATAAGACGCCCACTCTGGCATGGTAAACTCTTTCAAATTTTTCAATTCGCTTGCTAGTGTTTCATTGAATTTTTGCGCATCAACTTCATATATCATGAGAAATCTGGAGAATCTTGGCTTATAAATGTTATGGCTTTGAAAAGGTAAATATTAAATACATATCAAAATAAGTAGATTAGAGGTAAATAAGGTAAGGGGAACTACGTTCCCCCTTAGACCCCCAATAAACCCTGGACAAAAAGATGGTATATATCAATTTCTTGGTGCTTGCATTATGGATTGTTTTATTAGTGGGGGGATCTGATTATTTTGTTAAATCTGCATCAAGAATTGCCAAAAGATTAGGGGTATCTGAGCTGGTCATTGGTTTAATACTTGTGGCAAATGGCACATCTATTCCAGAGCTTACTGTATCTATATTTTCGGCAATTAAAGGACATACAGAAATTATAGCTGGAAATATTGTTGGGAGTAATATAGCTGATCTTGCATGGATTGCAGGATTAAGTGCATTGCTATATGGTGGAATGAAGACAAATAAATTAATTTTGAGGAGAGATGGCTATATGATGCTCTTTACAACTATTATATTTTTTGTATTTGCACTAACAGGAAGCATAAAATGGTATATGGGTATATTATTTTTGATATTGTATGCAGGATATACATATTTTTTATTAAAGAAGAAGCATAGAGGAGAAAAACACCATCTGAAAGAGCATCTCGAGATTAAAGATGGTCTATGGAAGGATATATTAATATTTATTATTAGTTGTATAGCAATTTTTATTGGCGGAAAATATCTTGTTGGAGAGATAATATTTATTGCAGCTTTTTTTAGTATTCCTGAAACAGCAATTGGAATATTAAATGCAATTGGCACAACACTGCCTGAATTAACAGTTTCTATAATAGCTGGAAGAAAAGGAATGTTAGATTTATTATGGGGCAATATAATTGGAAGTAATATTACAAACATACTATTTGTTGTTGGAGCATCTTCATTGATTTCTCCCGTTGAAATCATTAAGTTATCTTCTTACTTTACAATTCCGTTTTTGCTTGGATTGACAATTCTCTCGCTTATATTTATGAGAACCAAATGGAAGGTTTCGCGTTTTGAGGGCGGGATTCTTTTTGCTTTGTATCTGATATTCCTTGCTGGATTATTTTATTTAAGGACTGGATTGATTTGATTAACTCCGATGCCCTATGGAATGGGCTTTTCTCCATTTTTTTATGAAGATAGTGTAGCCAACAATCTTGCTTGTGTATTTGTTACCTAGCTCATTAATAATTGACGTATTAATTTCTTTTAACTTTTCCCTGTCCCTGCAGAAATTTTTGAGTACAGTAATCCTTACACTGTCTGAATTTTTAAAGGCATTTTTCACACTCGCCAGAAAACCTGATGTTATGCCTTTCTTTCCAAGCTGAATTGTTATTTGCATATTGCGAATCTTCCTGAAGGCAATGCCTCAATTATCTCTTGCTTGCTGCGTTTTAAAATCTTGCTAATCTGATATGCAAACAGCTCTTTTTCTATTCCGCCGATTGTGATGCATAATTTGCTTGTTTTTGCCGGAATAAATCTGGCTTTTCCTTCTTGCTCTTTGTAATATAATTTGAGCTCTATTGTCTTTTTATCAGATATTTTTCTTACTCCAAATGTGCCTTCTTTCATGCTCTTTTTCTTGTAAATATCCTTTGAATAAAACCAGTGCACTTCTGTAAGTTTCTTGTTGTTTTTCCATGACTTGCTAAAGCATCCGCAAAAAATAAGGCATTCGTCCAAATCTTTTGCTGAATATTTATCAGAAAGAATAATGCAGAATGGGCTTCCTGGCTCTTTTGTGTGGGTAATGACACATTCTGATTTATCTTTCATAACATACTGCATTATTTCCTCGTTCTGCTTGGCATTCTTGCCTCCGATAACTAACTTGCCAGATGAGGTGAAAAACCAGCGGTATTTTTGGTAGTTTTGAAGCATGCTTGGGAAAGGAATTAAGGATTTTTATGTTTAATGGTTGAGTTCAACAATTTTTAAATATCATCAAATTTAAATATCATCAAAAAATGATAAGATATGGCTTTTGATTTTAATTTTCACGGGATTGAAGACAGAACTGATTTGAAAGAACTTATTGACTTTCTTGCATATCAGGATTTAGGTTATCCTCGCTATCAAGAATGGGTTCAGAGAACAGAGCATGAATTGGATTCTGGATACAAAAAAGCTATTCTTGCTTTTAGCGAAAGGTATTTAGTCGCTGATCTTATATATCAACAGCATAAGGAAGCTGCATGTTTCTTGGAACTAAAAAATCTTCGTATACATCCTGCCTTTCGTTTAAGAGGTTTTGGAAGATTTATGCTTCGTCAAGTTGAGGTTGAACATGCTGAACAATATGAAGCTATAATTTGTGATGCCAGAGCGAATCAATCTGATACTATCAAATTTCTTGAATCATGTGGATATTCGCCACTTATTACTTGCCCTCTTTATGATCAAAACACTCCAGAAATAGTCATGATAAAATCCTTAAATAAGGATAAAAAGCAATTTATTATAGCAACAGCACTTGATTTTATTAAACCCAATTGATTAAATCTCATTTTTCAAAACCTCTTTAAACCCTTAATTCCTCTTATTGGAATGAAGATAAATATTGTGTTTTTAGGAACAGGCTCGTCAATTCCAACTGCAAAGCGGAATCATCCTGGAATTTTGCTGCAGTATGGTGCAGAGCAGATTCTGATTGACTGCGGTGAAGGAATTCAAAGGCAGTTCAGGATAGAAGGGCTTAATCCGTGCAATATAACGAGAATATTGATTACTCATTGGCATGGCGACCATGTTCTAGGCATTCCAGGACTGCTGCAAACACTTGTTCATAATAACTACAACAAGAAACTATTTATCTATGGGCCAAGAGGAACAAAGAAATACATGGAAGTTATGATGCAGATGTTTATTTTTCATGGACGGCTTGACATAAAGATTGAGGAAGTTGAAGGCAGATTTCTTGATGCCAGGGATTTTTATATTGATGCTGCTCCTATGAAACATAATATTGAGGCGAATGCTTATGCATTTGTTGAGAAAGACAAATTAAGAATTAAAAAAGATGTTCTCAAGAAGAAAAAGATTTCAAACTCGCCTGAACTTAAAAGTTTGTTGCTGGGAAAGGATGCAAAGATTGGCAGTATTATCTTGAAGGCCAAAGAATCAACATATCTGCAAAAAGGCAAGAAAATCGCTATTGTTCTTGACACTTTGATGAATGAAAATGTGATAAAGATAGCTAAAGACTCCTCGTTGCTTATATGTGAGTCTAGCTTTTCAAAAGATGAGGAAGATAAAGCGGAAGAATATTTTCATTTAACTGCAGAACAGGCTGCGGCAATTGCAGAAAAGGCAAATGCAGAGCAGTTAATTCTTGTGCACTTAAGCCAGAGATATGATAAAAGCGAAAGTAAGATTTTGGCTGAAGCTAAAAAGGTATTTCCTAAAACCAGGATTGCTCATGATTTTATGAAATTAGAAATATAAAAACAACCAGCAGGTCATCAAAAACCTTTGGTTTTTGACTGCTGTCAAAAATGCAATTTTGCAACATTTTTGAAGTTTTATGAATCCTGCAACCAGAAATATAGGTGTGCTATTATGTAGCTGAAGATGCTGTTGATGCTGGCGAGATGAATATAATTGTATCTCCGCGCAAAAATGTTAAGCCGACATTTCTCTTTACTTCTCCATTATGCAGCTCTTTGGCATTATCCAATACAATATTGATGTGTATATCAAATGCTTTTAAAGTTCCTGTAACCTGCTTCTCATTCTTTAACTGCACTAAAATTTCCTTTCCCTTAGAGCTGTTCAATAAATCAAGCGGGCGCTCTATGTTATTTGCCATAAAGTGCACTCAACAAACTAGTTTTTAAAGCTTTCTACAATTTAGAGAATTTCAGGCAAAGCCTGCGCAGACAATAGGTTTATAAACCATGAAAATTTGTAATTATATCCGATTTCTAGATTGGTAGAATAAGGAGAAGTAATAAGGAAAACAATTTCAATTGTTGCTGGATGCTTGATTCCTTATACTACATTAAGATGAAGTTTGAAGAACTAAACATAGACAAAGACGTATTGAAAGTAATTAATGAGATGAAATTCTCAGAGATGACTGAAATTCAGGAGAAAGCGCTTCCTTTAATAAAAGCAGGAGAAGATGTTATTGGTGAGTCTGCTACAGGATCTGGAAAGACACTTGCATTTGCAATACATCTAATAGAGAAAAGCGTAAAAGCAGGGAGTGTTCAATCTTTAGTTCTTGTGCCAACAAGGGAATTGTGCGAGCAAGTATCAAAAGAGATAAGAAAATTTTCTAAGTACAAAGGCCTTAATATAGCTTCTATATACGGCGGCGTTTCTTATGCACCTCAGAAGGATATGCTTAAAAAATCTGAGATTGTTGTTGGTACGCCTGGAAGAATACTTGACCATATCAGGCAGGGGACATTTGAAACGCATAATATAAGGATATTTGTAATTGACGAGGTTGACAGAATGCTTGACATGGGATTTATTCATGATGTTGATCAGATAATAAAAAACATACCCTTAAAAAGACAGACATTGCTTTTTTCTGCAACTATAGATTCTGATATTGAATATCTGGCAAGAAAATATATGAAAAACTCAAAATTAATAAGTGCTGAAAATCATGTTGATCCTTTATTATTAAGGCAATATTATTACGATGTGCCTGGCAGAAATAAGTTCTCTCTTTTTGTTCATCTTTTAAAAAATGACAGGACTAATTTAGTAATTGTTTTTTGTAACACAAGGCATAATGTTGATTTTTTATCACGAAATCTGAGAAAACAGGGAATTAATGCCCGCTCACTGCATGGTGGACTGACGCAAAGCAGAAGAAATAACATTATGGATATGTTTCGGGCCAGCGATATCAATGTATTGGTTGCAAGCGATGTTGCTGCAAGAGGGCTTGATATTAAAAATGTTTCTCATGTCTATAATTATGACATGCCTAAAACACAGGATGAGTATATCCATAGAATAGGAAGAACAGCCAGGGCTGGAAAAGAGGGCAAAGCTATAAGTGTTGTTTCTGAAAGAGATTATGATAATTTTTCCAAGATAATAAGAGACATTCCAATTGAAAGATTAGAAACACCTAAATTTGACAGAGTTGTGTTCATAGCATATAAAAAAGAGGGATTTGGAGACAGAAATAGAGGTAGAAGATTTGACAGGCAAAATATTGGAAGAAGAAAAATATTCTTTAAAAGAAGAAGATTTGTTTTTCAGAGACAATAGCGCAAAAATAGAGTTAAATTTAAAAACTAATATAACTTTTACTAGATAAATTTTTCAAAAAGAGGGTAAAATGAAAAGATGCATATATTGTAAAACCGATATCTCTGATGATAGTGTTGTTGATTTTTGCCAGAGATGCGGGCATAATGTATGGGGTGAGAAAATGTTCAATGCAATTATAGACAGCATGACAAAAGCAAGGGATAAAGGCGATTTGCTTCAGGGTTCTGTTACTGACAATTTCAAATGAAGAAAACAGGATTGATTGTGAGTGTATAACTTTAATTTTTTATATTTTTTATGAATATATTCTGGTTTCTTATCTTAGCAAGATAAATTTTTCTGATTTTCTAAGTTTTTCTGATGGAATATTTATATTAATATTAAGAATTAATTTAATAATTTCAGGATTATTTATAATCTTTCCGATAATTTCTCTTTTATTAGCAACAATAAAACCAAAGAAAGGAAGGGATATTACTTTATTAATTTTAAATATTATAATCATATTAATTGCGGTATATTTTGCTTTATTGATGGGATTTAGCTAAAAATCTTTCTACCGCAAGCCTTAAAAACAATAGAAAAGCTTTTTAATCTACCTTTAATAAGTAATAACATAAGGGAAATTACGTTTTTCCCCTTAGACCCCTTCCTTTAAAGAAGATACCATTCCTTTAAAGAAGGGCTTGTGAGTGAGAATAAGCAGGAGTATAACATGGAGCTTGAAGGAGTTTTGCTTAGCGGATTTAATGAGCTAGAAGAGATAGACAAAAATGCTGTAAATAGGGTACTAGGCGAATATATGAAGAAGATGAAAAGGCATCATGACTTCAAGCAGCTGCATATACATATTAAGAAAAATATTAAGGGTAAGGTTGAGCTGTTTGAGATTAAGGCAAACCTCCAGGCAAGAAAAGTATTAAGCTCAAGTGTTGAGGGATACAATCCTTATAAGACGCTTGCTGAAGTGCTTGAAAATCTGATGAAGGAATTAGAACACGAGCACACAAGAAACATAAGGGCAAGCCCAAGAGAATTATAATAAAACTAAGCAGAAAAATGTTAAAGAAAAAACCTGTAAAGGAAAAGGGAAAGATCAGGCTTAGTGAATACTTTAAAGGCCTGAAAGCAGGAGACATGGTAAGCATTGTTAGAGAGCTAAGCCTTGCTACTGGATTTCCTAAAAGATTGCAGGGAAGAACAGGGCAGGTTATCAGCAAGAAAGGAGAAGCTTATATAGTGAATATAAATGATAATAAAAAAACTAAACAATACATCATAAGAGCAATACATTTAAGAAAAGCCCATTCCAGCCCATTCCATAGGGCATCGGAAACACAGAGTACGAGCCCACTGCGTAGGGCATTGCAGACACAGAGAACTGGCCCACTGCGTAGGGCATTGCAGACACAGAGAACTGGCCCACTGCGTAGGGCATTGCAGACACATCGGAGTTGAAATGATAAAAGAAAACATGCCATTGAGCCTTTTGGAAGTTAAAGAACTGCTTGACGAACTGAAGATAGAGAACAAAGAGCTTGATGGATTTTTAAAGAAGTTTATTAAGATAAAATCAGTTGATGAGATTAAAAAGGAACTAAACGGACTTGGGTTTATCAAGATGAAAGCTGAGCATATTGCAAAGCTCATTGATATCATGCCTGAAAACATACAAGAATTAAACAAGATATTTACAGATGTTACGCTTGATGAAAATGAGGCAAATAAAATACTTGATATTATTAAAAAACATAAATAAAAATGACAATCAAAGAAGAACACGCAATCATACTAGATTTCTTACCTTATGGATACCCGCTAGAAGGTAAAAGGGTTCCAATAGCCCAGGCTATAGGAATTAATAATTTTATTCTATTGCAGCTTGTTCCAAGAAAGGAAACAGTTTTAGAGATTAAAGAAAGGGTTTATATTGGAGAAGGAAAAAGAGATAAAATATATTATATTCTTGGAAGACTTCCCAGAGAAAAACTGACGGAAACTGCAAAAAACCAGCTGAGAGAATTTATTGATAATACTGTTGATGAGAATGAACAAAAATTTGTTGAATTTTTTAATACTTGCCAGCCAATAAACACGCGCTTGCATCAATTAGAGCTTCTTCCTGGAATGGGAAAAAAGCATACAAGGGAGATTATTGAAGAAAAGAAGAATGGTGAATTTAAATCATTCGAGGATATGAAGAAAAGATTACCTCACTTGCCAGATCCAAAAACAGCTATAAAGAAAAGAATCTATGAAGAGCTTACGGAATTACAAAGACATAATCTTTTCATAAAATAACAAGATTTAAGAATGCCCATTCCAGCCCATTCCATAGGGCATCGGAGTGATGCAGAGCAGAAGCGTCGCGAGGCATAGAGGACGGGCGTCGGATTATAAGATGAAGAAAGAAGATAATGTAAAGGCAGAAAACGTTTCTCTAGTTAGAATTATGGCGGCAGATATTCCTGGGAACAAGAGCGTCTATGCTGGGCTAACAAGAATAAAAGGTATATCATGGGGCTTATCCAACGCTATTTGCAAAAAACTTGGGATAGATAGATATAGAAAAATATCTAGTTTATCGCACGATGATATCAAAAAGCTGGAGAAATATGCTGAAAACCCTGACCTGCCTGTATTTTTAGTTAATAGAAGATATGATAGAGAGACTGGCAAGAATATGCATTTATTTGTGTCTGATTTAGAGCTTGTTAAAGAGTTTGATATTAAAAGATTAAAACAAATCAGGTCTTACAGAGGATTAAGGCACGCGAGCGGACAGCCTGTAAGAGGGCAGAGAACAAAAAGCCATTTTAGAGAGAACAGGGTTGTTGGAGTAATGAAAAAGAAGGTAAAAAGAAAATGATGTTCGGAAAAAAACATAGCAAATACAAAAGACCGCGAAAGCTGTATGATAAATATAGAATAGAAGCTGAGAAAGAAATTGTCAAGAAATATGGGCTAAAAAATAAGAAAGAGATTTGGAAGGCAGAAGCGGCTATAGAAAGCATCAGAAGAAGAGGCAAGATGCTGATAGTTGCTGAGCCTGAAAAACAAAGAAAATTTGTCTCCAAATTGAAAAAAATGAATTTTGATATCAATGAAATTTCAGATGTCCTTGCATTAAACAAGGAAGATTGGTTAAAAAGAAGATTACAAACTATTGTTTATGAAAAAAAACTTTCTGAAAGCCCTAAGCAGGCAAGACAACTTATTGTGCACAAGCATATCGCAGTTGGAGACCATATAATCAATAAACCTTCATACATGGTTGATATGGATGACGAAAAAAAGATAAGGAGGGTTAACAATGGCTGAAAGCCCACTGCATAGGGCATTGCAGTTGCATAGTACCAGCCCACTGCATAGGGCATCGGAAACACAGAGTACGAGCCCATTACGCTCCCATTCCATAGAGCATCGGAGTGATGCAGAGCAGAAGCGTCGTGAGGTGGGAGAACGAGAAGGAATTGTTTATATTTTCACATCATTTAACAATACAATTGTTCATGCTACAGATTTATCAGGAAATACAATATCGCGCATATCTGGAGGAATTGTTACAAAACAAGATAGACTTAAAGCCAACCCGACTGTTGCTATGTTTGTTGCAAAAAGGGTGGCTGAAATGTTAAAAGATAACGGGGTAAATGCTCTGTATATTAGAATACGTGCAAAAACAGGAAGCTCTGGGCTAGGACCTGGAGCGCATGCTGTTGTAAAGAGCCTATCAAAAGAAGGATTTAGAATTATAAGCATTGTTGATACAACAAGAATACCAAGAGGCGGGCCAAAGCCTGCAGGCGGTAGAAGGGGAAGACGTGTTTAAGATGAAAATAATTGAAAAAAATAAATCAAAAATTGTATTTACACTTGACATAGATGCTTCTTTAGCAAATGCTATCAGAAGAAGCATTAATGAGATCCCCATTCTTGCAGTTGATGAGGTTGAATTTTATAAGAATGATTCTGTACTTAATGATCAGATAATTGCTCACAGAATTGGGCTTCTGCCTCTTAAAAGAGTAAATGTCAAGGATAGCAATCCTCTTCAGCTAAAACTTTCTGTTAAAGGTCCGAAAACCGTGTATGCAAGCGAGCTTGGGTCTCAGATAGTATATCCTGATATGCCCATAATTGTGCTTGAGAAAGGACAAGAACTAGAGTTTGTTGCATATGCGCGAATGGGAAAAGGAATAGAGCATATAAAATATTCTCCAGGGCATGCTTATTACAGGCATCTTTATGATATAGATATAAAAAAGAATGTAGATAAAATAAAGGTATTTCTTGAAGATAAAAGAGCGATGCTAATAGAAAAACAAGAAAAAGAAACCTATCGCTATGACCTTGCAGAATCAATGCTAGATGCTCTAAAAGAGGAATTTAAAGATTCTGTTGATATTAAAGAATCTGGCGACATTATATTTTTTATAGAATCATTCGGGCAGATTGATGCTGACAAGATTCTTTTGGAAGCAATAGATGTCTTGCGAGAGAACTTGCAGGACATTGGGAAAGCTTAAACTTTTTCTAAACAGATATACTTAAAAGTCAATTAAATCCTATGTTTTTATGCAGGAGTGCCAGAGCGGTCAAATGGGCTTGGCTAAGGCCTATGTAGAAACCAAGTGGCTTAGTGCCTGCGAAGGTTCGAATCCTTCCTCCTGCATTGAAATGGAAATTAGAAGGCTTGAGGAAATATTTGATGATAGGGAAGATGTGATAATGGCGAGAAGAATCTTAAATGCTGTAGAAAACTCTCCATTTAGTGAATATGAGGTAGGGGTTCCAATTTCCTCTATATTAGTAAAAATTAATGGGTATAATATTAAAAATAATAATTATGCAAAGGGACTAATAGCCGCCTTGGTTGAGTGGAGTTACTTGGAGTATCATGATAATAGCGAAAAGGGGGCTCCAAGGGTAGCTATTCCAGCAGATCTAAGATAAATTTAAATAACCTCATTTTTCTATATCGCTATTAATTTATATTAATAATGATAAGCAAAACAAAGATAGACAAGAAGATGAAGAGAAAGACAAATCCCGAATTAGTGAAGCTTGTAAGAAAATTAAGGAAAAGCAAAGGATGGATTGGTGTTGCTAATATTCTATCATATCCAAGAAGGAAAAAAATAGAAAAGAACATTGACGAGCTTAATAAGGAGGCAGAAGAGAATATTACTATTGTTGTGCCTGGAAAGGTATTGGGCGGGGGGGATGTTAACAAGAAGATTAAAGTTGTTGCGTTTTCTTTTTCAAAAGAGGCTTTAAGGAAATTAAAAGGAAAACATTGCGAAGCTTTATCAATTGAAGAGGAATTAAACAAAAACCATGACGGAAAGGGATTGAAGATATTAAAATGATTGTCATTGATGCTACAAATGCTATTCTTGGAAGACTTGCAAGCTTTGCTGCTAAGCAAGCTCTATTAGGGAACGAAATAGCTATTGTCAATGCAGAAAAAGCAATAATAGTAGGCAATGAAAAAAATATTGTTGGGAATTATATGGAAAGAAGGCAGAGGGGTGGGAGCTCGCAAAAAGGGCCTAATTTTCCTACATTGCCTGAGATGATAATGAAAAGAACTATAAGGGGAATGATTAATTACAAAAGCGGAAGGGGGCAGGTTGCTTTCAAGCGAATTAAATGTTTCAGAGGGATGCCTGATGAATTTAAGGATTCAAACAAAATTGTTTCTAAAAAAAAGAAACTTAAAAAGTTTACAAGACTTGAGAATTTATCAATGCATTTAAGAGGAAAAGCTCAATGAAAATTCAAAAAGAAATTATTGTTTCAGGAAAGAGAAAGACTGCAGTAGCTAAAGCAATTATCAAACCTGGGGGCGGGAAGATCTTGATTAACAATATTCCGTATGAAAATCTAAATATGCTACATATATATGCAATAAGAGAGCCTGTTGATATTGCAAAAAATATACTTGGTAATTTCAACTTTGATATTGTTGTAAATGTTAAAGGTGGGGGACACGAGGGGCAGATAGAAGCGGGCAGGCTTGCAATTGCAAAGGGATTGGTTGCAATTACAAAATCAAATAAACTAAAAGAGGCTTTTTTTAATTATGACAAGCATCTTTTAGTGGCAGATACTAGAAGAAAGGAAACGTATAAACCTGGCGATTCAAAAGCAAGGGCGAAACGGCAAAAAAGCTATCGCTGAAGCAGTAACATATTTATAGAGTTTAATTTTATAGAATGCACTTTTCACTTTTCACACTTTTTAGGCACTAACAAATTGATGAATAGTTAATCTGAAGGTTTTTCTTGTAATTGATTAGCGTCCTTTGCAATAACATCCTTTAAAGCGTCAAAGGGATTCTTAACCTGTTTTATTTGTTCTTTGCTGATATGGGTGTATAATTGTGTGGTTTGAAGATTACTATGGCCTAAAATTTCTTGTATTATTCTTATGTCTGTGCCCTGCTCAAGCAAGTGGGTGGCGAACGAGTGGCGAAGTGTGTGCGGCGTAACTCGTTTCTTTATCCCAGCTTTTTTTGCCACGCTGCTTACTATTTTTTGGATGTTTCTTGTTGTCAATGGCTTGTATTTGGAAAATATATAGCTATTGACGCTGTTTTCTAAATAAAAAGAAAGTTGTTTTGATATCTCTTTAGACATTATGAACAGGCGATCTTTTTTGCCTTTGCCTCTCCGCACCCATCCTGTGCTTTCCTCGATATCAAGATCTTCTGGTTTTAGATTTACTAATTCAGAGACCCTTAATCCTGAAGAGTACAAAAGAGATATTATCAAATGAGATTTTTTTGTATCACATGAATTAAGGAGTTGTTTTACCTCTTCTTTTGTTAATACAGTAGGAAGCTTTTTTTCCTTTTTTGGGATTTTTATATTTGAAAGCTGTTTTTTTAATATCTCCTGGAACATAAACCTGATTGCAGAGACTGCTAAAGAAACGGTTGACTTGCTTTTGTCCTTTAATAAATTAGAGAGATAATCTTTAACGTCATTTTCTGTAAGGTTTTCTATATTTTTTTGAGAATAAGAAAAGAACTTGTCATTAAAAAAACAATAGTTTCTTATGGTTAATTCAGAGAATCCGCGCAGCCTTAATTCTGATGTCAGTTTTTCCAATGCCTCTTTATTATCCATAAAATATCATAATAAACCGATATTTATAAATTAATTGCCCAATCGCAAGTATATTATAAAAAAGAGATAAATTTAATAATGCTTGATGCATGGATTATTTAATATGGAAAAGGATATTGGAAGAATTCAGAAGAACGAAAACACTGATATAGTTGTCAGAGTTGATGATTTTGGCGGCAGGATTGGAGTGACTATAAGAGAGCATGTCAAGGGAGAAAGATATACAGGATTTACAAAAGCTGGAACAAGGGTGCCTGCTGACAAGTTTTTAGAGTTTAGAGAGCTAATAAATAAGGTTAATTTAGATGACCTGAATTCTTCGCCAAATTCAGAAGAAGTAGTTACAGAGAATATTGATGATTACTAAGATTTTTAAACATCAGATTCTTAAATTTATCAACACTGAAAAATGAAAAAGAGGCAGTTAAAGGCAAGTAAAATAAGTTCTGGCGAGAGTGCTGAAAGCATTGTAAAATTAATAGCTATATTGCATTATATCAGCGCTGTGTTCTTGGGGATATTGGGTTTTCTAATGATTGTTTTATCCTCGTTTTTTTGGAGTGTTGTCTCAGGGCTTATTAGGATTCCGTTGGCTTTTATGATAATGATTTCTTTATTTATATTTGCTTTTGGTGTGTTTCAGTTTTTTGTAGCAGGCGGATTGTTGAAAAAAGAGTCATGGGCAAGAACATCTGCTATTGTGCTTGGAATCCTGATGCTGTTTAGCTTTCCAATAGGAACATTTATTGGGATTATTACAATTTATTTTTTGGTATTTAACAGAGAAGTGATAAGGATGTTTAGGTAGTTATTCTAAAGTTAAGAAATGTTTATATACGGGCATTTAAAAGCTAAATAATGGAAATTCGTGCTGATCTTCATATGCATGGACCAATTGGATTTCAGCCATATTGGTTAAGAAAACAGAGCTATGCGGGAAAAAACCTCCTTCAATTGATAGCTGATGAATGCTTTAGTAAAGGAATTACAATTTGTGCTATTACAAGCCAGGCTGATGAGATTCCTAAAGGAAGTGTGCATGATAGATTGGGTTGTTTGAGAGATTATGAGGCAGGACTTCTGCCAAAAGAATATTGTACAGATACTATTGGAAATGATATCTTAGTTGTCGAAATGGGCAAAGAGAGGGTTTATTTAGTAAATGGACAGACTGCCATGCCTAAAGAAAATGGAAAGAAATATGATTTACTTATTGTTGGATCTAATCGAGTACCAAATTTTAAATCATTTAGAGATACCCTTAATTACGGAAAAGATCATGGTTTAATACAAATTGCAGAGCATCCTTATGTTGAAACTCATAGAGGAATGGGAAAGGAACTTTTAGAGAGATATATTGATGATTTTGATGCAATTGAAGGGCATAATTCACAGGCTATATTCTGGAATTGGATGACTAAACTGCCGAAGATTGGATCAATGTTCTCAAGAGCTGGAAGGAAGATGAATGAACTGGCACAAGAAACAGCTAAAAGATATAATAAACCTTGGATTGCAACATCTGATGCGCACCAAATTGAAGATCTAGGAATTTCCTATATAAGTTGGGATGGGGAAATTAATAATTCAAATGAAGATAAATTCTTTTCGGATCTTAAAAATATAATAAGAAGAAATGAGTTTGATATTGATTGTAATTATGAATCAGTATTTCAATGGTTTAAATGGATTGGAATATTCCAAATTGGATGCAAGGCAATTAAAGTAGGCAAGTTTGATGTTATTACAGATGCTTATACCCCCTCTAATGAATTGAGATGAAATTAGACAACAAGATATTAATAACTGGATCTAGTGGTATTATAGGCGGTATTATTACAGAATATCTTAAGAAGGATGGATATATTGTTACAGAACTTGATATAAAAAATCAAGATAATAATGTTGATATTCTTTTATATGATATATTTCCATATTTTTATAATGTTAATACTGTTATACATTTAGCTGCAAATCCTAATCCCTTTATTGGTAAGATAGAGGCTGATAAGAATATAGAGATAACAAAAAGAGTAATAGATGCTTGTCAAGGTTCAAGGACAGTTAGAAGAATAATAAATGCAAGTTCAATTAATGTTTATCCTTATAGAACAATTGATAGAATAACAAAAGAAACTCCATTAACATCCAATATACATTTTAATCCAAAAGGATATTATGGAAAAGCGAAGATTGAATGTGAAAGATTGTTTGAAGAATTTTGTAGGAATAATAATCTTTATTTATTAAATTTAAGGTTAGGTTGGGTGACAAAAAATGATTTGCATCCTCCAAATAACGAGCCTGCTCATACAAGAGATATAGAGGTCGCATTAAAGCATGAAGATTTAAAGAAAATTATAAGCAGGGCAATCAATTACAAAGGAATAGGGAATTATGTTTGTGTATCTAAACGAAATGGTTTTATAGATGATAGTATACTATTTCCACTATGAAAGTCTTATTTTTGTGCAGTTCAAATGTATTTAGAAGCCAAATAGCAGAGGCTTATTTTAATTTTTATTCTAAAAAGCACAAAGCTCAAAGTGCCGCTTTAATTAAACCTCAAGACAAGATGCATAAACTTGTTGTTAGAGCTATGCATGAAAATGGAATTAATATTAAAGAAAATAAATCAAAGAAGGTTACAAAAGAGATGCTGCAAAATGCAGATGTAATAATATTAATGAATTCTGAACTTAACGAATATGTTGAGAATTTAAAGAAACATTTTAAGCCAAATGTGAAAATTGAAACTTGGAATATTCCAGATGTGATTGCTAAAGAAACAGACGAGCATCTTTATCCAGAATTTGTAAAGGCAAGGGATATAATAAAGAAGAAGGTTAAAGAATTAGTAAAAAGATTAGACAAAGGTTTTAATATAGAAAAGTTGAATATATAATAAAAAAGAGGGAAAAATGCCATTTGCAGTTACTCATATTTTAGCGCCCTTAATATTAGTGGCAATAATAAGAGATTTCTTTTTAAAAAAGAAATTTTCTTTGCATTATGTTTTGATTGCTGGATTGGCTGGAATTTTGCCTGACATTGATGTTGCTCTCTTTTGGGTGCTTTATTTTTTTGGATTTACATTTGAACAAATACATAAAACATTTTTGCACTCGATTCTTATACCGTTATTTTTCTTTTTGCTTTATCTTACATTTTTATCTAGAAAAGATAAAAACAAAAAATTAAGATTAAGTATTGTATTCTTGATGCTTGCAATCGGTAGTTTAATTCATTTAATCTTGGATGGAATCTTTGGACCGACATTTCAATTATTTTATCCTATATCAAATCTTCAGGTTGGATTTTATCTGACTGACTATTTGCCATATGAATTACAAAGTTTATTCCTGCCATCGTTAGATGCTTTATTGTTGATTATATGGCTTATTTATCTTGAGGTTAAACACAAGATTAGTGATTTTATTTGATTATATTTATCGGCTTTCTTTTAATAAAGGAAGTTATATTCTCAAGTGTTGTATCAAGTATTCTGTGCAATGTCTCATTTGAGTTAAATGCATTATGCGGAGTTATTATAACATTGTCCATCTTAATTAATATATGATCTTCTAATAATGTTTGTATGTTGCAGGATTTTTTGTATATGTGACTAAGAACTGCTTTTTCTTCTTTAATCTCGCATTCGTCTTCAAGAACATCTAAACCTGCTGCTGAAATCTTTTTGTTTTTAAGTCCTTTGACTAATGCATGCGTGTCTATAATTCCTCCTCTTGATGTATTTATTATTATTGCTCCTTTTTTCATTTTGTTTATTGTATTTTCATTGAACAAATGATGTGTCTCTTTGTTGTAAGGAATATGCAATGTAATAATATCTGATTGTTTGAGTAATGTGTCAAAATTTACATAGCCAAAACCAATGCTTTTTGCTAATTCTTTTTCAGAATGCCTGTCAAATACAATAACATTCATTTCAAATCCAACCCCGATTCTTGCAACATGTTTTCCTATGTTTCCGCATCCTATGATACCTAGTGTTTTTCCCTTCAGCTCAAATCCTTTTAAATCATGACTTGTTTCAAATGAGTGCTGCTCATGTGTTCTTTTTATTGAAGGATATAATCTTCTTGACAATGCTAAAATTAGCGCAAATGTATGCTCTGCAACTGTGTTCTCGCCATATCTTGGCACATTTGCTATCTTGATTCTTTTTTTATTGCAGTGTCTAACATCAATATGGTCATAGCCTGTTGACATTGTCACGATAAATTTAAGAGCTGGAAGATTGTCAATTATTTCTTTTGTAATAGAAGAATAAATAAATACAACTAAGACTTCTATGTCTTTGATTTGCTTTACATTTTTATTATTTAATGGCTCTTTAAATAAAAGAAGTTTGTATTTTTTAAATGAGTTTGATATAATCTCTTTTTCCCAATCCTCTATTTCAAAAAATGCTATTTTCATTCTGCCTCTTTTACTTATATTATATTTTTCTTCTTTTTAAAAGATTGGCATTTGTTACAACTGTTATTGATGAGGAGGCCATTGCAATCTCAGCTATGATTGGATGTAAAATACCGATAATTGCGAGGGGAATTGCTATTGTGTTATAAGCATATGCCCAGAATAAATTCTGCTTGATTTTTCTGAATGTTGCTTTTGAAAGATTTATTGCTTGAACAACTCCTATTAAAGAGCCTTTTGCTAAAACAATATCACCTGCTTCAATTGCAATATCTGTTCCAGTTCCAATTGCAATTCCGACATTTGCTTGCTTTAAAGCAGGAGCGTCATTGATTCCGTCTCCTATAAAAGCTACAAATCCTTGTTTTTGCAATTCTTCTACTTTTTTTGCCTTTTCTTCTGGCAAAACATTTGCAATAACTTCTTTGATTCCAACTTCTTTTGCAATTGCCTTTGCTGTTCTTTCATTATCACCGGTTATCATAATTGTGATATATCCTTCTTTATTCAGCGAGGCAATTGCTTCAATTGAATCTTCTTTAACAGAGTCTGCAATTCCTATTATCCCGATTGCCTTGTTATTTTCTGCAACTGTAATAGTTGTATAGCCATTGTCCTCAAATTCATTGATTTTAGACTCAAATTCTTTTAATGGAATATTTCTTTCTCTCATTAATGTTGTGTTTCCAATAACAACTTTATTATTTCCTATATTTCCCTCAACACCCCTGCCTCTTAAAATCTTGAAATTGCTTACTTGATTATATTTCTTTAGAGCTGCTTTTGCTACAATTGCTTTTGATAATGGATGCTCGCTTAATTTTTCTAAACTCGATGCTATTTCTAAAAGATAAGATTCATTTATCTTGGAATATATAGCTCTAACCTCTGGCTTTCCTTTTGTTATAGTTCCTGTTTTATCAAAGATAATTGTTTTGATTTCTTTCATTGTCTGGATTGCCTCTCCCTTTCTGATAAGAATGCCTTTTTGAGCGCCTATTCCAGAGCCAACCATTAATGCAGTTGGTGTTGCTAATCCTAAAGCACATGGGCATGCAATTACAAGAACAGCAATTGCTGCAAATAATGCCAAGGTTAAGTTTCCTGCATTTAAGTTAATCCATGGAATAAATGAAAAAACTCCTACAATGCTTTTCATGGCATCTGGAAAAATAAGCCATGTCAAAAATGTAATTACAGAAACAATAAGAACTATTGGAACAAAATAACTTGTAACTCTGTCTGCAAATTCCTGAATTGGAATTTTTGAGCCCTGCGCTTCTTCAACAAGCTTTATAATCTGGCTAAGAAATGTCTCTTTTCCTATTTTTGTGGCTTTGACATACAATATGCCATCTTGATTTATTGTTGCTCCTATTACAATATCTTTTTTCTTCTTTTCCACAGGCAGGCTTTCTCCTGAAACCATTGATTCGTCAACACTTGACTCTCCTTTAACAACTTCTCCATCTGTCGGGATTTTTTCTCCAGGCCTTACGAGCATAATATCGCCTATCTTAACCTCATCTATTCTAACCTGTTTTTCCTTGCCATTAACTATGATATTTGCTGATTTTGCCTCAAGCTTAAGAAGTGCTTTAATAGCAAGGCTTGCCCTGCCTCTTGCCTTTGCTTCTACATATCTTCCTGTCAGGAAAAAAGCCATAATCATTCCTCCTATTCCTGAATAGTCTTCTATTGGAAGAAAAAATCTCAATATGCCTGTTAAAAAAGCAATTAGTGTTCCTAAAGAAATCAAGACATCCATATTAAATGACAAGTATTTTATTGATTTGAATGCGCTTCTTAATGTTGGAAAACCTACAAAAAATAATATGGGGATTGATAGAATTAATGGAAGAACCATAAAAAATGTATTATGTATTCCAAATACTCTCTCAATTATTAAGCTTATTATGGCAATTGGTATTGCAAAAAGCCATGCAATCCACATTCTTCTTTTTGCCTCGCTCATCTCTTTTATTTCTGTATCTTCCAATCCTGCTTCCTCCCCTATTACTTTATAGCCTGCGTCTTCAATTGCTTGAATTATCTTTTCTTTTGCAATTGATGAGGTTATTGTAGCTTTCTTCATATTAATATTAAGGGCGAGTTTTTTAACACCTATTTTTCTTAACGCATTTTCAATAGTCATGGCGCAATGAGGATTATCTAAGCCTTGAACAAGAAATATGTAAGTCGCTTCTCCTTGCGATGCCTTATGCGGGCTTTCGCTGTCTTTTGTGTCAGAATAAATTTTATAACCCAAATCCTCAACTATATTTTTAATCTTATTTTCATCACCCTCGTCAACATATAATTTTCCTGTTGCAAAATTAACACTTGGATTTTCAGCTGTTTTTGCTCTTTTTAATGCAGACTCTATGTTTGCTGCGCAGCTTGCACAATGCATTCCTTCTACCTTAAATATTTTTTTCATCTTTTAATTTTATGTTTTATTTATAAATTTTTCTGGATTTTCCTTAAATGTAGATTCACAGTTTGAACTGCAAAAATAATATACTCTATCTTTATATTTTGTCTTTAATGATTTTTTCTCATCTAATTTCATTCCGCATACAGGGTCTTTTGTCATTTTTACCTCCTTTTATTTCTTGTTTTTGATAATAAGATAAATAAGAATAACAATTAACATAACAATCAATAATGCCATAACCCACGTAAGAGCCCACAAATTATTATATCTGTAATTCTGCATCATTCCTGAGCCCATCCCTCCATAACCCATCATGCCTCTTCCCATCATCATGCTCATCATTCCTGTGCTCATTGCATCATGCTCTCCGCAATAAAATGCCTTGCCCATGCTGACATGAATTTGTTTCAAACTTGCAGAGCCCTCGCCCCCCATCATCTCGTCCATCTGCTCATGTAACTCGCCAGGATGCATCTGCTCCATGTAATATTCTCCAAGTATTTCAAGCTGCTCTTCGCTAAGATTGCTACATGATATTTTTTGTTTTATAATTTCTTCAGCTTGAGCAAAATCCTCTTCTCCATGAGCGCTGGCAAAAATTGCTATGTTTACTGCTAAGATACCAATTATCAAAAAACTTATCAGATATATTTTGTATTTATTTATCATTGTCTTATGCTTTGAATTATTAAATATAATCCTAAAATAAATATTGAAATTACTATCAAAAACCAAAATATGCTGAAAAATCCAAAACCATATCCAAAACTAGACATCATTCCAATTCCGCCAAAGCCCATCATGCCTGCTCCAAGCATTCCAAGTGCTGGCAGTGAAATTAATACTAAAATAATTCCTATTATCAATCTGAGTGTTTTATCCTGCATCTCTTTTGAGTTTTCTTTTGCCATTACTACTATAATTCATTGGAGTTTATAAATATATCGGATTCTGATATATCAAAATATGTAAAGTTTTATATAGTTGCATTATCTTTTAATATCATGAAAATAAATAGTATAACTAAATTATGCATTCTAGCTCTGATTAATAATGAGAAACTGCATGGATATGAAATTCTTAAAGAAGTAGGGAAAAAAACAGGGATAAAATTGTCTGCGTCACATGTCTACCCATTTCTGAAAGAATTAGAAAAGAATAATTTTGTTGTTGCAGAGGCGTATGATAGAGGGGGGCATGAAAAAAATGTTTATCAAATGACTAAAAAAGGGAAAAGATTTTATAGGAATTTTATGAATCGTTTTTCAATTATGCTAGAATCAGGAATTAAGAATAATATCAAAGAATGCCATCATTGTGGATGTGAGGTATATAAAAATCATTATCATGAAATAATAAAAGGCAAAAGATATATATTTTGCTGTATGCATTGTGCAAAAGCATACAAGCAGGAAAATTGAAGATGTTTCAGCTAAATAAAGATATAAAAAACTTGTTTGAGAAGTTCCCTTTTGGTTTTAGTATTTGGGAGAGGGAAGATAATAAAATGTATGCTGTTTATAGAAATGCCATGGCTGACAAGCTGATGGGAACAAAAAGAGAGAAAATGGTTGGAAAAGAATTTGAAAAATGTTGGCCTGATTCAAAAGAAAGTAAAAAAACAGCGTTCAGGGTTCTTGATGAGGGTACTACGCATAAAGTTGAGGAGTCAAGATTTATCAGTAAAAAAAAGGAAGGATTGTTTCGTTTTACTTTAATGAAACTTGATGAAAACATGATTGGAGTTGTTATTGAGCCTTTGAATAGGTGCATAAAGATTAATAGGGACGGGACACAATGCTCTAATACATCTGTTCTGGGTAATTTTTGCATGAGCCATGCACTTACTCAGCTGAAGAAAACATCGTTAATCTAAATTTCAACGGCATGTTTTGTTATCTCAATATTGCAGGAATGGTGCTTTGTGCACCATTCTTCACATCTTTTGGCTAACTCTTTTGTCTTGTAGAAGAAACTGCATGACTCGCATTGAAAATATTTATCTCCGTGTTTGTTTATCTCTTTTACCATTTAATTTACTCTTATTTTTACATCTTTATTTACTATATTCTCGGGAATTCTTCCATTTGCAATATCAATTATACTCTTAGCAGCGACAACCGCCATTTTTATCCTTGTATCTATTGTTGCTGATGCAATATGAGGAGTAAGAATAGTATTATTAAGATCTTTTAATTTAATTGGTGAATTAAAATCGCAAGTAATTTCTGGCTCACATTCAAATACATCTAATGCGGCTGCGAATATCTTTTTATTTTTTAAGGCATAAATCAATGCCTTTTCGTCAACAATTGGGCCCCTCGCTGTATTTATCAAAATTGCTGTTTTTTTCATAATGTTAAATTCCTTTTTACTTATCATATGCTTTGTTTCTGGTGTCAAGGGCAGATGAATTGAAATAAAGTCGGATTCTTTTAGTAATATTGGTAAGTCAGCAAATCTAGCTCTGTATTCTCCTTCAAATTTCTTATCCCTATGTCTCGTATTGTAAATAATCTTCATTTCCATTCCTTTAGCAGCTCTTTTTGCAACTTCATATCCTATTCTTCCTAATCCAAGAATCCCCAAAGTTTTTCCTTTTAAGTCTTGACCAAGAAATAAGAATGGACTCCATGCCTTGTATTTTCCTTGTCTAGTAAATTTATCAGCTTCTACAATTCTACGGGCTGCAGCCAGCATTAATGCGATAGTATGCTCTGCAACTGTCTCTGTGAGAACATCTGGAGTATTTGTAACGATGATTCCTCTTTTTGTTGCTATTTTGACATCAATATTATCAAAACCAACTGCATAATTTGAGATAATCTTTAATTTAGGATTTGGTTCAATAACTTCTTTGTCAATATTATCTGTTAATAAACTAAGAAGAGCGTCTTTATCTTTAATTTTCTTAATCAATTGCTTTTTTGAAAGAACTCTGTCTTCGCTATCATTAATTTCTACATTAAATCCTGACTTTCTTAATAATTCTATTCCTGCCTCTGGAATTTTGCGGGCAATAAATACATTAAATTTCTTCATTTTTTTCTAATCATATCTTTAACAGCTTTAATAACATCTTGAGCAGTGCAACCAAATTTTTTTAATAATTCTTGTGGTTCTCCTGACTCGCCAAATCTATCTTTTATGCCAACAAATCTTATAGGAGTAGGATAATTTTGGCTTAAAATTTCTGCAACAGCTCCTCCTAATCCTCCTGTTATTTGATGTTCTTCTATTGTAACTACTGCTTTTGTTTTTTTAACTGCATTTATTATTGTATTTTTATCAAGAGGTTTTATTGTATGGCTGTTAATGACGATAGAACCGATACCTTGACTCTTAAGTTCGCGTGCTGCTAGAAGAGCTTCATAGACAAGTGATCCGCATCCTATAATGGTAACTTTAGGATTTTTTGATTCCCAAAAGATTTCTGCTTTTCCTATCTTAAATGGGGTTTTATTTGTTGTAAAAACAGGTGTTTTTTCTCTTGTAAATCTAATATAAATAGGTTTCGCTGTTTGAGCAGCAGATATTGTTGCTTTTGTTGTTTCTATTGAATCGCATGGAGCAATAACCATCATGTTAGGCATTGCCCTCATAATTGCTATATCCTCTAGTTGTTGATGAGTTGCTCCATCTGGCCCTACAGATATTCCTGAATGTGCGCCTGCTATTTTTACAGGTAGATCATTTAATGCAATTGTTGTTCTTATTTGTTCCCAATTTCTTCCAGGAGAAAATGCAGAATAAGATGCAATAAATGGTATCTTTCCATAGTTTGCCATGCCAGCTGCAAGTGTTGCTAATAATTGTTCTGCAACCCCTACTTCTATAAATCTCTCTGGAAATACTTTTTTAAAATACTCTGTTCTTGTTGATTCTGTAAGATCTGCGCATAATGCAACAACTCTTTTATCCTTTTTTCCTGCTTCAACTAATCCTTCTCCATATCCGTTTCTTGTTGGAACTTGTTCTATATCACTAGAAAAAATCTTTTTTGACAGATGTGCTGATTTTTTAATCATTCATGCTCACCTCTTATTTTTCCTCCTAATGTTCTTAACTCGTGCAAAGCTTTTTTAGCTTCTTCTACGGTTGGAGGCTTGCCGTGCCATTCTGGAAGATTTTCCATGAAAGAAACACTTTTTCCTGGAATTGTATGAGCAATAATTACACTTGGTTTTTCGTAAACAGCTTTTGCATGATTAACAGCATCAATAATTTCTTGCATATTATGTCCGTCAATGTGCAAAACATGCCAGTTAAATGCCTTGTACTTGTCTTCAAGAGGTTCAAGGGGCATTACATCTTCTGTATATCCATCAATCTGAATGTTATTACGATCTATCACAACTGTTAGATTCGATAGCTTATACTTGCCTGCAAAAAGCACAGCCTCCCAATGATTTCCTGCATCATGCTCTCCATCTGAACAGAAACAATAAACCCTGAATTTTTTGTTATCCATTCTTGCTGCATATGCGTATCCTGCTGATTGAGCTAATCCTGATCCTAATGGCCCAGAAGTTGTTTCAACTCCGGGCAATCTTGTTCTTTCTGGATGTCCTTGAAGACGTGAACCAAGTTTTCTTAATGTCATTAATTCCTGCTTTGGAAAATAACCAGCGTGAGCCATTGCAACATATCTTACAGGAGTTATGTGCCCATTTGAAAGTATAAGCCTATCTCTGTCTTGCCAGCCCGGATTTTTTGGATTGTGATTTAGTATGTTAAAATAAAAAGCAGTAAAAACATCTGCCATTCCTAAGGGGCCGGCTGAATGCCCGGATCCTGCTTTAACAAGCATTTTTATTATATCTTCTCTAATTCCATTTGCGATCTTCTGTAATTTTTTGATATCTGTAATTTTTTTGAATATAATTTTATCCTCTTTTTTCAATATATGTTTTAAATTTTTTAAGTGCCTTTATTTGACTGGGTGTTGGATGTGCTGATGGACGCTTGCTTTTTATCTTTTTAATTGCATCCGCAACATCCATGCCTTCTGAAATAAAATATGCTGCAGCAAGTGTTGGAGCTCTTGTGTGGCCTTGCCTGCAATGTATATACACTTTAATGTCATTTTCAATTAACCATTTGATGAAATATGTCCCAATAATCATCTGTTTCATTGTTGGGGCTTTGTGGTCTTTTGTTGGGAGCCATAGATAATAATCAACTCCAAATGGATGGTCTAGTCTTATCTCTTCCAAACTTATATCAGCTGTTATTCCTTTTGATAATAAGGTTTTTTTAAAATGGGTTATGCAGCATTTATTTGTTCCAATATAAATGTTTGGAGTAATTTTTGAGTATTCAAATTCTGATTTTTCTTTATGAAGTTTTTTTCTCATTTTCTCAATCCCTTTTTAATTTTTCTTCATTATTTTTTCCTTCATTACCTCGGTAAGTTACCCAATGACTCTCTGTTTCATAAACTTTTATCTCGTACAGTCCTTCTAATTTTCCTTCTAATTTGTTCCAAGTCCATACTGCGATGTTTTCGGCACTAGGAACATCGATATGATCATTAAGATAACTATGATCTAATATCTCTATGACTTCTTCTTGAACTATCTCTCTTAGTTTGTTAAGATCTACAACCCGACCATTTTTAACTTGGCCCTCTATTGTTATTTCCAGTCCATAAGTATGTCCATGAAGTTGTGTTTCTTTTTTTCCAAAATCTTTCATTAAAGTGTGGGCTGCATCAAACTTAAATTTTCTTGTAAATTGCATTTTTACTTTCTTAAAATCATTTTAATAAATCTTTAGGAGTGAAGCTGGAATTTACAACTTCTTCGGTTATGTTTTCCGAATGATAAAAATCTTTAGGTTCGGATGGAAGATATGTCCTTACAATTCCTCTGCCAGGATAGTATCCAATTCGCACGTCTCTCGTCGGTGTCTTGTCTAAGAGCAAGTCAATAGCAGCATCTACAACCGACTCCAACTTAACAGGGTCTTGGACTTGATTAGCTCTAATAGCATCCATCATTTTATCTGTAGCAACGGTGTTTGGGTATAATCTATAAAGCCTAACATTTTCAACGCCTTCTCTTTGTAGTTCTTCCTCGAGATGAAATAGTCCTGCAACAAGTCCCATCTTAGCAGGCCCATAGCCAAGACCGGAGTCCATAACTTTAAGTGCGGCTTGGGAAGCAACTGTCAAGATTCTTAGATTATTTTCTTTCTCGCCACTAAACCTGCTAGTTAAAAAATGCGTTAGTTCGTAAGGTGCCTTCATATCAAATTCAATCAGTTTCCAAATATCTGCAAAGGGTGTATCAAGAGATTGTCCTTTCCATGCGCCCGCATTATTAATGAAAAAATCCAAACGACCATTTTCATGATAAACTCCTTCCACAATTTTTTTCATTGCTTCAATATCTGTAATATCTGCAGGTTTAATATATGCTTTTCCGCCTTGTTGTATTATTTTTTCTTTTGCTTTTTCTAGTTTTTCTTGCGTTCTAGCAATCAAATAAACGAGAGCTCCTTTAGAAGCCAAAGCAGATGCTATTCCAAAACCGATGCCTTCGCTTCCGCCTGTTACAATAGCAACCTTATTCTCCAACATTTTAACTATTCCTCATTGACTCATAGAATTTTAATTCCATTTCGGGCTGTGTGAGAAAAATACCATTAGCTGCGCTTGTCGTTGTAGCTACATCTTTTTGTTTAACTCCTCTCATCTGCATACAATAATGCTCTCCACGAACCATACAGATTGCTCCTTTTGTATGCATATTTTTTTCCATAAGCTCAACAATTTCTTGTGTAAATGTTTCTTGTAGTGCCGGTTTTTTTGCTAGTAATTCAATTATTCTAACTAACTTACTTAGACCAACGCCACAGCCGTCTGGAATATACCCTACAGCAACTTCATACCTAACTGGGAGAAAATGATGTGGACACATAGAAAATACAACTATATTCTTTTCAAACACCATTCCTTTGTAGTCAGTTGGAAAACATGTTTTGAATATTTTTTCTACATCCTCTTTTGTATGATCCAAACCAGCAAAAATTTCTTTGTATGCCCTAGCAAATCTCGAGGGCGTTTCTTTAAAATTTGGATCATTGATATCTAATCCTAGCCCTCTCTCAAGTATTTCTCTAAAATGTTCCCCAATTACCTCTTCATTAATTCCGTTGTTTATATTTGCTTTTTCCATTATCTATATTCCAATTTTTTGGCTTTATTTAAGTTTGATATCTGGGCATCGTATTTCTTACAAAAAGCTTCATGCTCTTCTGCTAATTTTCTTTTTTTATATATTAATCTACAAAACATACACCTGAAATATTTTCTGCCTCTTATATTAACTTCTTTCACCATTTTATCACTCCACACAGCACGCCATTTCATCTAAATTTTGGTCAAAGCTTTGAGCAACTTTCTTTATCATCTCGCTTAATGTAGGAAAAACATGGACTGTATCTCTGATATCGTAGATTGTCATTTTGTTCTTAATTGCATAAGTGGCTGTTGTTATTATATCGGCAGCCATTGGTCCAACAATATGAACTCCAATAACGACCTTTGTTTTAGGATCAAGCACCATTCTAATTAAACCACGAGTATCTTTAATTGCTGCTGCTTTTTCTACATGGTCTAGTGTTATTGTTCTGCACAAGCAAACGTTATATTTTTTCATAAATTCTTCTTCTGTTATTCCAACTGCTGCAACTTCTGGAGAAGTGAACACAGCATGGGGAACTTCATTATAATTTATTTTTTTCTCTGCGTTTTCAAACATGTTTAGAATAGCAATATTTCCTTCTTTTGCTGCTGTTGTTTCAAGAGGCAATAATCCTGTAACATCGCCAGCAGCGTAAATATGCTTCTGAGAAGTTTGCATATACTCATTTACTTTGACAAATCCTCGCTCATCAAGCTCGATATTGGCTTTTTCTGTTTCAATAAGTTTTGTATGTGGTTGTAAGCCAGCAGCCAGCATTAACATTTCAGCAGATAAAATATTTTCTTTTCCATCAATTTTTACATTTAATTCTATTCCGTTTTTTGTTTTCTTTACTTCTTGTATATCTGTTTTAGTATAAATTGTAATTCCTTCTTCTTCCAAATATTTTTGTAACTCCTCGCCAAGCATTGAATCAAATTTTGGTATAATTCTTTCTGAGCGCTGTAAAACTGTAACTTTAATTCCAAAATGATGGAAAATTTGAGAAAATTCCATACCAAGTGGACCACCACCAATTATAATTACAGATTCTGGTTTTTTCTTTAGATTGAAAATATTAACATTTGTTATGTAATCAATTTTATCAATGCCTTTTATTGCCGGGACAAAAGTAGACGCTCCTGTTGCTATAAGAAAGTATTTTCCTTTGAATGTTTCATTGCCTACTTTTACAGTGTGTGAATCTAAAAAAGAGGCTAACCCTTCTTTAAAGTCAACATATTCTTGTTTTTCAATAACTTTCTCGTAATTTTTACTTCTAAACTTTTCAACCATTTCATGAGTTTCTTTTAATGCTTCTATAAAATCAGCTTTGCCTTCTAATTTTATTGCCCTAAACTGACCCCTCAATGCGTAAAAATACTCCTCTCCTTGATGAAGCATTATTTTTGACGGCACACACCCAACGTTTACGCATGTTCCGCCAAGAGGCAGGATTTTCTCATAGTTTATTAGAAGTGTTTTCTTTTTCAGCTTGTTTGCTGTGTTTGCTGCTGCAAAAGCCCCAGCTCCTCCGCCAATTATAATTAAATCATATTCCTTATCCATCTTTAATCACTCCGCAATTTTCTAGTCTTTCTTTGTATTTCCGAATGTGTTTATCAAATAAATCAACTATTGGAATTATGGTTTCTTCATCAAGAGAATATTCTCTGAAATTGCCATTTTGGGTTACTTTTACAAATCCGCAATGCTCCAAACATCTAAGATTATGAGATACTCTGCTTTGTTCAAATCCCGTCTTTTCACATATTTCTGTAACTGTGAGAGGTTTCTTTCTTAATAGCTGAATAATTTCCAATCTCGTGTAATTGGAAAATGCTTTGAAGAATAACCTGTGAAGATTATCCATCTGATGAATTTGTTGTAGTTTAGGCATATGATAAAGTTATCATATAGACTATTTAAATGTTTTGTTATGCTTTAAAATTAAAATTCGCATCCACTTATAGCAGATAATCTCTCAAATGTCTGAACCTGTGGATAGAATTCGTTATTTATCTCCCATGTTGGTGTAACGCCTATTCCTTTTCTATCGCATAATTCTTTATTCTCTGAACACTTTACATAATTAAGATATTGCTTTGAATTGCCAAAAAAATTTAATTGCTTTGCTGTATATTGGCAGAAATCATTTCCATATACTACAGCGCCTTTTTCAGCCAGGCATTTTGCAAATGCGTCATAGTCGCCTGGTTTTTTCATGTATGAAAAAACAGAGGCTACAGAGAATATTCCGATTAATATTATTAATGATACTATCGCATATTTTCTGAAATTTGTTTTTTTAACTGGAGAAGAATGTTTTGCTTGAGCGTGCTGACTTAAAGCTTCTTCTGAATCAAAGCTACGATTACAAATTTGACATATGCTTGCCATTTTTCAAAAATTTTAATGATTAACGACCGCATCCGCCGCCGCCATATTGGCTTGGCACTGATTGTGGTGCTACTGCAGCTCCTGATATCTTGTCTGAATTGTCATTGCGCAGACTATTTATACCAAAAACAACTACAGCAAGTATCAATATTACAAGCAAGATAACAACTGTTTTGTCCATATTAACCTCCTTTCATGTTTCTCATTTTAATATATCACATAGTTATTTAAATATTTGTTTATTTTTTAATTTATCTTTGAGCAAAAATAACATGCTTAAGAAGACAATGCTACCCCCTATTATCCAGAAGAATATAGAATAATCTTGGAAAAATGGTGTGCCTGCTATAATTATGCCTGCATTAAGTATTATCATATTTTTTGAGATGCATCTGCTTCTGAAATAAAATACTAATGCTGTTGCTAAAAGCAAAAGGGCTGCAATCCAAAAAGGAACAGCTACTTTTTGAAGGAATAACAAAGGCATGCCTACAATTGTTATCCCAATAACAGATAGCAGGGCAATAATGCCTAAGCAGACATTATGGCAGACTTGATAGCCTCCTAAGAAGCTCAAAACTCCTGATAATCCACTTGATATTCCAATTGTTTTTTCTTTTAAATTTGATTTTTTCATCTTAATGATC
Source organism: Candidatus Pacearchaeota archaeon (assembly GCA_016188895.1). Taxonomy (GTDB): domain Archaea; phylum Nanobdellota; class Nanobdellia; order Pacearchaeales; family GW2011-AR1; genus JACPGZ01. The sequence continues at coordinate 46,077 of JACPGZ010000017.1, forward strand.
CTTGGCAAAATCAGTTATTGAATTTAATTGTTGTTCAAGAGAGCCATTTCCATCTGTTATTAAAATTTTATCTAAATCATTAAAGACATAATTTCTGTAATCTGAAATTTCCTTTCCATTGACATATGCTCTTATTCCTTGTGGAAATTCTAATTCAATGCTGTCAAAGAGTATCCATAAAGGAACTCCTGTTGCATGCATATGTAAGACACTTGAAGCGTCTTCTTTGTTTAGATTATCATCTAAATGAAGAAAACTACTTTTCATATAATATTTTTCATTTGCAAAATTTATTGTATTTCCATTAACATATACTTTAATATCAGCATGAATATGCTCTGAGCCTAAAATTCCTATAGTTGATTTTGAATCCATATTGCATTGCATTTGCCCTGAATCTATGCATTGTTCAACAGGCATGCCACAAGCATCACATTTTCCATCATTATCTTTGTCCATAAACTGCTTTGCAAGCTCTATGTCAAAGGGTGTAAGAGACATGCGACTCATTCTTCCTGCCATAGGATTAGAAGCTGCTCCTGTAATCTTTTGCGCTAAGAATAAAGATTTAGAGGCATAAAAAAGTGCTGATATGGCTACTATGAATACGAATATTATAAAGCCTGTAATTAATTTATCAGCCATGCTTTTATTATCTTTAACTGTGCTGACTACTTCCTTATTTTCCATTACTTCATTTTTATCTTGGATTTTTTCTTCTGGAATTATCATTTTATCCTCTTGATTCATATTCAATAACTATTTCGTCTTTGTCTTGCATAATATAATTCTCAAATTCTGTGTTTTCTTCTCCACCAACATACATCTTTAATTCACCTTTGTCTGTGCAATAATCAAAAATACATGAAGAACTAAACTGCTTATCCCACACATAAAAGAAATATCCTAAAGTAAGTGTTTCTGGTTTTTTGCTTGGATTATTATTTTCTAAGTGTATAGTGCCATCGCTCTCATGTGTATGAGTTGGGGACATTCTCATTCCGCTAAGACCTGTATCTATAATTTTTCCAATAGTAATTCCTATTCCTACAGGAATTAGTTGTTCATCTCCGTCAATAATAATCTTTAATTTTGGATGCCAATGCACTGCCCCTTGAGGAATCTTCTGGAGACTTTCATTAGATAAGATTATATTAAGTCCGTCATTATTGTTATTTGAAGTTTTATCTTTTCGCACAAGATATACTCCAAAAATAATGAGTATTATAACAATGGCAATTATCCAATTTCTTATCTTCTTTTTGTTTTGCGGAAAAAGTGAAGTTGATGGTTTAATGGATTGTTTTGTATCTCCATAATGTTTTGCTTTATTATGCATTGCTAAAGCATCTGCTGTTGAAAATTCTCGATTATTGCATTTTTCACATTTATAATCTGCCATTTTTATGATGTATCTACATTAGTACCATATGGATGAATTAATTTCCATCCCTGAATGATATCTCCTTGCCTGAATTTAAGTGTAAATTTATCGCTAAATTGTCTTTTGCTTCCTTCGCTAAGAATAAATTCAACTGAATATTCAACTGATGCTGTTTCTCCATCATTTGAAATCTCTTTTATATTTATGACATTGATATTATCTATTCCTTGCAAGGCTGCAAAATTCCTAAATGTGGCTAAATCTTTAGCATTAGGGTCAAGCTTTTTGAAGCCATCTGAAAAAGTTGCGTACATATTTGCGTAATCCTTATTATTCCATGCTGTGAAATACTGCCTTACAACTTCTTCTGGTGATGGAAATGTATATGATTCTTGCTGGAGCTTCTTATTTCTTATTGTTACAAAAATGACGCCTAAAACAAAAATAATCATTATAATTATTAATCCAAAATACATTATTTTTTTATTGAGCATTATCTTCTACTACTTGGTTAGTAGCTAAATTTTTGTAAGTTCCTATAACCTCTGGACTCCGCATAACAAACCATCCATCACTCTCTACACTGCCAACATCATCCCATGCATTTACAAATGAGATATATACAGATGCGTCTGGCGAAACAATGATTATTGGAACTTTTGTTATTTTATATTTAGAAATTAACTCCTTGCCTTCTTTTGATGTTATATCATATGTATTTTCTTTATCTATATACATTCCAAATCTAAGAAGTATTTGTTTATTTATTGAGAGATCATAACATTGTTGGCATGAACTATCTTTTAGCATTATTAATTCAACAAGCCCTGATATTTCGCCTGATGTTAGATTTCTATATGGAGGAACTGTAGAATGGATTGCATAGAATCCATTTTTTTCTCTTGCATTTAGTTGAATTAGTAGTTGCTGTATGCTTGGATAGAAATTAATGTCTTGAGATATTAAAATAGCTGGGACATGTTTTATATCAAATTTTTGGATAAGCTCTTGTCCTTCTTGCGAATTATATTCAACAAATCTCTCTTCTTTTACAAAAACACCTCCTTGTTTCAAACTCTCTGAAAATCCTGTTAGTGAAATACATTCTTTGCAAGAAGAATCAATAACATTAGTAATAGATACCTCGCCAACAATCTTATCAAGGGCATTATCATAATAAGGTGGGCTTATTGATGTATATATTACGACATCTTCTTTTACATCGCCAATCTCATGCATATAGTTCATAACTTGCTCTTTATTAATCTCTCCGTTTATAATTATTGTTGGCAATTTTTCAATAGAATATTTTTCTATCAGCTCTTGTCCTTCTAGAGAATTAATCTCAATTTCTTGCTCTTTTGTTATCTTAACATTTTGCTTTTTAAGGTCATTCAGTGCATTTTCAACATCATAGCAATTAGCGCAATCTGATAATAATTTTATTACTTCTAATTCAGCTGGTTTACTTTGTTCTTCTGCAATCTCTTTAGAATCTTTAACCTTGCTTATTCGTGATTGAAGTATAAAAACATTAATTACAGAGAATAAAACAACAAATATCATCACAACATGCAAGTATCTACTAATAAAGTTTTCTTTCTCCATCTTTTATATTAAATCAGCACCCGCCAACCATTGATGGAAGACTCTGCAGGTTTGTTGGAACTGACTGGCTTGCGCCAGAGCTTGATGGTGCTGACGAGCTAGGACTGCTTGAAACTACAACCTTTGCGCTACTAAGACTCACTAACTGGATTGTTTGTATTGCTGTGGCTAAAAGCAATATACCAATCAAAGCAATCATCAATAGTTCTTTTCTTTCCATTTTTGACCTCCTATAAATTTAGATATCATACTAGAGCCTCCTGTATAATTCTTTCAATTGTGCCTTTTGGATACCATAATGCATACCATCTCGCCATCTCGCCATAAATCTCTTCATCAGAATATTTATCTCCATAATTTTTAATAAACCATTTCGCCATGCCTTGTGCTGCAATTGAGTGAGCACATCCGCAGTGTGTTATGATTGTTGGGTTTTTTGGAGAGCCGCAGCAATAATCACATGTAAATGAGTTTACTATCCTGTTCCATCTTTCTTGTTCTGAAGAGCTTAATTGCAATGAGCGATAAGTTCCCCAGTTCTTTTGAGAGGTAATTGGATCATCAAATGATACTTGCGCTTCTTGTCCGTAAAATGGAGTGCCTGTTGGAACAACATTATTTAGCAAATCTTGGACAGAATCGCCTGTTGATGGTGTTGTTGATAACTCACTTATTGTTGGGATTGGTTTTACCTTGCTTTTATATCCTGATATAGCTGGCTCTTCGCCCTGTGCAAGAGGCATTGGCTTTAATGTGATTTTTGAGCCATATTCAAACTTTCCTAGATTGACAGTTCCTCCAATAATTCCAGAGGCATATGCCCTTGGTATTAAAAGCTGATTTATAAAAAGCAAGATAGTCAAAATAACCACTCCAGCTAAAATATAATTATTTCTAAATAAAAATGGTTCTGTATCTTGCGATACCCTATGGAATGGGCTCGTGCTCTGTGTTTCCGATGCCCTACGGAGTGGGCTTTCTTCCATTTTTTCTTCTTTTGTTATGTTGTTTTCCATTTTACTTGTTTAGTATATTGCAAGCCTCGCAGTGCCCTGTATAAATACTTTCTGCTTTAAGGAATAAGGCAAGCCCTAATAATCCTATTGATGATATCTTGAAAACAGATGAGTATTGGGTTAAGAAAGATGTTGGAATATTAAGAAGGGTAGAGCCAAGTGCAACAACCACAATTCCTTGGCAAACAGGGCATATTGCTCCAAAAAATCCAGCTAATCCTCCGCCAAATCCACCAATAGATGATATAGAAGATGAGCGAGTAATATTTTTCTTTTCATATATGAAAAGAACTATGAGAATAGATGCAAATATTGTTATTGCTGCAATAAACACATAATCAAATATACTGACAGCTGACATCCTGCTAATTCCAAAATCTATGACAGGGATTCTCCATAAACCATATAAAAAGGAGTATGATACTAGAAAAATTAAGATAGTGATGAGCAGATTTTTCCTGTGTTGCTTCTCATTCAAAATACTAATAGCATGTTTTATTGCTCCTTCTCCTTTAAATTTGTCTTTCATTTTCTTTTGTTTGTTTTCAATAGCCATATTATTATTGCTATAACAACGAGGATTATTAGTATTAATACAAGCAAGACTATAGGATTATTATAATTTGCTCCTTGTTGATTAAACATGCCTTCCATCATGCCACTAGAACCTATCATCCCTCTGTTCATCATCATGCTCATCATTCCTGTGCTCATTGCATCATGCTCTCCGCAATAAAATGCCTTGCCCATGCTGACATGAATTTGTTTCAAACTTGCTGATCCCTCGCCCCCCATCATCTCGTCCATCTGCTCATGTAACTCGCCAGGATGCATCTGCTCCATGTAATACTCGCCAATTACTTCGAGCTGATCGTCTGTGAGCTGGTTGCATTGAATTTTGCTCTTAATTAACTCTTCTGCCTTTGCAAAATCTTCTTCGCCATGAGCGCTTACAATTGCAATTCCTATTAAGAAGATTGCAATAAATACACCTATTTTTGCTTTCATTTTATTCTTATGTTTTATCATATTACTATTTTAAATATTAATAAATATCTATATATAACTTTTAGGGTTGAAACCATCATAGCTAAAAGGCTTAAAAACCTTGTATATGCAGAAAGGAACGTTTATAAGCCAAATTAATTAATAAGTTAATTAGTATTTTGTTAAAAATTCTCTAAAAAATGCAATGTATAGGTTTTTCCTTTTTTTATTCTTTTAACAAGTTTTTTCTTTTCAAGTTGAGTTACAATCTGGCTTGTTTTTGCTTTTGATAAATCAATGCGCAATTTTAATGTATTCTGGGTTATACCATCTTGCTCTCTAATTGATTTTAATGCTTTTTTTTCATATTCATCAAGCCCTTTTGAAAGTATAGAGAATTTTTCCTCGCTAAGTTTTTTATTTTTATCATCTTCAAGTCTCTTCAAAATGCTTTCTTCTCCTTTAGAAAAGAACACAAGATAAATGCCAAGTGAAAGCAGGAATGCTAGTATGCCTATTACTGCATTTGATAATGTAAAGTAGTTTTGTATTCTTATACATTGAGAATTTTGAGGAAAACATCCTGAATTGGTGCCGAGTACATTGAGTCTGCTTATAATGCCAATTATAATAATCCCGAGAAGAACACTAAGGATAATAAGTGCTATACCTAACCTTTTATTTAGCATTTACTTAGATTAATTATCAAAATATATAAACTTTATGCAATTATGTTTGTTGAACAGTAATGATACCATGTTGTTCATTTCAATTGAGTTTGAGTTTTACTTGGGGGTCGCTGTCAGGTGGCTCCGCCACATATTGCCTCACTTCGTGAGAAATTATGTTTGAATAGCATGCTTTGTGATTTCAATATTGCAGCTATGATGCTCCTTGCACCACTTTTTTCATTTTTCTGCCCATCCTTTTTCTTTGTATGCAAAATTACATTCAGGATAGGTATACAATTTGTTTTTTGTGACTTTGGTCATTTACACCACCTACATTTATTCTCTATAGATTTTGAAGTAGTGTATATAGATAGTATAATCAATGCAATTGCCAACAAGAGAATCGGTGTTCTATATTCAACTATGAATGTTGTTGCAGTGCTTCCTATAACAGCCGCGATAATTACAAGGCAAGCAGGACAACCTGCAACCGCGCCTAATCCGCCAAAAAATCCGCTGGATATGCTGCCACCTGCCTCAACTATTGGTATTGGTTGAGCTTTATTTGTCTTAATTTCTTTTCGCAGATAAAGCTGCATGGCTATCCACATACCAAATAAAATTGTTAGTAGAATAATGAGGGTAACTTGTAAGGAACTGTTGGATAATACCGATTTAATCATCCCTATATCAGTAAGGATCTTCGGAGTGATAAAAGAAAATGAAATAATATACAGTGATAGCATTACCAATGCCGAGAATACAGCTATAAAGAAATATCTCCTTTTAGATAAGACAATATACATGACTTTCAATATATTTATCTCTTTCATATTCTCATATTCATCATTCTACCTTAAGCAAGTTCTTTTAATAGTAATTTTCGTGCTTCTGGAGAAAGCAGCTTCTTCAACTCTTTTGTACAAATGCAAATACAACATTCGCAACAAGGGCATTTTCCAAAATTGCAGCATGGTTCTCTTTTCTCTTTCTTTTCATTCATTTTCTTTACCTCCCTTATAATAGTATATTTTATATACTTAATGAATTATATAAACTAGGCAGTTTCCAAATGGTAAGCATAATAACAACAGACGAAAATTGTAAAATGAAATCTGATAGTGGCCATTGCCCCAGACCGTTAGAATCTGTTTCTGATTTTCTCAGTAAGAAATGGGCAATCTCTATTATAATAACTATAGGTAATTTTGGTAAATTAAGATTTAATAACATCATAGCAAGACTTGAAAATGCTACTCCAAAAATTCTTACCGAACGCTTGAAAGAATTAGGAAAAAATGGCATAATTCAACGGCGTTATTATAATGAGATACCTCCGAAAGTAGAATACTCTCTGACAAAGGTTGGAAAAGATTTAATGAATTCTCTTCGTCCTCTAATTAATTGGGCTGAGAAGAGAATTAAATAATCAATAAATTTAAATTAGCAAAATATATACCTTTTTATGCATAAAGAAGCCGGAGTTGAAGATTACTTAAAAGACATTGCTGGTCACAGGATTCTTACCAGAGATGAGGAGATTGAACTAACAAATAAGATTAGAAATGGCGATAATTATGCAAGAGAAACAATGATTAATTCTAATCTTAAATTAGTGTTTAGTATTGCAAAACATTATGCACACAGAAAGATTGGATTAAATGATGCAATTGAAGAAGGCAACAAAGGCTTGATTAAAGCTGTTGAGAGATTTGATCCCAGCAGAGGATATAAATTTTCTACATATGCTACATATTGGATTAGACAAGCTATAGAAAGGGTGTTAGGGCAGGAAGAAAAAAGGCTTAAAAGATTAGAGTTTATTTTTTATAATATGGAAGATAAGAATAACTTTGTAGACAGCATAGCTGATAATTCTCAAAGCCATGAAGAAGAGTTATTGAAAAATGAAAGATATTCTATATTAGAAGATTTGATGAATATGCTTGATGACAGAGCCAGGACAATTATTGAAATGAGATACGGACTTAATGGCTACCATCCTATGTCGCTTGTTGAGATTGGAAAGAGAATATATTTATCTAGGGAGAGAGTAAGACTAATTCAATATGAAGCTGAGCAAAAATTGAGGGGAATTGCTAAAAATAGGGGTTTATCTGATATTGTTTAGCAAGCGATAAATTTAAATATCTGCATGAATTTTTCATGTCATGAAAAAAGGCAAACATCCTAAAGGTGGACATCATAAGAAAAAGGGGAAGAAGGAAAGCTATGAGAAAAAAGAAGAGACGGAATCTGGTGATGCAATGATGTCTTCTGGCGAAGATATGTAACCGGGAATAAAGGTTAAATTATCTGGGCTGAATTTTGAAATATCCTTCAAGTCTAGTGGTGTAACTATTCTTGATGACAAAGAATTAAGTGTATATGGCAATCGTATCAGATGGATTCTGCCATGACTAACCCATGGATCAATTGCAAATTTTTTATATTTCTTGTTCAAAGAATTGCGCTGTTTTAATGTCAGGTAATAAGCATTCTTGTCAAGAACATGAACGTGAGCGCCTCTTCCTGAAAATACAACTTTAACATCGCTGAATTGTTTTTTCAGTTCAAGATAAAAATTATATGTGTTCTGTATTGCAATTTTTGAGCATGCCTCACAAAAATCATGTGCAGATTTTTTTGCGCATTCCTTGCATTTAATGTTTTCAGGGTCAATGTCAAAAACCAATTCCTGGCCAAGATAATTAGTTGACAGATGTGCTTTCTTGAAATCAAAATTTTTAATACATAGATTAGCATCTTTGTATATGTCTCTGTCATAATAGACATCTTCTGGCAGATAAAAAATCAATTTTTTCCTAAGCTCTTTTAAAGATAGATTCGGCTTGAAATAAATTAATTTTCCTTTTTTTGATTTGTCTTTGATAATTCCAGAGTCTGTTCCGCAGTCAATTGCAAAAAAGCATGGCTTAAATGGAAGCTGATTTAACCATGATTCAACTTTTTTAATATCAAACTCCTTTTCATAGAATTCTTTTCTCTCTTGAAGAGTTGCTGGGCGGAACATAAAATTAGATGTTGTAATGGTTTAAAATGATTTTGGATTTAACCCAATTTATCAAGAAACAGCTGCAATATTCCAAATAAGATAAGATAAAAGCCAATTGCAAGCCTTATGAGCTTTGGCCAGATTAAAATCAAAATTCCTATAATTATTGCTAAAACAGCAGATATTGTTAAGACTATGGTTGGCATGAATGCTAATGGGAGAAGGGATTTATAAAATTATGTAACAACTTTTGAATGCTTTTAATTCTAATTTATCAAACCTTCTTTTATTAAATCTGGAATTAATCCTTTTTCATTCTCTTCGATCATAGGATACTTCTTTGTAAGAAAGTCATCTTTTCCATACCAAACAATAGATTCAATTTCCTTATCTGCTTTTGGTTCTCCTTTTGCTTCTACTAAAAAACATTTTGTTTCTGTCATCCAATTATTGCTATAAGGAGATTGCATAAAATACTCTCTGAAAAATACCATTGATTGTAGATCTAAATTTATTTCTTCTTTTAATTCCCTTTTAAGAGTCTCTTCTTCAGATTCCCCTTCTTCTCTCTTTCCACCTGGAGTCCAAAGTTCAGAATAACCTTTTCCTTTAACTAAAAGAAGTTTATTATTTTTTATTATAAGAGCTACAATCCTATGCCTAATGTTCATATTATCTTAAGAAAGGACTAATTTTATATATTTATTCAATTTCTAAATAACATAGGGAATAAATTTTTATACAAGTATGTATTAATATAAATGCAAAAAAGAGATAAAATGCCAAGATTATGGATTCAAAAAACAGGTCTGAAAAAAGATGTATTTAGCAATCAGCTTGGCATTCCTCCTAAACAAAAGATTCCAATGTCCTTACTTAACAGGATAATTGCTGCAAAACCTGGAGACATGGTTAAAAATCCTTCAAAGATTGGCAAAAAGTCAATTAAAGTTACTCCTTTACTTAAAAAGAGGGCAATTCTTGTGAGGAATTTGAAAAGAATTTCTGAAGCTAGGAAGAGATGATAATTATGAAGCAGAAAAACTAGCCATTCAGTTGCCAGACATTACCATTATGTACCATTGGAACATTTCCACAACTATCAAAAGCCTGTGCTTGAATTTCAATACAAACCATAACTTCTGAATAATCTACATCTGGAAGTGTTGCACGCGTATCAAGCAATTGAATTTCCCATTTATCTGGAAATATCTTCAATTCGAATCTTTCTAAACCTGTTTCAGACCTGCCTAAATCGTTCAATCTGTAAGTTGTTCCATCTGTAGTTGAAAGCCCTTCAGCTGGTATAAATCTAGCATAATGTAAGCATGGAGGAAGAGGGCAATCAGCTAGAGTGAAAATTTCAAAAAAACTATCTGCTGGAGTCTGTGAAAGCGGCGTCACTGGTGTTATTGTAGCGTCTAAAGAAACCTTTTCAGTACCTTCGCTTGTACCACCAATAACTAGTCTTAGATTATTAACATTAACTGCCAAAGCAGCGAGTACAATAGATGATAGAACTGTTATAGTTAATACAAATGATAAAAGAATGATTTTTTTCATAAATAAAATAGATATCTGAAATTCTTAAATTTATCGGTGTTTTTTGGCAATGATTATTAAATCGATAGCTTTAAATATAGGATATTTATCAAAATTCCATGGCAAGAAAAGCAAAAGAAAAAAAACAACCAGAGCAACCACAAGCAGAACAAGAGAAGCCAGCTGAACAAGAAACTCAAGAAGAGATGTAGTTAATTCTGCAGAAACTGGGAATTAATTTGAATTAAATGTTAATATGTTAATTGATTTAGTGATTTAAGCGAACTTATTCTTAGAGTGAAGAAAAAAATATTTATATAGTATAGCCTATTGTTTTACATATGGAACAATGGGAAAAAGATAGTGGGAAGTTTAAAAGTGATTGTAGGAAAAGTTATCCAGTACCAAGAGAAGAACAAAGGACTGAATATTGTAAAATATGTGAGAAATATTATACTCCTTCTGAAATGTTTAAAAGTGGAATATGCAGGGATTGTGATTTGGATGATTATTTAAATAATTATTCTGAAGATTAAGAATTTGGGCTGGTAAAATAAAGTTTGCAACTAAAACGGCTTTTAATGGCTCAAGGGAACTACCATACACTGAAGTGTATGGCGTCCACAAGTCAATTCAGAACTTATTCTTAGTGTTAAAAGTTTTATTCTAGGATTATAAACCTTTTATCATCTTTGTAATTCTTAAAGAATTCGTCGTCTTTATACTTTTCAAGAATGATGTATCCTTTGTCTTTAAGAAATGAGTTAATCTCTTTTCTGAATCTACGGTCATGAATCATTTTATGATGGTTTGGACATAAACCAACTAGATTGGAGTCAGCGTTATTTTCATGATTATGATCTAAATGATGAAGATCTATAATTTTATCAAAACCACAGATAATACAGCTTGAAGTAATCTTTCTATATTTTTCTCTCTCAATATTATGGGATTTTATTATATTTTGTTCTTTAACCTTTTCTATATGGAAAACAGAGTTGTAGCAACCATCACATAATCCTTTAGCATGCATTGGTTTTTCTCTTCCACACCTTTTACAAGTTATTAACTTTGGTTGCCAAATTAATTTTTTATAACAAGTAGTACACATCTGTTTAGCATGATGTTCAACCTCTTTTTTACAATTTTTACAAATAATAATATTCATAAATTAATTAATCCGTTCGCATATATAAATATTTATTCCAACTTTAGAATGATTACGTTCGCATACTTAATTACAGAACTACTCTTAATGGAGCTTGTGCGAAGGTTTAGGGATTATAGGGAAAATCAATATAATAAAAACTTATTTTTTGCGATTTTGGGAATCGATAAGGGTGCTTGATATATTTAATCCATTCTGAATGAATCCTAAAATCAACTAATTCGCTTAATCTTTCAAGTATTTCCTTTTGGCCTACTAACAACTCTTTTATTCTATTAACCTTAAAACGTGAAGTATATGCAGGATGTGTTCTACCAAAAATTTTATCTCCTATTGCGAAAGAAGGATAAATCATAATTGGAGAGGGTTCTTGAGATAATTGAATGGAAGACCAGCCAGATACATCAATGTATGATACTACCCCTAGTGTAAATGGTCTTTGTTCTTTTGTTGTTCTATTTTGTTGTGGGCAGGGTCTTATCAATACAAGATCTCCTTCATTGACATCTATTGGTTTGGTAATTCTTTCTGGTAAGCTTTGGATGATTAATTCTAGTTGTGTCATGGAAGAAGTCAGATTAGTTATTTTTAAATTTATCTATTAACACGAACTTTTTGCTGATGCGAAAAGTTCTGCGAGAAGTGAGGAAGTTTTAGCTATAAGATTAGGTTGTAAGATTTTCAACAGACACATTAGACAGAAGATTTTTTGGAATGTGCTTGCTTACGAAAAGAAGTTCTATGCCTATGACATTGCCCTTTTCATCTAGATTCAGAATGGTGTTTTGATCTATAATCTTAGTCTTACTAAATTTTTCATTCGTTAATTTGATGTATATTGCATCTGCTTCTTTATCATATGTTATTTTCATAGTGGATATACGGTAATGACTTTTATATATTTTTCTCTTATATAAACAACTTCTATAATTGCTCTGCCTATATTCTTCCTTGCATAATAAACATTATTGATTTTATTAATCATTTCTGCATATTTAATTGTTGAAATTACCTCGTCTTCCAAGATATTTCTCTCCCTCATTTGCTCTTTTGCATGTTTGGTAAACTCTATATGCATCGGTGAATAAAATGAAGCTTATATAAATAATTTCTCATCCCGAGCGCGCTCGGGCTTCGCCCTCGCTTGTTATCACCAGAAATCTTAGGATTTTGCTCGGAATTTGAGAATTAAACGAACATTAAAATTGAAAATAAAGAAATTTAGGATTCGCCTGTTATTTCTCTTTTAAGTTTATTTGCCTCTGCTTTACGTCTTAAAAACATATAACAATCTAAAAAACCTAGTTTATACCCCTGTGCATGATCGTGTGTTCTCATCCAATCATGAAGCTGTTTGTTGTCTTTTTTTAATCTCTCTTCTTCTTCATTTCTATATTTTTGTGCTAAAAAATAAGCCATTGATTCCAAATCAACAACTGATAAGCCTTCTGGTGTATATTTTTCATCTGTCATAAAGTATACAGGAAATCTTTGTTTTAAAAATCTATCGTTTAACCGAACTTTATTGTTATGCTGGAAGTTGTTGGAAAAACGCAAAAGCTTTAGCTTAAAAGATATTAAAAAATAAAAATTAGAAGAAGTGGGAAAGAATAAGTTGTATTTATCTTTTCATTAGCTTGTAGTTTCTTAAAAGTTTGGTAATGCCAATTACAAGAAATGATAATCCAATAAGCCAATTGCTGACATTAGCTGGGAGATTAACGTTAATTAAAGGCAGTACCCAAAGCACACCTATAAGAGTTATAAGCCAAGCTGTTGTCTTCGCCATTTTAGTTTATTCTACCTCCTTTTTTAATAATATAATGATGCAAAAGAGGTTTATAAAATCTTGCTTTGTCTAGTATAAAATTAGGTTTGAAAAATACGAACTTTTATGATGCTTTATAAAGCTTGTGTTGGAAAATGTGTTGGGTTTTGTGTTGGAGTTTATTTGACGACGATAAAATTGGGTGTTGAAAGGTGTTTAAGGGTGTTTAGACAGCTGTCTAAAGGGTTTTTTCGGTGTTGAAAAGGGTGTTTAAAACAGATTTTTCTGTGATTTTGATGATTGGACACTATAAAAACATGATCAAAAATGATTGCTTTAAAATAAACAATTTATCGACGATATTGGCATTGAGTGGAAAAGATTTATAAAGAAGAATTTGGTTAATTAATTATGTTTAGGTGGCTGTTTAGTGGCAAAAAAGAGATAGATAAGATAAAAGAAGATACTCGAAGAGCTTTTGAATCTGTGAAAAATGATATGGATAAGGCTGGCAAATGGTTTAAACACCTGTCCAAAACTGATTCTGACCAGGAAGATAAGATTAGTGAGCTAAAATCAAAAATATCGACGCTGGAAAAAGATATTGAAAAACTGCATAAAATTGTTTTGTTGAACAAAAGTGAAAATTTTAGACAGGTGTTTAGACAGCCTTCAACAGCTGTCTATAGACAAGCACCTGTCCAAGCTGTCCAAACAGGTGTTGAAAACGCTGTCCAAACAGGTGTTGAAGGCTATTTTTTGATTGATTTAAATAACTTGTCTGTGATGGAAAGAGCAATTGTTTATTTATTGTTGAATAGTGACATGAAATTAAGCTATGAGGATATTGCTGCAATGCTTGGAAAAAGCAGGTCAACAATAAGAAGCCAAATAAGTGTGATAAAACAAAAAAGTGAGAATTTAATAAAAGAGTATATTGAAAAAAACGGTAAGAAAAGAGTATATATTCCTGATGAAATCAAAGAAAAGATACTTAAAAATAAGAAAGTGAAGGAGATTAAACGAAAAAATAAGAAAAATAGTGAGAAAGAAGAGGTGAGTTATGCGTAAGATGGTGATTTGTGTATGTGAAAATGAAAAAGTGAGGGTAATTAAACGAAATTTAATTAGAAGATTAGATAAAATAAAGTAAAATAAGTTGAAAATAAGTAAGTGAGAGATAAAAATAACCGCTCAAACAAGTAAAAGTGAGGATTAAAGGGGAGAATAAATTTTAAAATAAAAAGTGAAAATGTAGATAAAAATATCTAATAAGGCTTAGGGAACATTAATAATGCTGTTGTAGAAGCTATTCGGTATAGCGTTTATAGTTCTCTAAGCCTTAATATTGTGTCTAAAGTAGCTATTTTCTTTAGATCAGGTGAAATGTGAAGGAGTATTTTTTTGTTGTTTATTTTTTCTTTTGATATTGGGATGCCTTTATTAATTAAGTGCTTTATATATTCTCGAATAGAGCTTTCAGATATATTCATTTCAGATGCAATTAGATGGTAATTCACTTCGCGACCTTCTTCCTCAAGTTGGTAGAGATGTGAAAAAACAAGTAACTCCTTTTTAGTTAATCTTTTAAATTTGAGGCGGATTTCTTTCTTTATTGTGTCTAAAGAGGCAAGGATTTCAGATGCTTTTTCCATGCTTTCCCTGGTTTTCCGGCTCGATACTTCATCATTAAAGCGAACTTTATCTGTTGGAAAATGTGTTGGATTATCTGTTGGTTTGTTTGTTGGTTTGTTTGTTGGATTATCTGTTGGAACCCCTCTGTTTCCTATGGAAACATCATTATACTGGCTTTTTACAGCTTTTAAAGGCAAATCATCTGTTGGATTTTGTGTTGGATTTTGATTATCTGTTGGAATTTCTATGTTTTGTGTTGGATTTATGTGTTGGATTGTTGGAAAATGTGTTGGGTTTTGGGTTTTGGTGTTTTCATCTGGTTTTTTCTGTTTTATCTCGTTAGATACTTCCTGAATCAGTGATATTAGTGCTGGGAATTCGTCTGTAATTTTATTGATTTTTAGCTTTAATGATTCTATCTCCTGCTCTATTCTATTGATGTCTTCTTTTACTTTTGAGAATGCTTGTTTTATCTGTTCCATGATTATAGATGAGTTTGGGATTTAATAATATTATTGGGTTTTTTTATAAGCATCATATGCTTGAGGAGAAAGCATCCAGCGTTTTCTTCTGAGATAGATATCACCTTCGCTATTCTTGTTGATTTCAGTTACTAGCTGTTTTTCTTTTAATTCTAAAAGAATTGATTTTATGAATTCCTCGTCTCGTGCAAGCTCTCTTGCGAGATTTACAGTATACTGCGGTCTTGGGAAATTGTGAAATAAGATTGATAGAATCTGCTCTGATATCTTGTCCTTTTTCTCTTTTGAGATTTTCATTTTCCTGTGAAAGAAAGGTTTAATAAGCTTTTAAAATTTTCAGTTCTGCTATTTTTATGATCAGATGAAAACGAATAAATAATATTTAATAAATATCCGATTTAGTAAAGTATTTATAGGTGTGATATATTATTTTATGATGAAAGTATATAATGGTTTATCTAGAAATCAGGTAATTGAAATTCATTCTTTTGTTATGAAAAAACGAAAAGATTTAGGATATGGACAAACAAGGATTTATAGATTAGTTAAGGAAAAATTTGGAGTTGAAATAAAAGAGAATACCCTATCTGGATGGATTTTTCGAGGAATAAAACCATTTGGAAATGAAAAAACTCAATTTAAACCTAAGCCAAGACCTCAAAAAGAAGAGCTTTACGAATTGTATATCAATCAAAAACAAAGCTCTGAAAAAATAGCCAAGAAGTATGATGTTTCAACGATTATTGTAATTAATTGGCTTAAATCTTATAAAATTCCTACCAGAAATCATCTTGAGTCTATGCGTACTTTGGATGTAAGAAGACAACTTAGAGAAATAAAACTAAGAAGACCAACTAAAAAGTATAATGAATTAATTCCTGAGAAAGCGTATATTCTGGGGGTCTTATGTGGGGATGCTTGTTTATATAAAAAAACGATTAAATTAGAAATAAGGCGTGATGAAGATTTTATTGACGAATTTGTTAGATGTTTTGAGAAAGTTTATGGTTTAGAATATAATTATAAATATTATAAACCAAAAAATACATTTGTTGCACAGATTAATTCTGAAATCATATCTCAAGATATTATCAAATATGGTAATTTTAAAACCCGAAGTTGGGAAGTTCCAAAAGAAATAATAGAATCGAAAAATGAAAAGATTATTGGTTCTTATTTAAAAGGTTTTTATGATAGTGAGGGAAGTGTTTCACGTTGTGCAATAACTTCTTCTTCGATTAATAAAGATGGTCTAAGAAATATTGCTCTTTTATTGAAAAAATTGGGAATAGAAACAACTTTAAAAAGCTATGGAAATGGAAAATATTGTGTTTTGTATATATTTAGAAAGGGAAGATTTAAGATATTTAGGGAAAGAGTTGGGTTTACGATAAAAAGAAAATTGAATAAGATAGACGAAACTTTAAATACAGGTTTTTTTAGTAAAAGATCTATTGCTAATTAGTTTAATTCCAAATATTTTTAAATAGTTTAAGAAAAATAAAATGACAATAAGTTATGTTGAAAAACCACATACAAGAGAAGAAGTTGAAAAAACTTTAAATCCTCTTGTAAGAGAATGGTTCTATAGTAAATTTAGAGAGTTCTCTCTTACACAACTCTATGGAGTAAAAAATATAAGAGATAGAAAAAATATTCTAATCACTGCGCCAACGGGGGGGACAAAAACTCTAACAGCTTTTCTGAGTATTATCAATTACTTAGTTGAATTATCATTAAAGAATGAATTGGAGAATAAAGTTTATGCTGTTTACATAAGCCCACTTAAAGCACTTTCTTCAGACATCTTCGTTAATCTTGTTCAACCTCTAAAAGAGATAGAAGAGTTGTCACGAAAAAAGGGATTAAAATTACAAAATATTAGAGTTGGTCTTAGAACTGGAGATACTGATGCAAAGGAAAGAGCACATATGCTTAGAAAACCTGCTCATATATTGATAACCACTCCAGAAACACTCGGAATTGTTCTTAATGCGCCAAAGTTTTCCCAGGCTTTGAAAGCTGTTGAGTTTGTCATTATTGATGAGATACATGCTCTTGCTAATAAGAGAGGAGTGTTTTTATCATTATGCATTGAGAGATTAGTTGATTTGAGCAGCATTACTCCTGTCAGGATTGGATTAAGTGCTACAATTGCTCCTTTAGAAGAGATTGCTAGATTTTTGTCGCTGAAAGAGAAATGCATTATAGCTGATGTTCAGTTTATCAAGAAAACAGATATTGATGTTTTTATTCCTGTAAGGCATCTTATTGAGACTGATTCTAAAGAGATGCATTCTGGATTATATGGGCTAATTGATGAGCTGATTCAGGAGCATAAAACAGTTATTGTATTTACAAATACGAGGTCTGCTACTGAAAGGGTTGTGCATCATTTGAAAGAGAAATTTCCTAAGAAATATATTGATGCTATTGGAGCGCATCACTCTTCTTTGAGTAAGCATCACAGACAAGGGATTGAGCAGGGATTGAGAGATGGGAAATTAAAGGTAGTTGTGACAAGCACTAGCTTAGAGCTTGGGATTGATATAGGATATGTTGATTTAGTTATTCTTTTGGGAAGCCCTAAGAGCAGTGCAAGAGCTTTGCAAAGAATTGGAAGATCAGGGCATAAGTTGCATGATGTTGCAAAAGGAAGATTTATTGTGCTTGACAGGGATGATTTGGTTGAATGCGGGATTTTGATGAAGGAGTGTAAGGAAAAGAAAATAGATAAGGTGCAGATTCCTAAAAATTGTTTAGATGTTCTTGCCCAGCAAATTTATGGAATGGCTATATATAAGGTTTGGAATGCTGATGAGATGTTTAATCTGATTAGAAAAAGCTATTGCTATGAAACATTATCAAGAAATGAGTTTTTTTCTGTTGTAAGTTATCTTTCAGGAGGATATAACTTAGAGAACAGGAGTGTTTATGCAAAAATATGGTATGACCCTGATAGTAATGAGATTGGAAAAAGAGGAAAGCTTGCTAGAATGATTTATATGACAAATCTTGGGACAATTCCTGAAGAGAGTTTTGTCAATGTGGTTATATCTGGCGGAGAAAAGAAAGGAGAAAAGATTGGGGTAATTGATGAGGCTTTTTTGGAAAGGATGAAACCAGGAGATGTTTTTGTTTTAGGCGGTGAAAGATATGTGTTTAATTATACAAAAGGAATGAATGTTTATGTTTCTCACAGTGTTCATCGCCAGCCAACAATTCCTTCATGGTTTTCAGAGATGCTGCCTTTGAGTTTTGACTCTGCGTTAGAGATTGGAAGATTCAGAAGGCTTGTTAATGAGAGGTTTGATAAGAAGTCTGCGAAAAAAGAGATAATAGAGTTTATAAAAAAGCATCTTTATTGCAAGGATGATGTTGCAGGGTCTATTTACGAGTATTTTTTGCACCAGTATAAGTTTTCAAAGATTCCTCATGACCAAAGAATTATTGTTGAGGAGTATAAAGGTGAAAAGAGATATTTTGTATTTCATACGCTTTTTGGAAGAAGGGTTAATGATGCGCTTTCAAGGGCGTTTGCAATGACTGCAGCATATTCTGGTGGGAGAGATGTTGAAGTTGGAATAAGTGATAATGGATTTTTCCTTTCAGGAGAAAAGATAAATATTCAGAAATGCATTGAGCTTGTTAAGACTAAGAATTTTGATGCCTTGCTGAAAGAAAGTATTGAGAAAAGCGAGATTTTGAAAAGAAGATTTAGGCATTGCGCAACTAGGGGATTGATGATATTAAGAACATATAAGGGGGTAAGCAAGAGTGTTGGAAAGCAGCAGATGAAATCTGGTTTTATTTTAGGTGCTGTGAAAAAGATATCTGATGAATTTCCTATATTAAAAGAAGCTCGGCGCGAGGTTTTAGAAGATGTGATGGATATTAATAATGCGAGAAAGGTTTTGCAGTGGATTGAGCAAGGAAAGATAAAGATAGAATTGCAAAGGACAGAGCTTCCAAGCCCGTTTGCAACTAATTTGATATTGCAGGGCTATAGTGACTTGATAAAGATTGAGGATAAAATTGCATTCCTGAAGAGGATGTATGATGAAGTAAAGAAGAGGATTGGGGAAGAGTGATGAATGAAAGACTTTCTTATGATATCGTATATAATCCTCATTTATTATACGATAGCATCGTAAAGTTTAAATAGTCTTCTTATGTCTATATTTCATGGAAACAGAGCTCTATAAACAAAATCCTTGGTGGGAGGGTAAATCTGAAATTGAAAGCATTCCTAGAGAAGAGCATCTTACTAGACTTATGCAAAATTTAGAAAGTAGGGAGATATTATTTTTGATGGGGTTGAGGAGAGTTGGCAAAACAACAATAATGAAACAGTTTGTAGCGAGATTGTTGAATAAAAAAATTGCTCCTGATGATATTTTGTATGTCAGTTTGGATTCTTTTAATTTATCTGAATTTTCTATCCATGAAATTGTAAAAAAGTATAGAGAAATTCATAAAAAAAGTGTTGAGAAAAGAGTATACTTATTTTTTGATGAAGTTGTGGAAAAAGAAAATTTTGAGCAGGAACTAAAAAGCTTATATGATTCTGAAAATGTTAAAATGATTTGTTCGTCTTCCAAAGCCACATTAATGATGGATAAGAGGGCATATTTGACTGGTAGGACAAAAACAATAGAAGTTATGCCTTTAACATTTCAAGAATTTTTGATTTTTAAAAAAGTAGAAATCAAAAAAGCAGATAGGGCTATTCTTGAATCTTATTTTAAGGATTATTTAAAAACCGGAGGAATACCTTATTATGTGCTGACAGAAGATAGAGAATATTTAAATGAGTTAGTGCAAAATGTTATATATAAGGATATAATTGCCAGATATAATATAACCAATGAGAAAGTGATTAAGGAGTTGTTTAATTTATTATGCGAAAGAGTTGGGAAGATAACCAGCTATAATAAACTTGCTAATATATTGGGAATCTCTGTTGATAGTGTAAAGAGATATGTTAGATATTTTGAGAAATCTTATCTCTTTTATGTTGTTGATAGATACTCCAAATCTTTGAACGAGAGGATAACTTCTCCGAAGAAAATTTATATAGGAGATGTTGGTATTAAAAACCTAATTACTGGTTATAGAGATCTTGGCGCGAGTTATGAGAATCTTGTTTTTCTTAAGATCAAAAATAAAGATCCTTATTATTATCGGAAAAATGGGATAGAAATAGATTTTATAGGTGAGGATTTTTTGATTGAAGCTAAATATGATAGAGATATGGATGAAAAACATAAAATTGTTTTTGATGGAATTAGGAAGAGGAATAAGATATTAGCAGATGGTGTAGATTTTTTTGCGAGGATTTTTTGAAGAGGATTGGAGAATAGAGAATAGTTATGTGTATTGTTAAATTAAAGGGAGCTGGTTTTTATCCTGATTCAAAATAATCTAAATTTAGCCCACTAACTTCTAAAGAATTTAAACAGATTTTTACCTGTTAAAGTTAGATATATCACAAGTATAAGTATAACCACAAAAATAATTAAAATAAACCACTTTAGAACTTTTTCTTTAAGCGGTGTTGAACAAATTCCATCTTTACCATATCCGCTCTTACACTCAAATTCACAAGAGTAAGATTGCCCTTTCTCCTTAATTTTTGGCTCTAAACAAGACTGATTGTTACAATTTTGTAAATCTTCTGAACAATCAATTACCTTTTGTGACCCACAATACCCTGCAATATTGCAAACACCGGAACCGCATTCAACATCAATGTTGCACTCTATACCATCATTTAAACAGACTTCACCATTACATAGTTTGCAAATTTCCTCTTTCTTTTTTTCAGGTTTAACTTCCAAATCGTTATTAGATAAGTAAGTTATTCTTATATTACCAACGCTAGAAGTTCCATAAAGTATCCCAGAGGTACCAGTATTTACTATTGTAATCGTTTCAAGAGGTTTTATATCGTGAAACTCTTCATTGTTTGGCCAAAATGTCCCACCAGAATGGCTTATCTCATAATTAACTTTAACTGAAACAGACAAAGGTATTTTATTAACTAAGTCAAAAGAAATTCTCCCCTGACCTCCAGCAATGTTTTTTATTTCAACAGGATTTTCATACCTATTCCCTTGCTTATCATATAAAACCTGAATAAATTCGCTAGTCTCTTTTAATTCCTTATACTGGCAAGACTCATTTGTTGAAGAAACTATTAAATTAGTAGTATTATCTAATTCAGAATCGGCTTTATTACCTGCTATATTGAAAACAACTATAGAGCCGATTAAAATAAAAAGAATTAAAACTACAAATAATCCATAACTTTTATTAGTCGGTAAAGGTTCTGTACCATTTGAATAGACACCATCATAACTTTGTTCCTTTGCTTCTCTAGAATTTCTACAATATGAACAATATTTTTTGCCAGCTCCCCTTATAATTCCCCCACAAACTTCACATTCTCTTACCATTTAAAATAAAACCCTCCAGATTATTATAAAGATAATAGCAAGAACTCCTAAACGAATTGCTAATTTGATCAGTTTTTTCTTAAACACAGCTTTATCTAAATCATAATCATAACCTTTTCTTTCAGCATTGGAAATTCCACTCTTGCTTGCTCCAATTTCTTTTGTTTTTTCTTTAAATCTTAGATATGCCTTTAAAGAAATTTTTCCTTCTTTTCTTAATTCCTCTAACTTATCTAATTTTTCATCTCCCCAATCTTCATTGGAAGACTCTTCTTGTTGTTTTTCTAAAAAAGTTTTTATTTTTTCAACTGCCAAGATTCTTTTTGACTTTTCAGAAAGGTTAGGTATTTCTCCGATCTTATTTATTATAGCATACCTTTTTGAGAAGTTTAAGGTGGAAGAATTTGTTAATCTAAAAAGTTCTTCAAATTCAATATCTTCTACCTTTTCTTTACTCTGTTCTTCAATTTCTTTTTCTTTCTCCAGTAAAATTTCATTTTCAATTTTCTTTAATTGTATCTCTCTTTTAGTATAATCGGTAAATTCCAATTTTTCTAATTGCTCAAAAATTGAGTTTTTCTTCTTATCTTCAAGATTTTCTATTTTTTCATATAAAGAATTTAGTTTCTCTTCCTCGTATTCTTTTATTCTTTTCAAAACTTCTTTAATCTCTAAATTTTTACCAATTTCCTCATATAAATCTATTAAATCTAAACCCCTAAGCTTTCTCAAATAATTTTCGTTCCATAAATAAATTCCTTTTTGTTTTGCTTTTTTTATATAATCATCATTAATATTTTTATGTCCAGTCACAATAATTAAAATCTTATCTACACTAACTTTATCCCCCTTCTCTTTCCATTCTTCAATAAGTGAATCTATATCTATCTGGGTTTCATCATATCTTTTTGCTTGTATCAAAATTATAAAATTGCCTCTAGTCGCAATAACATCAGACTCAAATTCGAATTTTTTAGAACGGATTTCGGTTTTAAAACCAATTTTGCTAAACATATCACTTATTTCATTTTCGAGGGAATTCCCCTTCCTTTCTCTATTATTATCTATCATTCTTCTTCTCCTTCAAGGTTTATATTTTGGATATTCCCACATTTCCTACATAATAGCTTTTTATCTTTTCTTCTTATATAAACAAAAGATGAATTACATTTATTGCATCTAAAACTTATGTCATCTTCCTTAACATATTTTTTTAATAATTTGTTTAAGTAACTAACTTCTTCGTTTATTGTATTCATTCTTTTAATAATTTCTTTGTTTATGTCCATTTTGTGTGTATTTTACATACTCACACATTATTTATAAATCTTTCTATTTGGGAAATTGATTTTTAGTTAAATAACTCCCACTTACTTAACAATTCAGTAGCTATGTAATATATTTATATAATGAAGATATGCTGGAGAATTAGTGTGAATAGAACAAAAATGTCAAATCCTTTATTTGAATTGATAAAAGCAATGTACCAAGCAGTTGGACCATTAGGAACTGTCTTTTTTATAATATTAATTGTTTTTGTTGTTTTCATGTATCTTAGACACTATTATAATAGATTTAGAAATTAAATGGCGACGATTAACAAAATAATTCTTCTCGGCAAGTCTGCATTTTTAGAAGATGCAGGAATACTTGTATTTGGGGATTTGCATTTGGGATATGAAGAAGGGTTGAATGATGCAGGAGTGTTGATTCCAAGAACAATGTTTAAGGAGATGATGGATGAGTTAGGTATGATATTCGGGGAAATTGATAAAGAGGGTAAAACGGTAAGGAAGATTGTTGTGCTTGGAGACTTGAAGCATGAATTTGGAAGTGTGCTTTATCAAGAATGGAGTGATGTCTCGCAGTTTTTGAAGAGATTAAAAGAAAAAGTTAAAGATGGGGAGGTTATTTTGATAAAAGGAAATCATGATACAATACTTGAGCCAATTGTTAAACGAGAGGGATTGGAATTAAAGGATTTTTATGTTGATAGAGGATATGGATTTTTGCATGGGCATAAGATGTTTGATGAGATTTTAGATAAGAATGTTAAAACTATTTTTGTAGGGCATATGCATCCCGCTATTACTTTGCGAGAAAGTGTGAAGAGTGAGAGATACAAGTGTTTTCTTGCTGGAAAGTGGAAAGGAAAAAAGCTTATTGTGACGCCGTCTTTTTTCCCGTTTGTTGAGGGAGCGGATATTTTTTATCAGGAAGGGAATCTTGCAATGAAAGTTAATGTAAAAAATATGGATGTTTATGTTGTTGGCTCTGGATTAGAGGTATTGAGGTTTGGAAAGATGAGAAGATTGGAGGAGAGATGACTACTTTTTCCTTCCCCTTAAAACGCCGACAATCGTTGTTGTTGCAAGGAGTAGAATCAATGCTATCCAGAAGAACGGATTTGAATAATATTCTATTAAGCTTTGTTGGGTGCCTGTTGCAAGTGATGATAATGAAAATATAATAATATCAAGAATTGTGCCAACTATGATCAGAATTAATCCAAAGTAGAATCCTTCTTTTGCATTTGGCTTTATTCTCTTGCCTTTGAAGTATAATAAAGTAAAGAAGACTGCAATAATTATTGTTAGTATAATGCTTATGTATAAGACATTGTTGGGAATTTCAGTTAGGTTTGTTGGATCAACTCCCATTATCATCATCACAATTAATCCAATTATAAATGAAATTGCGTATGTTAAAACAGCTACCCAAATTGCTCTTTTGAGATTCATATTTAGAGCAGGAAAATTGTGCATTTAAATGTATTGATAATATTTAATTTAGATTATTTTCTATATACTTTTATTTTGCCGGTTTGCCAGTCTCTAAGAATAAGACGCGCTGTGCGATCGTGATCAACATGGCCTCCTTTTTTTAGGAAGTGAAGTTTTTTGCCAAGCTCTTCTATTAAGATTTCTGCATCGCCCTTTGATTCAATACCATAGAAGGTTTCTAGAATTGAATGATATTCTTTCATTAGATGGGCGACAATAAGCTCTGGATTTTTAACACTTGAAAATGTTTTAACTCCAATCTCTGCTGTTTTGGAAATATTTTCTTTTTGAGTGGCTGGAGCGTCTTCAAAAGAAATAACCCCTGGCGTGTCTATGACAATTATATCTTTGCTGAAACGTATTTTTTGCATTCCTTTTGTAAATCCTGATTCTGCAGCAGCTCTTGAACGACCACCTCCTGCAAGCACATTGATTAAAGTGCTTTTTCCAGTATTGGGATATCCAATGATTCCTATATGTGCTTTTGCATGTTTAATTTTTAATCGGCTGACTTCAATCTTGATTCTTTCACGAAGATTTTTTTTACCAAGAGCTGTCTTGCATGATATGATTACATATGGTGAGAGATGCTGTTCTTTTATCTGCTCACGAACTTGATTAGTATCTGCTAGGTCTGATTTATTCAGAACATATATGAGCTTTTTCCCCATCTTTTTTATAAGCTCTTCGAGTTCTATATTTCGTGTTTTTTCAATAAATCGTGCGTCAATAACTTCAAGAACTATGTCTGATATTCTTATTACATATTTTACAATACTTGGAAAAGGCCTTGCATGGCTGCTACTAGGGTCAATAAGTCCTGTTCTCCTTGATGAAAAAGAATAACGAATTCTCATATTATTCTAAAAATTTGATGCTTTAAGAAGATTTTGGACGCTAAAATCAAAAATGTCTTAAATTTCTGGGTTAAATTTGACTAGTTTGAATAAACTTTCTCATTGCCTGTTCAATAATTACTTGAGGAGCAAATCCTTTTCTGCTGCAGACTTTCATGAATTCGTCAAATGTATGCTGGTCTATCATATAATCCATCTTTCTTTTCTTTGCGCCAGGTGGGTGTTCCATTATTTATAGATACTAAATGGCTTTATAAATATAATTTATCTTTTTTTATGCGCTGACAAATATCTTCTAAAGAAATATATAACAAAACCCTTTTCATCTTTTTGTAAGGCCTTATAGTAAGATTTTCTCTTCTTATACTCTATAATAATCATAGGATACCCTGAATGCCATAAAATATGATTCATTAAAAGTCTGCCTATTCTGCCATTTCCATCCCCAAATGGATGTATTTTCTCGAATTTATAATGAGTTCTTGCAGATAATTCCACTGGATTGATTTTTCTATTTTTCTTAATAAAATCTATAAGTTCATTCATCATCTTTTTAACTTCTTGCCAATCTGGAGCAAGATGTGGCCCAACTCTAACTAAATAATCTCTATATTGCCCAGCAATATCTGGTTTTGTTTCTCCAAATATTTCTCCATGCCATCTCAATAATAAGTCATTGCTAATCTCTTCTTTTTTATTAAGCATATTAAGAAATACTCTACTGTGTGCTTCTGTTTCTTTTACATCTCTCAATGGTTTATTCGGAGATATTTTATCATGTATTATCTCTCGCGTTTCTTCTAATGTAATTGTCGAACCTTCAATTGCATTCGTGTTGTATGTAAAGACGATAGAAATCTCTTCAAGTTCCTTATTTCTAGCACTTTGAGGTATTCTTTTCCATTCTAATTGAAAATTGTTCTTTATTGCCTCAAATTTCTTAATAACATCATCTTGGAATTCTCGCTTGAATTGAGAGGTAATCTTGTCTATATTTCCAGGAATTTCTATGCCAAGATATTTCTCTTTAGTTATGATTTTTTTTCCTTTCCTGAATGAGTGTTTTAAGTAGAAATATCTTTTATTTCCTTTTCTTTTGGTTGTTATTTTCATATTTTTATTATACCTACAAAGTATTTAAATATTGTGTTTTTAGATAAAATGTAGGTAGACACGCCCTGACCAGGAATCGAACTGGGAAATCCGTGAGGAAACGCCAGCGCTAGGAATTGAACCTAGACATCCTTGCGGACACGGTTGCCTTGCTGATTTCGAGACCGTTGCATTAACCATTCTGCCACGCTGGCTTGGAATTGGGAATAATAATGTATTTAAAAGAATTTTTATTATAGGTTTAGGATGATTCATAAAAGAAACCAACTCATTGACTGGGTTGGTAAGGGTTTACCCTTACGTTTCTTTTATCCTGCATAGGATTTTGGCTCTGTATTTTTCTTCTCGCTTTCAAGAGAGAGACGGGGAAGAGGAATATGAAGAGGCAAACCTAGCTCTTCTGCAAGCTGGAATGCCTTGAGGTTTGTTTTTGTAAATATGACATTCATTATCTCTTCTCTGACGCTTTCGGCCACTTTTTTGTCCTTCCATTTTGAGAGGATTTCTTTTTTTTGCTTGTCGTCAAATAATGCAATGATAAATCCCTTGAAGGATAGTTTTGCAAAGTCTGGATTGTAGTCAATTGCAACATCAAATGAAAATTTCAATGGTTTTTTTTCAATTGACTGGATTTCATCCTCTTTTATGTCAGAAATATTGATGTTTGATTTTAGCTCTAATCTCCCCCTTAGATTTCCGTAGCGTTCTGCATTTATTTTTTCAAAATTAAAACCAATGACTTGCATATTAATACTGAATAAAGCGGGTTTTTAATCTTATCGCTGTTATTTTGATTAGTATGGTTATAATATAGAAAGGTTTATAAAGAATTTTTATATTTATGAGGTATGGGTGAAAAAAATACTCTGCGGGATTTACATGGCAAGCTTGTTGTGACAAAGGAAGGGAAGAGAATTGGTGTTGTAAAGGACTTAACATTTGAGAGCAAGAGCGGAGAACTCATCCAACTGGTTATAAAAGATCCTACTCCTTATACAAAAAACCTTAATCTTGAGGTAACAAATGAAAAGGAAGTACTGGTTCCCCATAATTCTATAATTGCAATTGGTGACTTTGTTGTTGTTTCTGAAGAGGATTTTGCTTAAATTAGTAATTAAGATATTTTATTAAAATTGAGAATTGGTTTTATTTGATAGAATATTTTAAGCGTACTTTAACTTGTTTTAATGGTTTTTAATTAATTTTTTATAAGAATTGGTGATTTTCATTTTATATTTTTAGAGCTTAATAATAAATTATTTTATGTTTTAGGATTAGAGTTTAACTCACCCCCTTATTTCGTCTGGAAAGATTTAAAAATAAAATTATGTTTTTTATTTTTATTTTTATTTATAAATTTTTATATAGTATAGTATATATGATATAATTTTTATTTTATGATTATTTATTATTATATATTGTCCATCTTAATTTCAAGTATTATTTATCACTTTTTATAATTGTAATATATATTATTTATATGCAAAATATAAAAAGAGATTTTTGTCTTTCCATAGGAAGTATATAAATTTTTATAGTTACTTTCAGATTAATAAATAAAACATAATTTTTAATTTTTCGACGAAGATTTCATGAATTTTTTTAGTTCCAATGGAAATTGTGGAGTGAGATTTGACATGGCGTGTAAATCTTTATAAAGAATTTTTAATTTTTTATAGAGCAAAAAGGTGTAAAATGAGTAAACTAAATAAAATTTTTGATTCTTTCATTGATAATAAGATATTTGAGAATAAATCTGTATTGCAAAGCAATTACACTCCTGACAATATTCCTCACAGGGACGAGCAGATAGAGCAAGTAGCAAGCATACTTGCGCCTACTTTAAGAAGCGAAAGGACAAGCAACCTATTTGTTTATGGCAAACCAGGAAGCGGAAAGACTTTGAGTGTGCAATATGTAACAAATGAGATTACTGACAGGTCAAAGAAGTTAGGAGTTAATTTAAGAATTGACTATATAAACTGCAAAATGCGCAAAGTTGCTGATACAGAGTACAGGATTCTTGCTGAATTGGTTAAAAAGCTTGGCGGAAATGTGCCTGCAACAGGATTACCTACAGAACAGATTTATAACAAGTTCATTGAGTTAATTGAGAGAGAGCCACAGCTTGTAGTCTTGATTTTAGATGAGATAGACCAGGCTGTTAAGAAGATATCTGACAACTTTCTTTACAATCTCACAAGGCTTAATTCAGAGCTTGCAAGAAGCCAGATAAGCATTATTGGGATTAGCAATGATCTTACATTTGTTGATAATCTGGATCCGAGAGTAAGAAGCAGCTTAAGCGAAGAAGAGATAATCTTTCCGCCATATAATGCATTGCAACTGCAGGACATTTTGAATAAAAGAGCTGTAATAGCATTCAAAAAAAGCGTGCTTGAAGACGGCGTAATTGCAAAATGCGCTGCTTATGCTGCAAGAGAGCATGGAGATGCCCGCAGAGCTTTGGATTTATTAAGGATTGCAGGAGAGATTGCAGAAAGAGAGAGTAGCTATAAAATAAAACTAGAGCATATAGATAAAAGCAACGAGAAGATAGAAAGCGAAAAGATTCTTGATATTGTTGCAACAGAGCCAAAACAGTTCCAATTAACATTACTTGCAATCATTATTCTTATTGAATCAAAAAGCCTTGAAAAGATATTTACAGGAGACATTTACAATATTTACCAGGAGGTATGCAGAAAAACCAAGAATGAGACATTAACACAAAGAAGAGTATCTGATATTATTGCAGAGTTTGACATGCTAGGATTGTTAAACGCACGCGTAATTTCCAAGGGAAGATATGGAAGGACAAGAGAGATAAAACTAAATATTCCTATACAAATTATTCCCAGGGTGAAAGACATATTAAATAATTCATTGCATTTATCATGAAAGCCCACTGCGTAGGGCATTGCAGACACAGAGAACTGGCCCATTCCATAGGGCATCGGAAACACATAGTACTGGCCCACTGCGTAGGGCATTGCAGTTGGATAGAACGAAGGCATCGGAGTTGTGAAAATGAAGAATGATATATTAAAGATATGCATGGAGAAGGGCATACTTTTGGATAAAGAGGGGTTTGAGCTGATAAACAATCTAGGAGACAGGGAGATTATCATTGATTTTCTAGACAAGCTAAACAAGGGATTTAGGGAGAGATTTATAACAAAATCTTTTATTGTGAGAAATATTAATAAGATTCAGGAGTTTTATTACGATTCTGAAAAAAAGAAAGTGATTGAAAAACTTCTTTTCCAGCTTGGCATAGACATATCAGTTGAGCGCGAAATCAGCGAAAAATCAGCAGAACCAACAGAATCAGCAGAGATTGTTAATGCAAGATTCAAAATAGTGGATTTTCCATTTTTACCCTCACAAAAGCTAGAGGTGGACCACTTTATAAGATATTTTAGAAATAGATTTGAAGATATGAAAAGGATAATTCAAGAAAGAGCAGAGATGGAAGGAGTTATCTCAATAAACCGGCTAGTGCCGAGGAAACAAGCATCTTTTATTGGAATGGTTATCAATAAAAGATACACTAAAAATAAAAATCTGTTAATTGAGTTTGAGGACCCAACTGCAAGAATTAATGTGCTTATAAATAAAAATATGCAGGCATATGCAAAAGCAAAAGAGCTATTGTTTGATGATATTGTAGGAGTGAAGGGCAGTGGCGATGGAGAGTTATTTTTTGCAAACGATATAATTTATCCTGATGTTTTTATTCATGAAAAGGCGTTTCTTGACAGAGAAGAATATGCTTTGTTTACATCAGATGTTCATGTAGGAAGCACCATGTTCTTAAGCAGCAATTTTGAGCGCTTTATAAGATGGATTAACAGTGAGGTGGGGGATGAAAAGCAAAAAGCAACTGCAAGAAAAGTGAGGTATCTTTTTATTGTCGGAGATACAATTGATGGTGTTGGGGTGTATCCAGGACAAGAGCGTTTGCTAGGCATCAAAGACATTAGGGAGCAATATAAAGAATTGGCGCGTTATCTCGGGATGATAAGAGAAGATATAACAATCTTTATGATTCCAGGACAGCACGATTCTGTGAGAGTTGCAGAGCCCCAGCCACCGATAGGAGCTGATTATGCAGAGCCAATTCACCAGCTGAAGAATGTAGTCTTGTTAGGAAATCCCGCAATGATAGAGATTACAAATAATGGCAAGAAAGGAATAAAGATATTGATGTATCATGGCGCAAGCATGAATAGTTTTATTTCTGAGATTGAAGAGCTTAGAATGATAAAAGCGCATCATTATCCTGCAAAGGTTGTTAAATATTTGCTGAAGCGAAGGCATCTCGCACCAATACACTCCTCTGTTTTATATATTCCATCTGAGAGGGATCTTTTGATGATAAGAGAGATACCAGATGTAATAGTAACTGGCGATTTACATAGAAGCACTACTGATTACTACAATGGAGTGCAAATAATCACAAGCTCCTGCTGGCAATCAATGACTCCTTTTGAGGAAAAGGTTGGAAACACTCCTGATCCGTGCAAAGTTCCATTAATGAATTTAAAGACGAGGGAAGTGAAGATGCTGGATTTTAGCTAGAAAGACGAGAATTTATAAATAATAAGATTTACATATAAAGATGGGATGGAAGAATTGGCCGTATTGGTTGAAAGGCGGACTTGTTGGTCTTGTTATCACAATAATGTATTTTCTGTTTGGGGGATTGCCAAGACCATTAATTGCTCAGGGTATAAATACAGTTTCACTCTCGCAAACATTGTGGATATTGCTGATTTTTGTTTTTCTATTTGCCTTAATTTTCTTTATTGCAGGATTTATTATAAAAACATCATGGAATGCAGGATTAAAAGGAGCAATTATTGGTTTTGAAACTTATATTATCTTTGTTGCTTACTTATTTATTGCTGAAACATGGTCTTCTCGCAACGCCGTTGCACAAGGTTACAACGTGGCGGGAACGGAGGGGATATTTACTGCTTGGGCGCTATTTATTCTCTGGATATTAATTCCTTTGTTTGCCCTCATTGGTTGGATTTATGGAAAAATAAAGAAACATTAATTTCTCGAATCCCTAGACACTGTGTTCTTAAGATAAAATTGCATTGAAATGTGTTTCAGTTAATTTTATATAATGGATTTTATTCTTTAGTGAATGGCCAGGCAAAAGAGGAATTTGAATAGTTTGGAGGAAATAGTTGGAGAAGAAAAGACTGCTGTAAAGAGCAACAAGCATAAAGCTATAGCAGGATTTTTTCTGCTGGGATTCATTGCGCTAGCGTTTGTGTTCTTTTTTTTCTCAGACCAGTTTACAGGATTGTTTATTGCTTTAGAGGAGGAAATCAGATACAAAATCAGCACTTTTGTAATAGCTGTCTTTTTATTGTTTGTTATAATGATAGCTTTTATTCTTTATTGGTATATCAAACTGAGCAGCTTTGTTGTTGAATAATGTCACTTCTCGCAGATGTTTTGTTCTGCACAATTATTTTTATATAGTTCAGCCCATTCCATAGGGCATCGGAAACATAAAGTACGGGCCCATTGTATGGGGTATCGGAGTTTAATAACATGAAAATTGAGGGGTATTTTAATGAGCTTGGAAAAAGAGTTGATGAGACTTATGCGGTTGCAAGAGAGGCGAGAGAAAAGGGATTAGACCCGAAGAGGCATGTTGAGATTCCTATTGCAAAAAGTTTGGCAGAACGCGTTGTTGGCTTGATTTCAAATCTATACCCACAGATTCGCAATAATGAGATTATAGAATTTATTATGAAACTTGAGATGGAATATGGGAAATTAGACCCTGCTATATGTTTAAAGATTGCAGAAGAAGTTGCGATGGAAAAGTTCTGCAAATTTGAAAATAAATTGCAGGCAATTGAAGCAGGGATACGGATTGGCATAGCTTATCTTACACTTGGGGTGGTAAGCTCCCCGATAGAAGGATTTACAGGGCTGAAAATCGTGAAGAGAAGAGACGGCAAGGAATATTTCAGCCCTTATTATTCAGGGCCGATAAGATCTGCAGGAGGAACAGGAGCTGCATTCTCTCTTGTTATTGTTGATCATCTAAGAGAGATTATGGGGTATTCAAAATATGATCCTGATTCACAAGAGATAAAGCGGAATGTTACAGAAGTATTAGATTACCATGAAAGGATAACAAACTTGCAATATCTGCCAAGCGAAGAGGAGATAATTTTTTTGGCATCGCATCTTCCTGTTCAGATCAATGGAGAACCAAGCGAGGAGAGAGAGGTTTCTAATTATAAAGATCTGAAGAGGATAGAAACAAATCTGATAAGAGGAGGATTCTGCCTTGTTTTTGCAGAAGGCATATCCCAGAAAGCTCCAAAAGTGTGGAATATGATAAGAAAGCTAAGGGCCAGAGGATTTAAACTAAGTGGATGGGATTTTCTGGAGGAATTTGTATTATTTCAAAAAAAACTAAAAGAGAGCAAAAAAGAAAGCGGAACAGTCAGCGCGGTTTATATTCAGGATATTGTTGCTGGCAGACCTGTTCTTGGACATCCAACACGCTCTGGCGGATTTAGACTGAGATATGGGCGGGGAAGGGGAAGCGGGTATTCTGCATTAAGCATACACCCTGCGACAATGTTTTTGTTGGATTCATTTATTGCAGTCGGCGGGCAACTAAAAACAGAGAAACCGACAAAAGGCGCAGCAATATCTGTTTGTGATACAATTGACGGACCTATTGTCAAGCTTAGGGATAAAAGTGTCAGATATATTCGTGATGTTGAAATAGCCAAGAAGATATACAAAGATGTTGAGGAGATTTTGTACTTGGGGGATATCCTGGTGCCATATGGAGATTTTGCAAATAGAAATCATGTTTTATTAAAGCCAGGATTTGTAAAAGAGTGGTGGTATCAAGAGCTTATTGAGGCAGGGTTTAAAGAAGAAATTAATTACCAAAATATAAACATAGATGATGCAATATCTTTTAGTGAGAGATATAATGTTTCTTTGCATCCATCATACATATTCTATTGGCGGGAAATAAGCTACGAAGATTTTATCGCATTAATTGATTGGATGAGCCACGGAGTAATAAATAAAAAAATATTGCTTCCGTATAATAAGACAGAAAGAGAGAGATTTCAAAGAGGAAAGAGAGCTTTGGAACTGCTTGGTGCAGAGCACAATTTAAGCTTAGAGCATGTCATGATAGAGGGAAAGACTGCAGAGGCATTTTTAGTTAATCTTGGTCTAGACAAAAATCTCCTAGAAAGAGAAAACTTTTTGATGGATAATCTTTTTACTAATATTTCAAAATTGGAAAAGAAGGATGTTTTGTTATTGATTAATGAAACCAGCAAATACGAGATCAGAGATAAATCAGGAACATTTATTGGAGCAAGAATGGGCAGGCCTGAAAAAGCGAAATTAAGAAAATTAGTGGGAAGCCCGCATACGCTTTTTCCAGTCGGTATTGAGGGTGGCAGGCTAAGAAGCGTGCAGGAAAGCATGGAGGCGGGATTTGTAAAAGCCGATTTTCCTCTGTATTATTGTGATAATTGCAAAAAAGAAACGATTTATTCTGTTTGCGAGGATTGCAGCAATGAAACAAAAGAGATGTATTATTGCAGGGAATGCAGGCAGAAGCTTTTTTCAAAATGCTTGCAGCATAACTTGGGACAGAGATATATGTCAATGAGGATAGATAGCAGGCATTATTTCAATTCAGCTGTAAAAAAACTTGGGCTATATGATGCTGAAATTCCTGTGCTGGTTAAGGGTGTCAGGGGAACAAGTTCTGCCCATCACGCAACTGAAAATTTGGCAAAAGGGATTTTAAGGGCGCATTTCAGCTTGAATGTCAATAAAGACGGAACAATCAGATATGATGCTACTGAGCTTCCATTAACACATTTCAAACCAAGGGAGATTGGAACAAGTGTTGAAAAACTGAAAGAGATGGGGTATGATACAGACATTTATGGAAAAGAGCTTGTGAATGACAATCAAATTCTTGAAATACTTCCACATGATGTTGTATTGCCCGCATGCCCTGAATCTTTAGATGAAAGAGCAGATGATGTTTTTATTAGGATAGCAAAATTTGTAGATGAATTGCTTAAGAGATTTTATGCGACAAAGAGTTTTTATAATATATCAAAAAGAGAAGACCTTATTGGACATCTTGTTGCTTGTATCGCCCCGCATAATTGTGCAAGCGTTGTCGGAAGAATTATAGGGTTCAGCAAGACACAGGGCTTATTGGCTTCACCGTATATGCATGCTGCTATGAGAAGGGATTGCGTTTATCCTAAGACTAAATTACTTTTTTTTGATTCTAATAATGATTTACACTATCCAGAAATTGGGAGCTTTGTAGAGAAACTTATACAAAAAGGGTGCAAGACAAAAATTATTGATGGAGTTGGTACACTAAGTATTCAACCGGATAAAGAATATTTTACTTATGGTGCAGATCCGGTTACAAAAGATATGGTTAAAAAAAAGATTAAATATTTTATTAAAGGTCCGCTAGATAAGCAATGGATTAAAATAACAACTTCAACTAATAGAGAACTTATTATGACCTTAAATCATGATTTTATGCATCTTAACTCAGAAAACAATATAGAATTTAAGAAGGCGAGAGATATAGCGATTGGCGATAAGGTTTTAATTATGGATCATTTAAATTACCAAATTAAGAACCCAAATAATATAGATTTGATTAAATCATTTATTGAGAAACTTCCAGAGGATGTTAAACCTAAGATAAGAATTGTCAATTGCAGGGAATTTTTTAAATCATTAGTTGCACGTATTGGGAAACCCTCTCTTTCAGAAATTCTTAATTTTAACAAAACTGCAATGAGGAATTTACATGATTGGTATAGTGCAGTTCCTTTGAATCATATAGAATCTCTTATTCTTCATAAAAAATTGAAATATGATGATATACCTAAACAAGCAGGGGTTAGATATTGGTTTAGCAACTATACATTTCCAAGATTTGTAGATATCAATCAATCTCTTTGTCGTTTATTGGGATATTATACAGCAGAAGGACATTGTAGAGAAAACAAGACAACAAGACAGGTAAGCTTTAGAATTTGCAACAACGAGTTAGTTAACAAACTTCTTGAGTGTATAGAAAATTCTTTTAGTATAAAACCAGCAATAGAAGAGAATAATACAAAGATAACTATCTCTCACGCAATTTTATATTACTTATTTAAGTATGTGTTTGATGCAGGGGTTAATGCAAAAAATAAGAAAATTCCACAGATTATTTATTCAATGTCAGACGATTTAGTTTTAGATTATATATCAGGATATACTGATGGGGACGGCAGTATTATTCCAGAAAGAGGAGCTATTGTTTTTTATTCTGCAAGTAGATCTTTACTTGATGATTTTGCATTACTACTATCACGATTTCATATTATAGGAAGGTATCAAACCACTAGAGAGCGATTGCCGGGAAAAAGATTAATTGAGAGATATCATGCCTTAGGATTAGAACCTAGAAAATTTGGTTTATATCATCTTGTTTTTAATGGCAAGGATTGCATGCATCTTGCTTCATTGTTGAAATTATCTCATTCAAGGAAATTAAATAAGAGAGATGAGATCTTATCTTTGAAGGTAGAGTCAAGAATTTTAAAATTAAATGGCAGATATATTCCACTGCATTCTTTTGGAGACTCTTTTATAGATTATATAAAAAAGGTGGAGTTTATTGAGGATGTTGCACATTCTTATTGTGTTGAAGTAGATTGGAATAAAAAGGAAGAGCGAAGTGTTGTGTGGGGCGAGCAGATTATTAATACAAGATGTGATGGCGATGAGGCCGCTGTTATGCTCCTGCTTGAGATGCTTCTTGATTTTTCAATGGAATTTATCCCAGCTCATAAAGGAGGCACACAAGACTGCCCGCTTGTTTTAAATTCAAGAATAAGCGCTGGAGAAGTAGATGATATGATTTTTGATTTTGATATTGGAAAAAGAATTCCTTTAAGATTGTACAGGGCTGCATGCGAGGGGAAAATGCCATATGAAGTAAAGCTTGAGCAGATAAAAGACAGAATTGGAAAAGAAGAGTTCAGCAATTTATGGTTTACACATGACACAGAAAGCATTGATTCAGGGGTTTTGTTTTCAAACTATAAAAGACTTCCGACAATGCAGGAGAAGGTTAAGAGCCAGATGGAGCTTGTCAGCAAAATCCGGGCTGTTGATACAACAGATGTAGCAAGATTGATAATAGAAAGGCATTTTATAAGGGATATAAGAGGAAACTTAAGAAAATTCTCATTGCAGCAGTTCAGATGCGTGAAATGCAATGAGAAATATAGGCGACCGCCATTAGCTGGAAATTGCAAGTGCGGGGGAAGATTGATATTTACTATTTCAGAAGGAAGCATTATCAAGTATTTGGAGCCAGCTATCCTGCTTGCAGAAAATTATAATGTTCCTGCATATGTAAAGCAGAGCCTTGATTTGACAAAAGGATATATTGAAAGCATTTTTGGAAGGGCAAAAGAAAAACAGGAAGGATTGGGTAAGTGGATTTGAGCTTGAGACTTGATTACTACATGCTCTCGATTTGTTCTAGGAGGGCGGCGTAGACTTCGTTTTTAAGGCGCATTCCTGACCCGATTAGTTCAAGGAGAGTTTGTTTTGTTTCTTTTTTAGACATTATTTTTTTCTTTAGGCATTCGAGGAGAAAGGTAGTTAACCACCAGCATTCTACTCCTTTGATTCTGGCTACTTTGATAAGGGCATAGTCATTGGAAAGCAATATTTCTTTTTGCTCTTTTGCCAGCAGGATGATTGAGGCGTCTGCTTCTTCTATACTTTCTAATTTGCTTATTTCTTTTGCTTCATTGAAGTTTTTTTTATTTATCAGTATCCAGTGTTTACAGGCTTCTTCAAATTCACTAGCTCCATGTTTTCCCGCTTTTATTTCATCATGAATTTGTTCTGTGATTTTGATTGTTTTGAAGAAATCTTTAAGGAGAGAGAGTTTTCCGATTCTGAGAAGATGAATTAGTACAGAAGAGTCTACAATAGTCATCCTATTTTTCCACATCTCTTTTTAATTCTTGAAGTGTGTAGCCTATATCGATGTCTGCTTGAGCCATGACATCGAGCATTTCTGCGTAAGAAAGTTCAGCAAAAGACGCGGCTTTTCTTATGGTTATCTTTCTGTGCTTGAGAAGCTCTAGAGCTTTTTTCATTTTCCAATCTTTGATGGCTCTTGTGAGGAGTTTTCTTACTACTTCAGCTCTTTCTGTCTTTTCATCCTTCTCAATGGTTTTGAGGTCTTCAAAATCTTTCTCTTCTATTCTGGCGGTTATGACTTCCATTTTCGTTACAAAAGTATATTTTTGTAACTATTTAAATCTTTCGTGTTTTTTGGATGGTGCGAGGAATAATAACTCATAAATATCTTCCTGTATTTTTGTAGATTTTTGTAGGTATGGATGAAACAGGAAGGATTGGGGAAGTGGATTTGATTATAAAATAAACCACCTGAAACCTAATATTATTAAAACAATAAAGATGAATATTGCAAATACAAGATATAAATAACCGGCCTTAACAGCATCTTTTTCTTTTAAAGGTATTTCATTAACTAAATTGAAGATGAGCAGAAACCACATACGTGGCATCTTTGCACGAACCATTTCTTTTTTGGATATTCCTAAGTTTGCAAAGATTAATAGTTCAATCATCATTAAAAGACCAGTTGTCATCAACAAAACTTGAAATAATCTTTGTATCGGAAAGAGAATAGAAAGTATAAATATAATAAATGTTATAAAGGTTAATACTTCAATCTTATGAGCTAATCTCCACTGGTTAGGATATTGTGAATCAATTTTTGGTGATTGAAATAGACCCATATTATTCTGATTCCACACACCTTTATAAATATAACTTGCCAAAAGTAGATTTCCAAACCTATATAAATTAGACAAACATGTTATTTTCATGTTCGAGATATTAATAAAAAGAGGGATGGCATAGAGATTAATCTGGGAATCTTGAGAAATCTAGGGGATCATAGATTTTCATCTTGAAACTCTATTTCTTTTATCAGTTTATCAACTTCTGATTCTATGGTTTCTACGTCTATGTTTCCATACCCTTTAGATATTCTTATCAAAAGCTCTACTCTAACCTTTTTTATTATCTTGTCTTTAATGAAACTTATATCTTTTTGTGATAATTTCTCATTTATTGGATTTATCTTTTCTCTGTATCTCTTGGCTATTTCAAAGCTTGCAAGGAACTCTTTTCTGTATTTTCCTGACAATTCTTCTTTATCAGTTATTGATTTTTCTAAAATTCTATGAACTGCAGAATTGGATAAATTGCCGATAAGCAACTTAATCAGCTTGTTTCTGTTTTGACTCATTTTTTATTCCTTCTAATATTTTATTATAAGTTTCCTTATATATTTTCCCAAATTTATTTAAAAAAGATTCTTTATTAATTATATTTCTTTTTATTTCGCTTATTGAACTAACTTTGAATAGCGAGAGTATTTTTTTATGTATTTTTTCAATTGTTACCTTTTCCTTTTTTAGGAAAAGATATATTGCAATTAAATTTCTTATTAAATCATATTTTTCATTTCCATTCAAAATATCAAAATTATCAATCAAAATCCTGCTTTTTAAAAGGTGCATATCAAGAAGCTTATAGTTAATTTTTTGTTTTTTAACAGGAGTTAGTCTTTTTCTGGCAACACAACAGCTTAACATTGTATGGTATAAAGGGTCTGTTTCCAATCCCTTAATAAGAGAGCTGTTACTTAATATTATCATATGGCTTTTAATCCCCAACTTCTCATCTATCTCATTTTCTATTGACGAAGTTTTAATTGGTCTTTCAGAAACTATTAATATATCAATATCATTAAAATCAAACCCTTTATGGAGAAAAGATCCGGTTATTATTATGTTATCTGCTCTAACATATTTTTCTATGATTCCTACTAGTTCTTTTATTATAGAGAGTTTTATAGGCTCCAGCTCCTTTGTTCCATAGAAATATATCTTATCAGATTTTATCTTTTTCTTTTGTGAATAAAGGGGTTTTATAACAGCAAATTCTCCAATATTTAAGATAGCTCTTTGTTTTGGGATGTATATCTGGTCCATCTTACTCCCTCTACTAACTCTGGCTATTATTTCCATATTACGTAATAATACGTAATATTTATAAATGTTTCGGCAGATTTTATATCCTCAAAACCTATATAAATAATGCAAATGTTATATTCTTATGTTTGAGATGCTTATAAAAAGAGGCAAGGCTGAAAAAAATCCGTTTGAGATGTTTTTTATAGGATTTGTTTATTCGTCTCTTGCTATTCCAGTTGGGTTGTATATATTTTACTCGCAGGCATCGCTTGTGATTGTTTTTTTGACAGTACTTGCTTCAATCCATCTTATGCACGGAGTAATGTCTCTTGAGGAGAAAAAAGAAAGATTCTCAAAATCAGAAATGTGGATATTAAGAGAGCATGGAAAAGCATTCTTGTTTTTTTTGTTCTTGTTTTTGGGATTTGTGTTTTCTTTTTCTTTCTGGAGTGTTGTTCTTCCACTTGAGGTTTCAGAGCATGTTTTTTCTGTGCAAAAAGCCGTGATTTTTGAGATAACCAGCATTACTGGAAATGCAAGCGCTTTTATGGATTTTCAGGCAATTTTCAGAAATAATCTAAAGGTGCTTGTATTATCATTTCTGTTTTCACTGGTTTATGGCGCTGGCGTGACATTTATACTTGCATGGAATTCTTCTGTGATAGGTTTTGCAATTGGAAATCTTGCAAGAAGCGAGCTAGGGCTTGCCTCTCTTCCTTTTGCATTTAGCAAGTATCTTGCTCATGGATTGATTGAAGTGCTCGCTTTTTTTGGAGTGGCTCTGGCAGGAGGAATATTAAGCATTGCAATTGTGAAAAGAGATATTAAGAAAAAATTCCGCAAGATACTGCTTGATGTTTTTGTTTTAATGATGATTAGCATTATTATGCTAGTTATTGCAGGGCTTATTGAGGTTTATATTACTCCTTGGATTTAGCAAGATTTAAGTATATAACAAATTTATATAAGACAATGAGACAAAAAACCTTTTTTTGGATAACAGGAATTGTTTTTACAATTCTTGCTGTTATTAGTTTGTTAAGAGTAATTTTTAGATGGAATGCTGTTATTAATGAATTTGCAATCCCAATATGGATATCTGTAAGTGCAGTTATTATTGCAGGGTTTTTAGCATTTAGTTCTTTTAGGTTTCTTAAAAAGATTTAATAGAATTACTTCCCTCTTCTCTGCCATGCCCTTAAAGAAGGGCGTACCTTAAGCATCCTGCTTTTTGAGCTTAATCCACGGCTTTTCTTTGCAGCTGATGTTAGTCCGCGAAATACTCTTCCTTTGCTTGAAGGATTTGTTATCCAGCTTATTCTTGGGTCATTTTGAATCTCTGGCTTTGAAGGATCAACCATTATGACTTCAAAAAAATAATGCTGTCCGTCTTTGCCTATCCAGTATGAATTAAGAACCTCAAGATTTCTGAATTTACGGGATGCTCTCTGCTCTGCAACCCACTGATAGCTCATTTTCAGGATTTTTTTATTTGACTGCCTTTTGCTTCTTCTTCCTTTATTTATTTTTGGATTTTTTCTTCCCCCTCTTTTTAGCCTTACTCTTACAACAACAAAACCTTTTTTTGCTTTGTATCCTAAACCGCGGGCGCGGTCCAATCTTAATGGCTTTTCAACTTTAGCTATTGCATTAGAGTTTCGCCATTCAATCATCCTTTCTCTTAATACTTGCATATCTGGTTTCTTCCATGCCTGTTTTAAATAATGATAAAATCCACGAGCCATTCCTCTCCAAGAATATAGTGGTTTTTAAAACTTCCCAAAGAAAATGCCTTAAAGAAAATGAGCCTGCACAGATTTGAACTGTGGACCCCCACCTTATCAGACTCACCTTTTGCTTGAACAAAATGTGGTGCTCTAACCAGGCTGAGCTACAGGCTCATGATATAATTGAGATAAAAGTCCATTTAAAATCTTTTGCTTAATTTTATGACTGGAAGGATCCTTCCTAGGATTTATATACTGATATTTTTATGATTATTAATGACAAGGATAAAAGAAGAGCATGTAAAGAGGAGTCTTTTTGCATTCATAATATTCATTATAGCGATTTTTATTATTTTGAATGCAGTGTTATTTTCATTTAGATTATCTGGGGATAATATTAAACCAAATAAAGAGATAAGCTTTAGCAGCGAGAGATATGAGCCATTATTTTTCAATGATTTTAATGGGACTACAGTTGAGATGCTTCTGCCTGCTGTTGACAGCAATAAAAAAGGGGTCGCAACTATTTTAAGAGTGCAAGCAACAAAAGGAGATGACAAGACTCTTGTTGAGATTGGGAACCTTCTATTTTGGGCAGATACACAAAGCAGCATAAGGACAGCACGAGATGTTGCAGAGAATATTACCGGAATTTCACTTGATGATGTAGATTTAATTTATTCTGTTGATGCTAATGCTTCTGTTATTGGAGGGCCTTCGGCAGGAGCTGCAATAACAATTGCTACAATTGCCGCAATTCAAGGCAAGAGGCCGAGAGCGGATGTGATGATTTCTGGAGCAATAAATCATGATGGAACTATCGGGCCTGTAAG
Organism: Candidatus Pacearchaeota archaeon; assembly: GCA_016188895.1. Classification (GTDB taxonomy): domain Archaea; phylum Nanobdellota; class Nanobdellia; order Pacearchaeales; family GW2011-AR1; genus JACPGZ01. The sequence goes on from JACPGZ010000017.1 coordinate 88,267, forward strand.
CGAGATTCTGGAAAAGGCCAATGTTGCAAAAGCTAATGGAGCTGTTTTATTTTTAGTTCCGCTTTTGCACAGTGGAGAGATTGTTTACGAGACGAGAGAGTATTGCAGGGATTTTGGAAGTGCTGAATTTTGCACACAAGAAACATACCCAAGAAAGATTGATGTTGGAAAGGAATCTGGAATAGAAGTAAGGGAAGTGCAGGATATTAAAGAAGCTATGAAGTATTTCTTTGATTAATATTTAAATCTCAAAGAATTCAATTACAAACTTCTCATTTTCTAAGAAATATCTCTTAACCGGAAGATTTACCGGGATTGATTTAATGAAAACATGCTTATCAGATGCTGCTTTGAGCTCCATGCTTTTTTCCAGCTTTGTCAGAATTATATCCTTTATTGAGTTTACGCCCGGGAGATTTATCTCATATATAATCCGGTCCCCAAATCTTCTTATATCTGCTTTTGCCTCTTTTCTTGGCAGAGTCATTAATTTCTTTATCAATTCTTCATTTAGGATCTTCTTATTTTTTATATCTTTGACATTGTCTTTAACCTTATCTATTTTTAAGATTGGACTGAACCCATCTGATGTTATGCTTATTGTGACGCCGTTTTCTGTATTCCCCCTTACAATTTCTTTCTCAAGGCTTTTGAACTGCTTGTTAAGCTGTTTTAAGAGAGAATTAAATATCTTATTGAATCCAAATGGAAAATCTGCTTGCTGCATACTATCGTCTCTGCCAAGAATTCCATAATCTGCTTTGTCACTTGATGCGCCGCAATACGGGCAAAAGCTAAATTCTTTCTTTATCTTTGATTTACAATTGTCGCATTTCTTAGAGAACATGTATTTATTCAGAAATGCAGATTTAAAAATCTTTCTTTCTTGGCGCTGTTTTCAAGTGAAATTCCTAAAATTTTAATTTACTTTATTTAACGATAAATACGCAAGTTTTTTAATAAATAAATTACTATACTTATTATGGAAAAAGAGGAGATTGCCCGCAAGTATGGGATTGATTTGAAGAAATTAGAGAGTGAGCAGCGAGCATTAGCAAAGCACATCTCTGCAAAAGACGAGATTGATTTCTCCAAGGTTGAAAAAATCGGGGGAGTTGACACAATATTTGTAAAGAACAGGATTATTTCAGCTGCTGTTGTAATTAATCCGCAAATGGAGATACTTGACCAGCAGCATTTTTCAGATAAGGCAAGATTTCCCTACATTCCAGGATTTAGAGCTTATAGAGAACTGCCTGCAATGCTCGAAGCTTTTAATAAACTAGAGTTCAAGCCAGAGGTTGTTTTTATCAAGGGGCATGGGATTGCGCATGAAAGATTGGGGCTTGCCAGCCATTTTGGTTGGAGTGCAGGCGTGTCAAGTATTGGAGTTGCCAACAAGCTTTCATTTGGCGAGGTTCACGGAGATGATATAATCATTTTAGGAAAGAAGGCTGGAAAGGTTGTTATAACAAAAGATGGAGCAAAACCGCTTTATGTAAGCCCTGGGCATGGAGTTGGCATAAAGTCAGCTGTTGAGCTTGTAAGAAGATTTGTTGTTCCGCCACATAAACTGCCAGAGCCCCTTGCACTTGCGCATAAACATGCAAAACGGGTTAAGATGGAGATGGTCTGGGATTAGATTTTGAAGAAGAATGAGTCAAAATCATTTATGTTATCAAAGTGGGAATTACTGGATTGGATGCAAAGGAGACTTAATCAATGTGATGAGGGCAAATTTAATATATTAAAACCAGCTCTAATTATTATGACATTAAGTGATAGACATCATGAGATTGTTGATTTATTAAAAGAAGAATATAAGGATTTACAAAGATTAAATCCAAAACACGAGTTATTAAGCTTGATAGAAATTACTGAATATGGCTTTGAGGTTGTGAAGAGAGAGGAATTTGAAAGAAGATTTATGGTTTTGCCTGCAGATAATCCTACAAATAATCTTTATTACAGGACTTTTGCTGTTATTAAATATAAAAGAGCTATTAGAAAGGCTGTAAGAGAAGAACTTGAGAGTAAATTAGAGCAACAAGAATTGCTGGAAATGGTAAGAAGGTATTTTTGATATCTTTAAATACTTCTTTGATATTTTTATTCTGATGATAAAAATTGGGCCTGCTGGGCTTGGAGGAGTTAAAGAAGCTGCTGCTAATCTGCATGAATTTGCAAAGAAAGAGATTAAGGCATGCGAGATTGCTTTTACTTATGGAGTTTACATAAAAGAGCAGGATGCACTGGAAATTGGAAATACTGCAAGGGATTTAGACATAAGTTTAAGCATTCACGCACCCTATTGGATAAACCTTAATTCTGATGACAGGAATAAGATTGAGCAAAGTAAGAAGAGGATTCTTGATTCATGCAATATTGGAGATAAACTTGGAGCAAGGTATGTTGTGTTTCATCCAGGATATTATAACAAAAATAAGGAGAAATCATTTGATAACATAAAAAATGCTGTGATTGATATTAGAAACAAGATTAAGGAGCAAGGCTGGAGTTGTGATGCAATTCCAGAGACAATGGGAAAAGTGAATGTGTTCGGCTCAATTGATGAGACTTTGAAACTTGTTAAGGAAACAAGTTGCTTTTTCTGCATTGATTTTGCTCATCTGCTTGCGAGAAGCAATGGGAAGATGACATATAAGGAGATGTATCATAGAGTTGAGGAATTTCCAATACTTCATTGCCATTTTTCAGGAATTGTATATGGGGATAAGGGCGAGAAGCACCATAAGATAACTCCAGATGAAGAATGGACGGCTTTGCTGAAAGTTCTGCCAAAGGCGAAGGACATAACTATTATCAACGAAAGTCCTGAGCCTGTTGATGATAGTGTTAAAGGACTTAAGATATTAGATACCATGTAAATTATTATATCAGAAATTGAAAACCACATACTTACTTTCAATTTCTGAGCATCCCGAAAACCCATGAACAAAAACAAGAGGGTTTTTCTGATGTTCAAGTGGCAAAATCTTCTTATAGTGTTTTTGTAACAATCAGTAACAAAACAATCGAGAGTATTTTCATCCTCATGCAGTAACTATAAAATAGAGACTTTTTTGTTACTACAGAAAAGTTTATAAACATTAAAAAATCATCATTTTTATGAAATCTAAATTTAAAATGAACAGAAGCTTATTGGTTTCCTGTGTAGCATTATTTGCTATACTTTCAGTGTTTACAGTAAGTGCTGGAGAACTTGCAGAGCAGGTTCATATAAACTTTAACGGAATCAGAGTATCTGAAGGTTCAAGCGCTGTTTTGACTGCATTTGCAGGAGATAGAATACCTTTAGAGGTATTTTTTGTTGCTGCAGATAATGGAGACAGCACGCTAGACTCTATAGATAATGTCAAGATAGAAGTTGAAATTTCAGGGCTTAGAGACGATATTGAAGCAGAGACAAGCAGGTTTGATGTATTTGAAAACAATTCATATGTGAAGCTGTTGACTCTGGAAATCCCAAGCGATTTAGAAGATGAGCTTACAGAAGGATCAGGAGACATCTTTACTCTTGTAGTAAGCATTAAGAGCAAGGGACTTGTGCATGAGGCAGAGTTTAATCTGCACTTGCAACGCGAATCTTTTGTTGTAGAGCCGTTGATAGTTCAAGTAGCTCCATCTGTACAAGCTGGCGAGAATCTTGAAGTAGACATTGTAGCAAAGAACAGAGGATCTGCGAAGCTTAATGACGTGATTGCATTGATAAGCGTCCCGGCATTAGGCATAGAGAAGCTGGTTTTCATAGATGATTTGTTCCCTGTAGACCGAGGGGATGAAGATGACGCAGACGATGACGCAGAAAGATTAGTGCTTCTAAAGATTCCAGAGAATGCATTAGCAGGAGTTTACACATTGGATATAGTTATTGAGAACCCTGATGCAGTATCTGAAGTGATAAGAAGGCAATTTGTTGTTGAATCAGCTGTAATGAGAGGATCAGATGTATTGGTTCCATTGAGCGCAAAGACGGCAAGAGTTGGCGAAGAGCTTACATTTGACCTTGTTATCCTCAACAGAGGAGACAGAACAGCTGTTTATGAGATAATTCCAGAAGCAACTGGAAGCATCTTTGTTTCAGCTATAGAGCCAATTGTTGTTGTTAGCGGAGATTCAAGCAGAACAGTTAAGATAAGGGCTGTTGCACAAGAATCAGGCAATTATCCAATAACTGTTACAGTGAACTCTGAAGGGCAACTTGTTGAAAAAGCAACATTGAGCGCGCAAGTGCAAAGAGGAACAACTTCTATTGCTGCTAGAGGAGATGGAATAGTGGTTTTGACAATAGTGTTGGCAATAGTATTTGTTGTGCTGCTGGTAATCTTGCTGGTATTGCTTACAAGGAAGCCTAAGAAAGAATCTGAAGAAAGCTATTACTAAACCTTTTTTTTTGTTTTTATTTATTTTTATTTTTTTAATTTATATCAGTTTTTTATAAAAAGAAGGATCAACAATAAAAATATAGATATAATTCTGTCTAATATAAGTTTCATTAATCAATCTTCCAGTAAAATTGGTATAATCTGTTCAAGGTATTTTTTATCTGTTTCGTCAAAAGCATTATATGTTTTAGCATCAACATCAAAAACTCCGATAACCCTGCCGTTTTCTATAATCGGAATAACAATTTCTGACTTTGATTGGACATCACACACAATATGTCCTGGGAATTTGTGAACATCAGGCACAATTATTGCTTCTTTTTTTTGTGCAGATGTGCCGCAAACACCTGTATAAGCTATATTCGGGCATGCAGATGTTCCTTGATATGGGCCAATAACAAGCTCTTTTTCCTCTGCAAAATAAAATCCGCACCAGAAATAATGAGGCATTGCATGCTTTAGAACTGCAGCAATAGTTGCCATTTTTGGAATTATATCTCCCCTGACATTTTCCAATTTTGATTTTATCTCTGCTATTGCATTTTTATACAATTCTTCTTTGTTGAATGTTTTTATCTGCATTTTCCATAAAAAATGAAAAAGTTCGTTTTTAAGCTTTTCTGTTTATAGGGTTTAATGAATTTTATGACAGAAAGGTATAAAAGCAATATAGTCCTTAGAGATTCGCTCCAATTTTAAAACATGGAAGATATTATTCAGGAGAAGATTAGCGCAGATCATCTTTTATATGTAAGTCTTAAATATACTAAGACAGGGGATGTTATTATTAATTTGATTTTAAGATGGAAGAGCATTATTAACAGATGCTTTGATGCGCTTTTAGCAGATGCTAAAAAAAGGAAAAAAATAAAGGAAATACCAACAATACCAAAACACAGGATAGAAATTCTTAAAGAAATGTTCAAGGATAATGAAAATGTCACTAAAGTGATAGAGGTTTACGAATTTTTTAACAAGATTCAGGGTCTGGATAAAAATGTGGAGCACGAATACAGGAAGAATTTAACGCTTAATGTTTTTTACAACGGGCAGTGGATTGCCATAAACATGGACAAGCTGAAAGAGTATAATGCACTGCTGGAAAGCTTTATAAGTTTTGTTAAACAGTCTTTTTAACATGGCAAAAGCAATTGTAATCACATCTGGAAAAGGCGGAGTTGGCAAGTCAACAAGCGCTATAAATATTGGCATTGCATTAAATGCGCTGAAAAAAGATGTTCTTATTGTTGATGCGAATCTCACAACTCCAAATGTAGGATTGTATCTTGGAGCTCCAATTGTTCCTGTAAGCCTTAATCATGTGCTAGCTGGAAAAGCAGGCATAGATGATGTTATTTACGAGCATGAATCAGGGACAAAAGTCATTCCCTCGTCTATTTCTGTAAAAGAAATTTATAATATAAAATATGACAAGCTTCCGAGCATTATCAAAAAATTAAAGAGATTTGCGGATTATATTATCGTGGATTCTGCAGCTGGTTTGGGAGAAGATTCACTAGCAGCTCTTGAGTCTGGCGATGAGGTGATTATTGTGACAAATCCTGAAATGCCTGCTGTAACAGATGCCTTAAAGACATTAAAAGTTGCGCAAAGCCTTGGCAAAAAAGTCTCAGGAGTTATATTGACAAGATATTCCGGGACAAAAATTGAGATGTCTGTTGATGGAATAAGAGATTTGCTGGAGATTCCACTGATGGGGGTTGTGCCAGAGGACAAGAGAGTAAAGGAATCGCATTTCATGAAAAATGCTGTTGTTTTGACACATCCAAGAAGCAAGGCTGCCCGGGAATACAAGAAGATTGCAGCACGCATCTGCGGCAAAGAAGTTCCGCAAGACACTTTATATGAGAGATTTCTTGATGTAGTGAGGGGATAATCCATTTAGAAAACCCTCCTTTATAATGGCTCATAATATGATGCGCCGACCGGGAGTTGAACCCGGACTATCAGCTGTTTCCAATTTTGGGAAGCTGAGATTCTACCATTAAATTATCGGCGCTAAGCCCATTGCATAGGGCATCGCAGTTGCATAGTACGGATGGCATCGGAAACATAGAGTTATTCCTCCTTAGACTATCTCCTAATATCTTTATATTTCTTTATAATTAATTTTATATATAAAATCTCTTTTTGTTATAAATGGCTAAATCAAGGAAAAAGAAAGAAGAAATTAATCTTGATGAATTAGATATCAACCAGTTATTAAATGAAGCAGTTGCAACTTCTCGTTTAGGAAGGGCATTAGCGAGTTTGGGAGCTACTTTAACAGGCAGGGAGAAACATGATGCAGGTTTAGTCTATCTTTTGCTTAAAGCTGGAAAAGAATATTCAGGAAAATTTCCAGTTGTAGCAGAAATAAAAGATGTACCAGAATTAAAAAAGTATACCCCAAAAGAAGCAATTGATTGGTTTGCTGGTCGCTATCCAAAAGAAGCAGGACCTCTTCTCAAAAAATTGGAGGAAGAATATACAAAACCCAAGACAGAAATTAACTATGGGTTAAGAAAGAACAAGGATTTGTCAGATTCGCTTTATATAGAAACTTTGTCACAAATTCTTAATATATCAGATGATCGAGCCAGAGTTTTGTATCATGGCATTATTAAACCATATCTTGATCAACAAGAAGAGGAGAGTAAACTTGTTAGTATAACAATCAAAGAAAACTAAAAAAGAAAGTCTTTTATATCTTTTATTTCTTCAATTTAAATGACAGCGAGCAAGTTTTATGTTACAACCCCGATGATCACTTTCCACTTTTCACACTTTTCAGGCACTAACATAAAGTATTAATAAATGAATTTCCATATAAACTGGATGAAAAGTATCAATATTTCTAGGGAAAGTCTAGAGGATTTATATAAAAAAGATAAATTATCAACATATGAAATAGCAGAAGAATTTGGTTGTTGTCAGGCAACTATATGGAAAAGATTAGTAGAATTTGATATTAAAAGAAGAAAACCTCACGAGCTTAATTCTAATGTTCCTACAAAGGAAAAATTGATTGAATTGTATTTTAATAAGAGATTATCTACTTGGAGAATAGAAAAGGAATATGGATACTCTAGAGGTACGATTTACAGAAAGTTAAAAGAATTTGGATTGAAAACAAGGGATTTAGCTGACTCTCATATAATTTATCCTAGACAAAATTTTTCTGGTGACCCAATAGAAAAAGCATATTTGATAGGATTTAGAATTGGAGATCTTGGTGTCAGAAAAATCTATCCAAATAGTAAGACTATTTGTGTAGCAAGCGGAAGCACTATTAAAGAACAAATAGACTTAATAAAAAGTTTATTCGAAAAATATGGTAAGACTTGGATTCAGACTAAAAACGGCAAGATAAACATCCAAATTAATTTGAATGAATCTTTTGAGTTTCTATTAAGTAAAGATGTACCTAAATGGGCTCTGGATAAGGAAGATTATTTTTTCTCATTTCTTGCAGGTTTTACAGATGCAGAAGGAAGTTTTTATATATCTAAAGGTATGGCTGCCTATTCTATAGGAAACTGCGATTTTAATTTGCTATCTATTATTAAAAAAAATCTTAACAGATTCGGGATATCTTGTGGTAGAATATCAACTCATAAAAGAAAAGGAAAACCAACAACAGACGGTTATTTTTTTAGTTCTGATTATTATCAACTAAGAATAGATAAAAAAGCAGTTTTATTGCAGCTTTTTACTAAATTAAAAACATTTATTAAACATGAAAATAAGATGAAAGCATTAAATATAGCTACTGAAAATATTAATTGGAGAAATCTAAAATATGGCAAGTAAAAAATTTTACATAACAACTGCAATTGATTATGTAAATGCACATCCTCACATCGGGCACGCATATCAAAAGATTGCAGCTGATGTTTTAGCTAGATGGCATCGTATTCAAGGAGATAAGGTATTTTTTTTGACAGGAACTGATGAACATGGACAAAAAATAGCAAAAGCTGCTAAAGAAGCTGGACTGAGTGAAAAGAAATTTGTTGATAAAATTAGCAGTGAATTTATAGATGCTTGGAAAAATCTAGGAATTAGTTATAATAGATTTATTAGAACAACTGATAAAGATCATGAAGAAGTTGCTAAAAAATTTGTAGAACTAATGAATAAGAAAGGTGATATTTACAAAGGAACTTATGAAGGATTGTATTGCGAGGGATGCGAGGCTTTTATTACTGAAAAGGAACTTGTTAATGGAAGATGCAGGTTTCATCCTAATTTAGAGCCAAAAAGATTAAAAGAGGATACATATTATTTCAGATTGAGCAAATATCAAGATAAACTTCTAAAACTTTATGAGAAGAACAAGGAATTTATCTCTCCATCAAAAAGAAGAAATGAGATAATAAATAGGGTTAAAGAAGGGTTGAAGGATTTGAGCATTACAAGAACAAGTGTGACATGGGGAATTCCTTTTCCATTAGAAAAAGGACATTCCATTTATGTTTGGTATGAGGCCTTGCTTAGTTACCTTGCTGGAATCGGATGGCCTAATAAAAAATATGAAAAGTTTTGGCCTGCTGATGTTCAGTTGCTTGGCGTTGATAATAGTTGGTTTCATTGCGTGATTTTGCCTGCAATGCTGATGTCTGTTGGAATAGAACCCCCAAAAAAGATTTACATTCATGGTTTTCTTACATTTAACAGACAGAAGATAAGTAAATCCTTAGGAAATGTGATATCTCCTAAGTATCTTGTTGATAAATATGGATATGATTCTGTTAGATATTATGCTATGAGAGCTAATCCTTTCGGAGATGACGGTGACTTTTCAGAGCAGGCATTGAAAGATAGGCATAACAATGAGCTTGCAAACAAGCTTGGCAATTTATTCAGCAGGATTACTGCACTTGGGGAAAAGCATGGATTGGAAAAAGGTAAGAATGAGTTACTGAAAAAACTTGATATTAAGAAAATAGATAAATTATTTGATAGTCTGGAATTTGATAAGGTATTGAATGAAATTTTTGCCTTTATTGATTTATGTAATGAATATGTTCAGAGAAAAATGCTTTGGGAAGCAGAAAATAAAAAACAGATTTATGAAGTGCTTGATAGTTTAAAAGCAATTGCAATTTTGCTTTATCCATTCATGCCTGCTTCTTGCGAGAAAATTGCAAAGCATCTTGGGTTTAAAATTGCATATAACGAGATAGAGAAGCCTCTGCGGGAACGCAGTGTCGAAAGAGCAGAGGCGTTGTTTAAGAAGATTTAGTAAGATTTATATAAATTCATTCTTCATTATAGAAGATGGTGAAAAAGATAGGCAAAAAGAGAGGCAAAGAAGAAAAAAGAAGAGGCAGGTCAAAGAATAAAGGACTTTATTATCTTACTTTCTTCTTAGTATTTGTTATCGCATTTATCTTGTTTTCAATTGTATTTTTGAATGTTCTTTCAGCGTTTCCTGACAAGCCTCGTGTGCGAGGCTTGTTTCAGAGTATTGATGAATTGAATGTTCCGTTTTTCAAGGCGTTTGTGATAACAGGGAGACAGATAAGCGGACAGGCGACTCTTGTTTGTACGAATGGATTGGCTGATTGCGCTGCTAGTATGCAGTCGGGAGATTGGGCTGAATTGCAGACTAATAATATTAATCCGACTTTAGATGCAGATGGCTCAAGCGGATTTTTGCTTGGATTTGCAGAGAGCATTCGGTGGGATCCTACCTCTAGAAAGTTATTCTTCGTAGGAGCAGATCATGGCGATAGCACCCATTTTGTGATTTACGATGAGCTGACTAACGATTGGTATCGCAATGACGCTGGAGCGCCTCTTCCAGGGGGAGTTAATCATGGGTATGACCATATGGCTGTTGATCCTACAAGAGGGTATTTTTATGTAAGGCATGGGTACACAGGAACTTATTTGGATCGGTACCATATTGCTAGTGAAACTTGGACAGCGACTCCTTCCAATAGTGATAATGGGTGTTGTAATGGAATAGATTATTTTTCTGAGTTGGATGGCGTGCTTTGGTACGGAGGCATGAGCCTTCTTCTTTACAAGGAAACCACGAATCAATGGACAACGCTTACGACGAGCGCTCCCGCAGGAACCTACAATAATTTCTTGGAGTCTAACCCAATTCACAAAGTGGCGATTTTTGGAGGAGGAAATGGAGATAGGCGTCTTTATAAAGTGAATGGCAGTGAGCAGGTGAGCGCTCTCTCAAATGCCTCTATTGATCTTGGAACACAAGATAGCATGGTGACTTTTGATCCTATTGAAGGGGATTATTTGGTCTTTGCTAATGGAAGACAGTTTTGGCGATACAATGTCGTGACAGATTCATGGCAGAACTTAACTGCAACCGCGAATATTCCTGCGCGTGTTTGGCGTGATACTGACCGTGTCCATGGTATGGTAACTGGAGCGATTCCAACCCATGGTGTTATTGTTGTTGTGACTTGTGATGGGGGCAGTCCTCTTCCAGATTGCAGAGTGCATTTGTATAAGCATGCTCCTTCTGCGCCAGATACAAATCCTCCCGCTACTATTTCTAATCTTGCTGTTAATTCTTGCTCTCAGAATAATTGCACGCTTTCTTGGACAGCGCCTGGAGATGACGGGAATACAGGGGCTGCTGTTTCGTATGATGTTAGGTATTCAACATCTCCTATTACGACGGCAAATTGGGCGAGTGCTACACAAGTTTCAGGAGAGCCTTTTCCTCAAATTGCCGGGACTTCGCAGAATATGATAGTTTCTGGATTACAATCTGGAGTAAGTTATTATTTTGCTATTATAGCAAGTGATGATGCTGGGAATCAAGGAGGATTGAGCAATGTGGCTAGTGGGTTAACGGCTCTACCTCCTGTTTACATAGGCGGATATCCCATGCCTTTACTTGAAGATGAAAAGAATGCTTACCGAAAATGGAATTGGACGTGGACAACGAGTATAGAGCCTGATCTTCCTTGTTCCTATCCTTCAGATACTCCGCCTTGCAGTCAGTATTTTGTTTCAGACCCCGATATTCACTATGATACAGAAGGCGATGATTTGTGGACTTACTTGATGATGTATCTTCGTACTGGGGAGAATGGGTACCTGGATCGTGCCAATGCTTGGGCGCGTTATTTCAAAGATGATTATAGGAATTGTGTAGGCAGTCCTAGTTTGACTTTTTGTAATGATAAAGCGGGATATGGCATAGATCATATGTATGGATGGGGGCTTGTGGCTTTGTATGAATACACAAAAGATACTGACCCTATTGGTGCGCAGGAGGCTCTCACAGAAGCAGAAAATCTTGCTGCTGAAGTTGAATCCCAATGGATTGGTGCTGTGCCAGGACAGTATAGGATGGCAGATACTGGCATGCGACGAGCTGCACGACATCTTCTTCTGGTAACTCGTGTGGCTGAAGCCACTAAGAAACAACGCTGGATTGATCTCAGAGATAGATTGATTGAGCTCTGGATACAATCTCCTGATTGGGATGCCAGAGGAATGTATTTTGTAGGGCAATGGTCTACTGATACTATTACATATCCTGGATATAATGGCGGGACTTATGCTGATGGTGTTCGCAAGCAATCAGCATTCCACATTGGTCTTGTAGCTGAAGCTTTTTTTCAGGCATATAGGGTGACAGGGCGTCAGGAGCTAAAGGATCGCGCGATTGCCATGGCAAGATATGTTGAGCAATATGGGCTCGAGCCCACATCTCAATATACTGCAGCCTTTTTTGGATTTAATGCGACTGGCGGGCTTTGGTATAGCTATATAGACCCTGTCTATACCACAGACTTGGTGAATATCTTGATGCTCGGATATAAATATACTGGTGAGCAGCATTTTTACGACCAGGCAGTTTACTTTTTTAATCGTGGAACGAAAGGAGCTTATTCCACTGGAGCGCGTCTTGCTGCTGACAACGAGGTTCATCATTTCATAGATACTCTCTTTGATAGTTCGTACGGCAATTTTTATCTTTCTAGAAATAAGGGAGAGCTGCTTTTCACTTATTTGATCTTTGAGTCTGGGAATTCTCCTGTGTCAGACACAACTCCTCCAACAACACCAACAGGATTGACAGCAAATGCAGTGAGCAGTTCAAGAATAGATTTGACATGGACAGCATCAAGTGATGATGAATCTGGGATTGCTAATTATAAAGTTTATAGGAATAATGTTAATGTGGGGCAGCCGACTACAACTTCATTTAGTGATACAGGATTGAGTGAAGGGCAAAGTTATAGCTATGAAGTTAGTGCTGTGAATGGGGCTGGATTAGAATCAGCAAGAAGCAGTGCTGTAAATAGAGCAACATTAAATGTTGCTCCTTCAATAAGTTCAGTTAGCGCAACTTCACAAACAAGTGTAAGAGTGATTTATAGCGAGGCAATGAACAGGAGCACAATACAAACAATAGGGAATTATTTGATAAATGGAATAACAATATCAAGCTTAAGTGTTTCTGCAGATAATACAACAGCAACATTGACAACATCTGCAATGACAAATGGAACTTCTTATGCATTAACAATAAGCAATGTAAGAGATTTAGCAGGCAATTTCATAAGTCCAAATCCAACTAATGTTAATTATCTTTATCAGGAAATTGTAATACCTTCTGGTTTAGCTGCTCACTGGAAGTTTGATGAAGGAACAGGGAGTAGTGCAGCAGACAGCTCTGGAAATGGAAATAATGGAGCGATAACAAGCCCGAGCTGGACAATAGGAAGAATAGGAAATGCTTTGAGTTTCTCTGGAGCAAGTTATATAACAGTTCCTAATTCAGCATCATTGGATATTGTAGGAAGGAATATTAGCATAGCGGCATGGTTGAGTCCTCTAGATACTCCTGGAGATGCGGTTTTAATAGAAAAGCAATGGACAGCAGGAAGTATGACAAGCCCTTATTATCAGTATGGGATTGAATTGGACAATAACGGGGATGGCTCTTATGATTTTATTTTTGGAGATAGTTCTGGAGTGTTAAGAATAGGTGCTTTTAGCACAGCACAATATGGAACATGGCAGCATTTAGTCATAACATATGATGGAGCAAATATAAGAGCATATATAAATGGAGTGCAAGCAGGAAGTATTGCACAGACTAATTCACTGCAGGCAAGAGGAAATTCACTTATTATAGGAGCAGATGCTTTATTAGCACAAAGATACCAAGGATTATTGGATGAAGTTATGCTCTTCAATAAAGCATTAACTGTACAAGAAGTGAGTGATTTGTATAATTCAGGAGGAACTTCTCAACAATGCGGAAACTCAATTACAGAAACAGGAGAGCAGTGCGATGACGGAAATTCAAACAATAATGATGCATGCAAGAATGATTGTACATTAAATGTATGCAACGATGGTTATGTATATACAGGAGTTGAGGCATGTGAAATTGGGCAGACACAGGCATGCACAATAAATAGTTATTCTGGCTTAAGAGAATGTTTAAGCGATTGCACTGGATATGGAAGCTGCATTACAAGTGAATCATGCGGAGATGGTATTGTAAATGGAAATGAGACATGCGATGACGGAATATACAATGGACAGCCGAATTATTGCAATGCTCAATGCATTGGAATTACAACTCCAGCTTGTGGAAATAATGTTCAGGAATCTGGAGAGCAATGTGATGGAAGTGACAATGCTTTATGCGGAGGAAATTCATGCTTATTGAATTGCACATGCGCAATACCACCTCCTGCAACAATGCAGATAATCTCTCCTACAAATAATGATGTAATAACAATCCCAGCTGGAGAAAACAATACAAATGTAACAATAACATTCAATGCAATTAACTTTAATATTGGAGGAAAAGGCGGAAATCACATACACTTTTCATTGAGTAATGTTTCTGGATTGGATATACATTCAATGACGAGTTTATGTTTTACAATGCTCCTTCAAACATTGTTGAATTGAATTTAATTGCTGGCACAACTCAATATGCAACAAGAATTGATAACAATACAATAAGATTCAATGATGTTCCATTAGGAGAGCGTACATTAAGAGCAAGATTAGTTGATTCTTCTCATTTAGCATTAACAAATGCAGAGGCAGAAACAACAATTATATTCAGGATTAATGCAAGCAGCGCGGTTGCTGGATATTGCGGAGATAATATTTGCGACGGAAGCATCATTGGAGAGTCATGCTCATCATGTTCAACAGACTGCGGGCAATGTCCGACTCCTGATACAGGAACATCTGGCGGCGGTGGCGGAGCTCCGAGAGTTATTGCAAAGCCAATAAATGAAACAATATTGATTCCAACAATTGAGAAGATTGATATTGTTGAAGGAGCAACATCTTCAATTGAGATTGATAAGGAAGAAAGCATTGTCATTGATGTTTATGGAAGTTCTTATGAATTATCATTTGTTATTACAGATGAAGGAGTTATTGTCAAGTCATTTTCAGGAGATTATTTGATTCCAAGAAACGAGGTAACACCTGTTGTTGTTGGGAACAGAGAAATGTTTATTGGGATTGAGAGATTTGAGGAAGATAAAGCAAGTCTTGTTATGGGATTGGATGAAGGATTGATTGCTCAACAAATAGAAAGAGGAATTGAGGAGGAAATTGCAAGAGAAAAATTGAAAAGCACTTTGTTTAATATAATTGTTGCTTTTGTTGTTGTGTCGCTTGTTGTTTTAGTTATTGTGATTGTTGCGATGTGGAGGAAGAGAAGATGAAGAAAGAAAACATTAAAGAAGAGGTTAAAAAGGAAAAAGATAAAAGACTAAACTTTCTCAAACAGCTTGGTTTAGTATTTGTTATTGTTATTATAGCAACAATTATTGATTGGATGACTCATTCACTAAGCCCTAGATTTTATGTTACATTTGAGTATTATAGAAATAAGATTATCTTTTCAATGCTGTGGGGAATAGTAATTTTATTTGTTTTTAGAAAAATGAAGAATCTTACTGGAAAGGCATTTATCTTTGCAGGCATTATTGCATTAGTGTTGCAGGTAAAATACTTTCTTCAAGGATATGACAGATTTTTTGTATTCTTATTTATGTTTTTGCATTTCTTTATGTTTCTTGCTCCGGCATGGATAATATTCAAGAGATATGCAAAATATTTTAGATAATGGAATTTAAAAGGATATTTGATAATGTAACTTATGTCTAATATGCGAAAGATTTAAATATAACCATTATTATGGTTATAGTAACCTTGATTGAGGTTATTTCGCATGGGATTATTACGATTTTTGAAAACGCATGAAAACGCAAGGAAGATATTTGGAAAAAGAGAATTAAAGATTATTGAGAAACAACTTTGGGGAATGCGATTAAGCCAATCAGAAAAAAATCGCCTTTCTAGAGATATAAGAAAAAAGCTCAATTTCATAAAAGATGTCTCTCAATTTCATAAAGAATTTTCATTAAAATATGCAGTAGAAATAAATGATCTTGTCAATGAGGCGAAAGAAGTAATTCTCGAGCATAAATGGTTTAGAAAAATCAAGAAGATATATCTTTTCGGCTCGGTTATCAATAAGGAGCATAATTTAAGCTCTGATATCGATATAGCAGTTATTTTTGATACAATTAACCAGGAAGAAGCAATCATATTTAGAAAAGAAATAATGGGTAAACTCCCTCCTAAAATAGACATACAAGTATATAATGTTCTGCCATTAAAAGTAAGGAAATCAATAGATGCAGAAAAAAGAGTTATATATGAAAGATAGAATAGAAGAAAAAATTAAGGAAGTAGAGAAATACCTTATAGAGTTAGAAGATTTTACACCAGAAAATTTTGATGCTTATCAAAAAGACAATATGAAGAAAGCAGCATGCGAAAGATATTTTGAAAAGATTGTAGAGGCTTGCGTTGATTTAGCCTCACTTACTATACGCTATAAAAAGCTTAAAATTCCTGAAGATGATGAGAAAGCTTTTTATGTACTCGCGCATAACAATATAATTACTGGTGATTTAGCTAAGAAGTTAAAAGAGGCAAAAGGCATGAGAAATATAATTGCTCATGAATATGGCGAGGTAGACGACATAATTGTTTTTCATTCAATTCATGAAGAACTTAATAAAGATGTTCAAGAATTTATTCAAAAAATAGAAGAGGTCTTATGGAATTCAAAACAATAAATGATTTTGAGCTTAAAGGAAAGAGGATTTTGGTTAGAATAGACCTTAATTCTTCAGTTGTTAATGGCAAGGTTCTTGAATCAGCACGGTTTTTAAGACATGCTCATGCAATTAAAAGCGTTTTAAAGAAAAATCCTGCAAAGATTGTGCTTCTTGCACATCAAGGAAGAAAAGGTGAAAAGGACTTTACAGATTTAAGGCAACATGCAAGGATTTTAAATAAATATGTCAAAGTGAAATTTACTCCAATTTTGCCTGGAAAAGAGGCTTTGAGAAAGATAGAAAATCTGCATGATAAGATATTTTTGTTAGATAATGTCAGGTTTCTTGATGATGAAACTAACATTGCAAAAAATGATAACGTTATTGTAGATTTTGCAAAAGGTTTTGATATTTTTATTCAAGATGCATTTTCAGTTTGTCATAGAGCGCATGCAACAACTGTACTGATTCCCAGAATAATTAAAAGCTGCATTGGACCTAATGTTGATGAAGAACTGAAGAATATTAATCAATTAGTGAATAGAAGGCCATTGCTATTGCTTATTGGAGGGCAGAAGGTTGCGGATTATCTTCCTATTGTAAAATTGCTTGAGAAAGACAAGAGAAACAAGCTTCTTGCATCTGGTTATTTAGATTTTTTGATAAGAATCTCGCAAGGTTTTGATTATGGAATGCAGAATCAGATTATGAAAGATATAAAATTTATTAGCGAATTTAAGAATTTATATAATAAATTTTCAGGGCAGATTGTGCTTCCTATTGATTATGCAATTGAGAAAGATGGAAAAAGAAAAGAGGTATTACTTTCTAATTTTCCTAGTGATTTCAAAATTTGTGATATTGGAAAGAAAACAATTGAACTTTTTTCAAAAGAAATTGGAAAAGCAAATGCTGTTTTTGTCAAAGGTGCTTTAGGATGTGTTGAAGACAAAAGATTTGCAGAAGGAACTGTTTCTATTTTAAAAGCAGTTGCTAAATCCAGAAAGTTTAGCTTTATAAGCGGAGGGAGCATCTCAACTGCTATCAAAAGATATAAAATAAAAGGCAAATTTTCTTATATAAGTTTAAGCGGAGGGGCGCTTATCGCTTATCTCGGAGGCAAGGAGCTTCCTGGGTTGGAGGCGTTGAGATGATGATATGTCCAAACTGTAAATCAAGGCTAAAAAAAGTAAAGGTTAATGTAGAGGATGCTAAAACAAAGGCAATAAGTTATCAATGTACTAATTGTGATTATTTTACCTTTGAGCCAAGCTCTTCAATACAAGTTCTTAGAGAAATAAAAGAAAAAGAATCTCCATTAAAAATAAGACGAAAACAATAAAAAGACAGGTTAGTATCATGTTTGTATCAAAAGAGGCCAGATGATAATAATAAACTTTAAAACATACAAGGAAGGAACAGGCAAGAATGCATTGAAACTAGCGAGGATTTCCTCAAGGTTTAAAGATGTTTATCTTGCTGTTCAGGCCGCAGATATTTTTCCTGTTGCTAAATTGAATAAAAAAGTTCTTTCTCAGCATATTGATCCAATTGGGCATGGAAGAAATACAGGATATATTCTACCAGAAAGCGTGAAAGAAGCAGGAGCAATTGGAACACTTATTAATCATTCAGAGCACCGCATGTATTTTGCAGATATTAAATCAATTGTTGAAAGATGCAAGGAATTAAAGATGATGAGTGTTGTTTGTGTTAAGAACTTATGGGAAGCAAAAAGAATCATGAAGCTTAGTCCAGATGTTATTGCTTATGAAGAGCCGAAACTTATTGCTGGCAGGATTCCAATAACAAGCTTAACTGGAAAGATAAGAAAGTTTATTCAATCAGTTAGGAAAAGAAATTCCAAGATAAAGGTATTGTGCGGGGCAGGGATTTCAAAGCCACAAGATCTAGAAGTTGCTTTGAGAGAGGGTTATGATGGAGTGTTGATTTCAAGTGCTATTGTTCAGGCTAAGAATCCTGCATTGTTGATTAGGGAGTTTATAGATTAGTATTTGTTGTCTGTAATTCTCTTGGGATGCCACAGAACATTTCTAAATAGTGGAGAGCCTTATCATGCAATTCAGTAAGCATTTTTTCCAAACCGACCACTTCAACAGCCTTTTGAATACTTTCATTATCTTCGGGTAAGTTTGTAAGAATTTTTAATAGTGATATATATTGTTTTGGCAAATCGGTTTTCGGCGCAAAATTATATGACGCAATAGCAACTTTTGTGATAGGATGATATTTTGGATCCTTAAGCATTCTTATCCTCCACTTTTCATATCTTTCATTATCTGTGCACCCAAACATTTGTCTTTGATTCATTCCTTCTATAACTGCTTGTGCAAAATCTGTAATGTCTTTAGGGCGTAATTCTGTTTCATTTGCATGAAGTTTAGTATAATCTACTTCCAGATTTTCAAGCATTCTGCGATAATTTTCAATTCTATCTTTCCAATTCATCTTGCACCTATGATACTACTTGTTAGTTACTATTTATAAACTTTTCTGACACGTTTATATAAGAAAAGTTTAAATACATGCACATACACTTACTAATATGGCTACTAAAACAATTACTATAACTAGTGAAGCATATGAAAGACTTTTTGCTTTTAAAGAGCCAAATGAGAGTTTTAGCGATGTAATAACTAAAATCATGAGAAAGTACTCTTTTCTTGATTTAGTTGGAATACTTTCGCCAGGAGAAGCTGAGAAATTAGAGAAAAATATAAAAGAAATTAGAAAGCGAATGAGGGATCAATTAAATAAAACAGCATTAAAATTAGAATGATTTTTGATACTACTTTTATAATTGATATAATGAAAAACGATGAAAAAGCTATTTCAAAATTAAATGAGATTATTAAGAAGGGAGAAACGCAACTAATTACAGCATTAACTATATTTGAACTTTTTAGTGGTATTTCTAGAAGTAATCAACCAGAAAAAGAGAAAAATAAAGTTATAAAGATTCTTAAAGGCCAACTTATTTTACATCTTGATAATGATTCAGCTGAAAAGGCAGGAGAAATTGACGGAAATCTTATAAAGAGAGGGGAGGATATAGGACCTATTGATTGCATGATATCTGGAATTGCATTAGTTAAAAAAGAAAAGGTTTTAACACGGAATATAGAAGATTTCAAAAAAATTAAAGGGTTAGAAATTGAAACATACTAATTTTCTTACAATTCTTAAAAGATAGATTTTAATATTGCTTCTTGTATATTTTAGCAATGGCGGATGAAGAAAAAGAGGTTGAAACTAATGAAGAGATAAAATTAAGTGATGAAGAGAGAAAAAGAAATATGTCTCTTGGAATCAAGGAAGGAAGCGCGTCCACTGTTATGTCTATTATTACAGATACATATATGACTCCATTTGCTCTGGCGCTTGGAGCAAACAGCGTTCATATCGGTTTTTTAAATTCTTTCTCAGGCCTGCTTTCGCCCCTTGCGCAGGTTTATGGCTCCACCCTGAAGTATCAAAGAAAGCTTATAATACTTTTCACTGTTGCATGGCAAACATTAATGCTTCTTCCAATATTATTTCTAGGGATTTTTTTTGTTTTTGGTATAAGAACAGGATTACCAACAATCCTGATTTTGTTTTATTCACTTTATATTGTATTTGGGGCGATTTCAGCTCCTGCATGGTTTTCATTGATTGGAGATATTGTGCCTGAAAAAGATAGGGGAAAATATTTTGGAAAGAGGAACTCTATTCTTGCAGGCATAGGCATTGTTGTTACATTGATCGGCTCTTTTATTCTTGATTATTTTAAAACAGGTGGAATGGTATTAGCAGGATTTTCTATTTTATTCCTAGTTGCAATATTCTCAAGAATTATTTCATATGTTATATTAAAGAGGATAAGTGATATAGATGGTGGGTCACCTGTTCATGAAGGATTTGTATACTTTTTTAGGAATTTACATAAAACAAATTACGGAAGATTTGTTATTTATATAGCGCTTATAAATTTTTCTGCAATGATTGCTTCCCCGTTTTTTACTGTTTATATGCTTGAAGAATTGAATCTAAGCTATGTTTGGTTTGCAATTATAAGCCTTAGCCAGGCTGTTTCAATGATGGCATTTATGCTTGTTTGGGGAAAATTTGCAGATCGTTATGGCAATAAAGAATTACTTATTATTGGAAGTTTGCTAATTCCAGTTTTGCCGTTATTATGGATTTTTAATCAAAATCAGTACTATCTTTTAATTCCAATGTTTGTTGGAGGAATTGGCTGGGCTGCATTTAATCTTTCTTCCAGCAATTTTGTTTATGATTCTGTTGGAAGAGAAAAAAGAGCAACATATCTTGCTTATATGAACATTTTTGCAGGAATTGGAATATTTTTAGGAGCAGCTCTTGGGGGATTGATGATTAAATATCTGCCTATAAAATTCATGAACATTTTTTTATTTGTTTTCTTGGTTTCAGCAATACTAAGGGCTCTGACAGCTGTCATAATGATGCCTCTTATTAAAGAGGTAAGAAAAGTTGAGAAGTTTTCTTTTGTAAGAAGAGTAATGCCTTTATTGCACTTGAGGATGTTAGGGCATCATACAACACTAAGCCACCATACACATCATGGAGCTACGATAAATAAGAAAGAATGATCCCTTTTTATGCAAAGATTTAAATTCATGTAACTTATAGTTATGATATGGTTAGCAGAGAAGAATTTTTACCTGTAATTATTTCAATATTATTGCTTGGGGTTATTTTAGGATTGCGTGATCTTGGCAGTATCCCTATATTAATTTTGTTTGCAGCAATTGTTATTGCTGTGAATATTGCTGCTAAGGAGCTGGTTGCTTATTTTCTTGATGCAGGGCTTTCAATTAATTTTTGGTATTTTCAGAGATATGGCTTTAGAAGGCACGAGCAACTGAAAAAGCCATTTCCAGTAGGGCTTATTGCTCCAATTGCTACAGCCCTTGTTACATTTGGGTATTTTGTGTGGATGGCTATTTTGCAATATGATGTTTATGCGCTTAAATCAAGAGTTAGCAAGAGATTTGGGCCTTACAAGTTCTCAGAGATGACTGATTTTCATGTTGGTCTGATTGGAGCTTTCGGAATTATTGCTAATCTCTTAATTGCATTTATTGCTTATATTATCGGATTTGAGGAGCTGGCTTTAATCAGCCTTTATTATTCATTCTTCAATTTAATCCCTATTTCAAATCTTGATGGGACAAAAATATTCTTTGGCAACATGATTTTATGGTTTGTCCTGGCTATATTAACTATAATATCAATTTTGTTTTCATGGGTTGTTGTGTAGGATGGAGGATATATTTTTGAAATGGCAAGAAAAAAGAGGGCGCGCAAAGAGGAAAAAAGCAGAGGCAGGTCAAAGAATAAAGGACTCTATTATCTTACATTCTTTGCAGTATTTGTTATAGCTTTTGTCTTGTTTTCTATTGTTTTCTTGAGTGTTTTGTCAGCGTTTCCTGACAAGCCTCGAGTGCAAGGCTTGTTTGAGAGCATAAAGATATTGGATATTCCTTTTTTCAAGGCATTTGTGATAACAGGGAGGCAGATAAGTGGTTATGACGGCACTTGCAATACACCACAAGATGTGGATGATTTGCCCATATGGGATTGGTGCAGGGTGCCGAATTCACATTTGAGAGATGTTGCTCCATGTGGCG